>JAYUUV010000131.1:0-8453 GCA_043754695.1 Planctomycetota bacterium
CGGTTCCTCAGCACCCAGCCGGTGCCTCCGGCACCGAGTACGAGGATCGTCAGCAGGAACAGCAGTCTCTTGCGCTTCTTGGACATCGGGACTTGGTGCCTCTGGCCGGGGGACGCAGCAGGGCCGGGAGCGGGGTTCTGGGGACGGAAGCAGGTCCGCCATGGTACGCATGTGCAGCATGAGTATGGCCGGCCTTCAAACGACCCATACACGAACCTGACTCAGTCGGGCAGATTGTCCCGCACTCCTCCCGCATGGACGTCGGCCAGTAAGGGTCGAGCGGCCCGTTGGCGGCCGAGGTCCATGCGGCAGGAGTCGCGGGACGGCCGCGAGCAAACCTGACACCGTGTTGTCGCGCCCGCGAGGAGAGCTTCACGGCAACCATCCCCCTTCGCATTTCGGCCGCGGCCGCAGGCCCGCTGCGCATTGCGACCGTGGCCGCAGGACCTGGGGCTTGATGTTCCCGTCCGCAGAGCGCCGACTCCGGTTCAGATCTCCGCGAGCGGCGACTCGGCGTCGCCGAAGCACGGCAGTTCCAGCCCCATCTTCCCCATCATCGATAGGTAGAGCCGACACGCCTGGCGATTCGGATCGCCGCGGTAGTCGAGGATCCGGCCGCCGCGAATGCGCCCGCCGCCACCGCCGAGCAGCACGACCGGCAGTTCGTCGTTGTTGTGGCTGCCGGTCAGCATGCTCGACAGGTAGAGCAGCATCGTGTTGTCGAGCGCGGAGCGCGGTCCCTCTTGGATCGCATCGAGCCGGCGTGCGACGTAGGCGACTTGCTCGACGAAGAACTGATTCACTTTCAGCCAGTCCGGCGTGTCGGTGTGCGATAGCAAATGGTGGATCATATAGTCGACGCCCAGGTGCGGGAAGCGCAGCGACGAGTGGTCGTTGTTCAGCTTCAGCGTCGCAATGCGCGTGCTGTCGGTCTGGAAGCCGAGCACGAGAATGTCGCACATCAAGCGCATGTGATCGGCGATGTGCTCTGGGATGCCATCCGCAGGACGCGGCCGATCGGGCCCTTCGAGCGTGGGCCGCCAGCCCGACCTTGCGTTCGGCTTCCCCGCGTTCTCGATGCGCCGCTCCACGTCGCGCACCGAGTCGAGGTACTCGTCGAGTTTTCGCCGATCGCCTGCACCGAGGCGCCTGGCCAAGTCGCTCGCGTCGGCAAGCACGGCATCGAGCACACTCTGGTCGCCCTTTCCGACCTCGTCCTTGAACAGGCGGTCGAACGCCAGCGCCGGATACACCTCCAGCGACGTCGGTGTCGTCGGCGACGACCAGGAGAGGTGCGAGCTGTAGAGCATCGAATAGTTCTTGTGCACCGACGGATTCGACTTCTCGCAGCCGAGCACGAGACTCTGCAGCTTGGTCGCAGACCCCAGGCGCTGCGCGAGCAGTTGATCGAGGCTCGTGCCCGAGCGGATCTCGCCGCCGGATGCGAGCGGCGCGCCGCTGAGCAGATTGCCGGTCTGCGAACTGTGGATGTTCCCCTTCTGCGCTTCGGCGTTGAACAGGCCGCGCACGAAAATCAACTTCTCGCGGAACTCGGCCAGCGGTGCGAGCACCCGGCCGAGTTCCAGCGTCTTGCCTTCACCCTTCGCCCACCATTCGCTGCCGTGGAAGCCGTTGCCGGAGAACATCACGGCAAGGCGCACGGGCGCGTCACCGCTAGACGGCAGCGTTTGGCCCGCGCGCGCAGGCTTCGCGAAGTCGAGGCACTCGAGCCACGGCAGCGCCATGCTCACGCCGACACCGCGCAGAAAGGTCCGCCGTTCGAACTTGCGCAGGTTCATCTTGGACTCCACTGGATCATCGCTTGCCTTCCCCGTCCGGGAGATCCGCATCGTCCGCGAGCTCGTCGCGGCCGCGGATCGTCCGGAATTGTCGGCTGAGTACGATCGCTTCGACAATGTCGTTCATGTGCGACTTGTCGCCCGCAAGCCCCGCCGCCATTTCGGCCTGAAGCGGCCGATCGGAGATCTGCACGGCTCTTCCGAGCGCGTAGCCGAGCAGCTTCCTGCAGAACTGCGCATTGAAATCGTCGCGGCGCTTCGTCAGGAGGTAGTCCCGCAGACCGGAGAGACCCTCGAACTGCGAGCCGTCCATGGTCTTCGCGCGGGTATCGAGCGGACGGCCGCCGAGATCCTGCGTGCGAAGCCGTCCGATCGCGTCAAAACCCTCGAGCGCCAAGCCGAATGCATCCATGCGCTGATGACACCTCATGCAGCCAGGGTCCTGGCTGTGCCGTTCGACCAGTTCGCGAATCGTCAGCGACTCGCCCGCTTCGTCCTCCGGCAGCTTCGGAACGTTTTTCGGCGGCCGCGGCAGCTTGTCGGCCAGCAACGCCTCGCAGACCCAGTTGCCGCGCAGGATCGGGCTCGTGCGCGAGGCGCCCGATTGCGCCGCGAGCGTCGTCGCGAAGCCGAGCAGGCCGCCGCGCGAAAACGCTTTCACGCCGTCGACGCGCCGCCATTGCGTCCCGACGACGCCAGGAATCCCGTAGTGCGTGGCGAGCGCCTGGTCGAGAAACGTGTAGTCGGCGTCGAGCAAATCGCGAACCGGCGCGTTGGTCTGGAACATCTCGGTGAAAAAGCGGATCGTCTCCTCGTACATGTCGCCGCGCAGCGCTTCGAAGGTCGGGAAGTGCCGCTCGCTCTTATCGGAAAGCTGGTCGAAGCCGTAGACGTGCAGCCAGGCGCAGCCGAACTCGGTCGCGAGGCGGCGCACGCGCGCATCCTTCAACATGCGCCGCGTCTGCGCGAGCAGCTCCTCGTCACGCTGCAAGCGCCCCGCCGCGGCCACGGCGCGCAGTTCATCGTCGGGCACTGACGACCACAGGAAGTAGCTGAGCCGGCTCGCCAATTCGAAGTCGTTCAGCGGGGCCGCCTGCGTGCCGGGCTCGGGCAATTCACGGTGATAAAGGAACGCCGGCGCGATCAGGACGCGCGCGAGCATGAGCCTGATGGCCTCGTCGTGAGCGAGGCCTGCGCCGCGCAATTTTGGATACAAGCCGCGCAGCTCGTCCCGCTCCGTCGTCGAGAGCGGCCGCCGCCAGGCGCGATCAGCGAATTCGAGTACGGCGTCGATCTGCGCCGGTTCCGCCGCGCGCTGTTCCTCGCGGAAAACCGCGGCAGCGCGCCGAATCGGTTCGCGCAGCGGCTCGAACACCTTGGGATCGGCATCCTGGGTCGCGAATTGATAGATCTGGTCGAAGGCGTCGACCTCGCTCAGCGCGTCCTGGGCGACGAAATGGAAGTCGGCCCACAGCTGATCGAGCTGCCGCGCCTGCGCGTCGTCGAGCATCAATCGGACGAGTGCCTGATCCTCGCGGTAGAACTGGGTCAGGGTGACCGCCTCGTCGACCGGAACGATCTTCGCGTAGCACAGCGCGCCAGGAAACAGCGCGCGAAATTCGTCGAGCGCGGCGAGCACCCGCCGCCTTGCCGCGCTGCCATCGTGGACGATGACCGGGACGGCGAATTGGATGCGCTGGTTGTTCGACGTCCAGGCCCCGTTGATTTCCGAGAGCGTGGCTTCGCTCGGCACGAGGCCGGCCTTGAAGGCTGAGTCCGTTGTGAGGCGCGCCTCGAGCTGCACGCTGCCTTCGGCTCCGTCGCGAGGCGAGAGCGCGCCCGTAGTCACGAACTCAGCGCCCTCGACGAGTTCCGAGGGCACCGCGATCGCGACGACCGACGGCGCTTTCGTGCAAAAGCTCGCCTCGTCGATCGGCTGACCTGCGAGGTCGACACCGAATCGCGCGGGGTCGAGGCCGAATTCCTCGCCGAGCACGACGACGCCGCGACCGCTCGCAGCCGCTGCGCCGGATATCCCTCGCCCTTCGTCCGCCGTCTGCGCAAGCAGCGGCCCGCCGAGGGATGCGAGTTGCCGATAGAGCGCGGCGTCCGGGCCGTCCGGAGCCAGCTTGCCGCCGCTGTCGAGCAACTCCTGCAATTGCCCCGCGCAGCGCGCCTGCTCCGTTGCATTCTGCGCGTTCGTCGCCAGCAGCCAGCGCGCCAGGATCGAAGCTTGCGGAATCCTGGCGCCCGTCACGGAGCCGGAGTCCGGCCCCGAGTCCGGTTCGGTCGAAAAACTCCAGACGCCCGTCTGGCCGAAGCGATCGGCGTGCGGATTGGCGGCGGTCAGATCGGACGAGCAATCGGCGCCAAGGTCCCAAGCCGGCGCGGCGGCGTCGGCGCTGGTCAGCGTGAGATCGACGGCCGTGAGATCGCATGCGTGATTTCCGTCGCGTGCGCCGATCGAAAGCGCCACGACGTCGCCCGGCCGAACCTGAAGCTTCTCGAGCGGCGGCGGCTGCTCGACGTCGCCGCCTTGCGCGAAGCCGCTCGCGAGCACCCGCCGCTGCACGCCGCGACGCAGTTCGAGCGACCATGCGACGCCGTTGCCGCACTCAGGATGCGCGTGCTGGATCTTCGCCTCGACGCGCAGACTCGCCGGCGCGTGACTGCGCCAGCCGACCAGCGCACGCAGCGCTGGCGATGGATGCACTGCGACGCTGTGCGGCTGCATGTTTCCAGGAATGCGGACGTGCTCGTCGGATGAATTGGCGAGCACGAGTGGGGTCTGTGCGCTGCCCCATCCCGAAATGAAGGCGTAGTCGCTGGGATGGTCGAGCTTCGCCGTGAAGCACGCGTCGATTCGCGCCGGTTCACAGGGGCCGAGGCCGAGGTACTCCAGCCAACTGGCCAGATCGCCGGCCGCGAGCCCGTGGCGCCGCGCGATTCCTTCGAAATCGACGCTCGATTGCGCGACTTGTTTGTCCTGGAGTTCGACTTCGGCGCATGCGGCGAGCGCCGCCTGCGCGCCGCGGAACAGGCGCGCGCGCCGGGCCTGCCGCTCCAGCGTCACGGTCCGAACGTCGCGCAGCAACAGATCGGGACGGCCCTTCGCAACGAAGCGCGGCGCCTGCCAAATCACGACATCGTGATCGGCGCCGTCGCCTGCGTCGCCGGCCACAAGGTAGATCGTCCGCCTCTGGCTGCCCGCGCTCTGTGCAGCGTCCACGGCAGGAAGTGCTGGCAACGCGATGCGCAATTCCTGCGACTCGCTCAGCGGATCCACGGGCTCCATCCAGGCCTTGGGCCCGCCCGATTTGCCGATCTGGCCGACGCTGCTGAATTTCCACAGCGACTTCTGCCAGGCGGAGATCTGGGCCGCAAGCTTCTCGACGTCTTGCGCTGCGCTCGCGCGCCATGCCGTCCGGATCGGGTCCAGCAGCAGGGCGGGCTTGGAATCCGTCAATGCCGCGAGCAGCGTCGCGAGGTACTTCGGACTGAGGCCGCGGGCGCGCGCGACCGCGGCGATGTCCAAGCCGCCCTGGGCAAGCTTGGCATCGCGCAACTCGATCGTCGCGGCAAGATACTTCTCGAGCGGCAGACGGCCGCCTGCGTTGGTCGTGAAGACGATGCCCTGCAAGTTCACGATTTCGCCGCCGCCCGGATCGGTGTATTGCCGATAGAAGTTGCGGATCTCGAGCAGCCGGTCCTCGCTCTGGTCGCGGCGCGTGGCGCCGGGCGAAAAGCGGATACCGTCCTCGAGCAGCAGCGCATGATCGGCGATCGCCTTGGCGGCATCGAAGTACTTCGTCAGCAGCGCGGGCGACATCACCAGCGCATTGCCGACATTCATGAAACCCTCGCCCGCGGCGCCATCGACCGGAAACTCGCGCGCGGGATCGAGCGACGCCACGCCGGTGAGGTCGCGCACGCTGTAGGTGTACTCGGCGTTCGACAACCGTCGCAGCACAACGGGACCGGGATCACCGGCGTGCTCGCGCGCGAGGTCGTCGAGCGTGCTCTCGATCCACGCAAGCAGCTTGGCGCGCTGCGTTGGTGGGGGCTGCGGTTTCTCGGCCGGCGGCATCTCGAGGTTGCGCAACTTCTCCGACACGAGCTGCCAAAGCTGTGGCTCTTTCCGCGCGCCGTTCTGCGAGGCAAATCGTTCGAGGTCGAGCTCGCCCTTCTGCTGTTCGGTCGAATGGCAGGCGATGCAGTATTCCTGGAGCAGCGGCCGAACAGTCACGTCGAACTCGTTCAATCCCGGCGCTTCGCGCTGTTGGGCGGCCGCGGCCAGCGCGCCGAAAATTGCAATCGCGATTGCGATCATGGCCGCGCGTACGCTGAGCGCTGCAAGCCGCGCCGGCAAGCTGGCGATCAGCATGACACGAGGTTTTGGAGCATGCGTCGCAACGCTCTGCATCCTAGCAGCCGAAGGCCGATCCTCGGGCAAGCGCGGGGGCGGTACGACCATGACTGCGTGCCAGGGCTTGAAACGGCCCTGCTCGCGCTCTCCCCAGGCATACTCCTCGAGAACGGCATAGCATGCCCCCCTGCGGCGACACTCGCGCGGCTCGCGCACCCACGACAGGAGCTCTCCCATGCACTCGTTCAGGACAAGGATTGGAATATTGATCGCGCTGGCACTTCCTGCCTCAGCAGCCCCGGTCGTCAGCGCTGCATTTGGAAACGTGCTCGTCGTGGCACCGACCGGCGGCAATTTCACGGCGATTCAGCCAGCCGTCGACGCGGCCGTAGACGGCGACACTATTCTGATCAAGGCGGGCAGCTACGCGGGCTTCTCGGCGATAGGGAAGGGCATCAACGTCGTCGCGGCACCGGGCATTCCGCCGATTGTGGTCTCCGGCACCGTGGCCGTCGACGCACTCCCGGCGGGCAAGACGTTCGTCGTTGCCGGATTGAGCGTGACGAGTGCGAGCTCGACTACCGAGGCCTTCAGCTTCACCAATTGCCAGGGAGCCGTTCGTATCGAGCGCTGCACGTTCGCTGGCAAGACCGGCAGCGTTTGGAACTGCAATTGCTTCTCCGCTTGTCCCACGGGAGGCTGCGGAGAAGATGGGGCTCGGGCCGGTCACATCACGGGCTGTACCAATGTCGTTCTTTCCAAATGCACGATCCTGGGCGGCCGAGGAATGGACGACCCAAATTTTTCTCCGAATGGCGTCGCGGGGTCAGGTGCAGATGCGCTCACGATCCAAGGATCCGTGGCGGCGATCTACGATACGACGATCATCGGAGGAACCGGAGGCAGCGCGTACTACATCGGAGGCCCGGGTGCGCACGCTCTCCCTGTCTCGGGCTCCAGCCTGTTCCTCGCGAAGTGCTCGATTCACGGCGGATACGGAGGGGATGCATTCATCTACCCCAGCAACGGGGGAAGCGGCTTGCTCGCCGGCACGGGCTCGACGGTCTACAACCTCGGAAGCTCCTTCCATGCCGGACTGGGCGGACAGTGCTATCAAGGTGGCGGCTGCGGCGGTTTGGACGGCTATGCGATTCTTGGTGCCGTGTCCACTCTGCCCGCAGCCGCTCGCACTCTCACTTGCCCGAATCCCGTCAAGGACAGGGCGCCGTTGAGTCTCTCGTTTGCAGGCACCGCCGGGGATCGAGTCGTTCTGAACTTCTCGACGCTGCCGGAGTTCAGCCTCAATCTTCCGCAGAACGGCATCTCGCTGGTGGCAAGTCCGCTACTTTCCCGGATGGATTTGGGGACCATACCCGCCGGCGGAATCCTGAATGTCCAACTGATGATCTCGGACGCTGTGGCTCCGGCGGGAATGGCCGTGAATCGCTATCTGCAAGCAGTTGTCAGCGCGCCCGGAGGGGCGATCGTGAGAACCCAGGCCTGCAATCTCGTCGTACTCGACAAGCAGTTTTAGACCTCGCTCGCCGTCCGGAGTTCGCCCATTCGCGCGGCGCCGCTGCGCAGTCCGACCAGGGCGAACCGAATCCAGTTCGGATCGCTCGCGCAGGAGGACCCGTGCGCGAGCCGATGCAGTCGTGGCGTCGGAAGGCTGCTGCTCCGCGATGTCCGAGCGCGGCTTCGCCGCGAGTTTAGTCCTGAACTTTCGATTCCTTGCTGCAGCCGCATCTCGAGAGTTCCGTGTCGCACTCGCGCGAGCGGGACCTGGGCCTGCCGCGCTTCGTCGAGTGCCGGAGATGTCGCATTTCGAGCGCGAGCCCTGCGAATTCGAAGCGGGTCCGCACAGACCTCGTTGTTGGGGCGCTCGGTCTGGGACTACTTCGCGAGCTCGCGCGCCGTCGCATCGAAGAACTCGATGCAGCGCGCGACGTTGGCCTCGAGCACGGCGCCCTCGCCATCCTCGTATTCGATGTCGATCAGGCCGCGGAAGCCCTGGCGCTTCAACTCGGCCAGCATCCCGCGTGCGTCGCCTTTGCCCTTGCCCCAGGGCTGATCGACCCCGTCGCTGATGTCCTTGAAGTGCAATTCGATGACATGCCCTTCGAGTTTCTTGAGGCATTCGACCGGCGCGAGGCCCGAACGCGGCCAGTGGCCCGTGTCGGAGCAGGATCCGATGCGCTTCGAGCGCCCCTTGATGGCCTCGAGCACGCTGTCGGGATTCCAGTAGCGCGAGGGTTTGGGATGGTTGTGGATTGCGGCGTTGATGCCGT
>JAYUUV010000132.1:0-19126 GCA_043754695.1 Planctomycetota bacterium
TACCTTTTCGCCGTGTACGCGCCTTCGGGCGCGAACACGGCGAAAAGGTAGGGTGAAGAAGTACCTGACTCCGTACGCTCGTGAACATGAGCGCTCACGAACAGCTCACCCGTAAGTTGCTTTTGCTCGTTTTCATGGCGGCGCTGCTCACGGCGCCCGTCTTCCTGTTCGCAGAGGGCTGGAGTGTCGAGCACTTGCTTCGGGTGATTGCGTCGAATGGCGCCACGGCGCTCTTGTGTGTCCTGCTGCTCGTTGCGCTGCGCCGCGGGCATGTCGAGTGGGTCGGGCACGGCCTGGTCTTCGGCCTGCTTGCACTCGTGACCGTGTTGGCGTGGACGAACGGCGAAGAGGTCCACGTGAACGTGATCAATTTCGTCTTCGTCACGGTACTCGCGAGCGTGCTGCTCAGCCGCACGACGCTTCTGATCGTTGCGGCCCTGTCTGCACTCGTGCTGATCGGGATCGCCTTGAAGCAGCCGGTGACCGGCCTCACCGAAGATGGGCTCGATGCTCGCCTCGAATCGATCGGCCAGTTCTTGCCGACCTACACGGTGATCGTGCTTGTGCTCTGGCTGCGGGAGCGCGCCGCGTCCGCTCGCTCGGCGCGGAATGATTGACGCACTGAGTCAGGTATTACCGACGGGCTAGCTTGAGCGTGCCCAGGCGTACGGCGGTGATCTTGCCGCTCGTGAGTTCGAAATCGAGCTTCGCGGGTGATGCGCCGAGCAGCAGCAAGAACGCGCCCTTGCCTTGAGGTTGCAGGCGCGCGCTCGCAAGGAAGGGACCGGCCTTCAGGTCGAGAATTTCCAGGCCTTCCGCGCTGAAGGCGAGCAGGACGTTGCCGTTGCTCTGTTCGTGCTCGAGGGCCAGCAGCACCTGGAATTTTCCGTCGCGGTTCACGCTCGCGATCGCGTGCGCGCCCTTGAAGGCGCCGTGGGCCGCAAGCTGCGCGGGCCAATCCCAGCGCAGGAACGAGTCGGGCCAACTCGACGGAATGCGCTTCGCCATGTGCTCGCGCAGCAATTTGACATCGCCCTGAGCGATGCCTGCGATCATCGCGACAGCGCGCTGGCGCAACTGCTCGGGGTCGGCTTTCCAGCCGAGCTTCTCGTCGGTGCCCGCGGCAATCAGGGTCTTTTCACCCGCGAGGCCCGCCATCAAGACGCCGGGTGCGGCACGCACGACTAGTTGCTCCGCTGCGTTCGCGTACGTCCCGACGCAGGCCTCCACTTGTGCCTTCGTCAACAATTCGCCCTTCGGAGCTGGCGTGGCCAGCGCGCGTCCGAACAGCAGACTCTCGAGATTGTCGGCGACCTCGCCAGGGTTGAGAGTGTCTCGGTTGCACAGCACGGCGATGCAGGCGCCCTCGGCGGGATAGCGCCGGAATTCCGAAACGAAACCCCGCACCGAGCCGCCGTGCGATTGGCGCAAAACCCCGCCTGCGACGTTCGCGATATTCCAACCCAGGGCGTAGCCCTCCTTCACGGGCTTGAACAGTTCGCGCTTGTGCGCTTCGTCCAACAGCAAGTTGCCTGCCAGCGCGCGATCCCACTTCAGCAAGTCGCGCGCCGTCGTGACCAGGCCGCCCATGCCGCGGTACTGGTATCCGTACGAATGATCGTACGGATGCTCCAGCGCGTGCCGATCGCGACCGTCGTGGCCCGCGCCTAGCGCGTCGCGCGCCGCGTCGAGATCGGTGTCGCCGGTGAAACCACTGTCGCGCATGTCGGCAGGCGCGAAAAGCTCCTCTTCCATGTATTGCGTGTAGCCGCGCGAGCCGGCGCGTTCGATCACGCCCGCGAGCAGCGAGTACCCGCCGTTCCAATATTCGTACTTCGAACCGGGCTTGCTCTGCGGCCCGCTGCCGAGGAAAGCGACGACCGCCTTTTCCAGATCCTCGCCGCGACCGGAACCGTTGGCGCGCGGAATTCCACTTGTGTGCGAGAGCAATTGACGCAGCGTGATCGCACGCGAGTGCTCCGGCACGCCGGGCAAGTGTTTTGCGATCGAGTCGTCGAGCGAAAGCTTGCCCTGTTGTTCGAGCTTGACGACCGCGACCGCGGTGAACGATTTCGTGATCGATGCAATCTCGAACAGCGTGTCGGCGCCATTCGCACGGTCCGCGGCAAAGTCGGCGAAACCGTATCCGCCCGCGAGCAGTTCCTTGCCGTCCTTCGACACCAGCACCGCTCCCGTAAAGCCGCTAGCTGCGTAGTGCAGCATCAGATCGTCACAGGCCTTGGCGCTCGGTTCGCCGCCAGGCGGAAGCGGCGAAAGCAACGCAAGCAGTCCAACGCAGAACAGTGTTCGCATGATCGAGAAGGGCGGAATTTCAGCCTACCGACCCGGGTACCAAGCCACGCGACCTGACTCTGACAATCTCCGGCGGTTCGCCCGCGCGCCGTATGCCGTCTTTCGGGCGCGACCCGAGGCGGGAAGTAGCTTCTTCATGGCAGGATGAGCAACTGAACCAAGTTCGAATATGCGGCTCCGTTCGGCGCGGCCGGTGAACGGGTCAGGGATTGGAAGGCGGTCGTTTGTCCGATCCAGGCCGGGCCACTTGGCAGGGTCCAAGCAAAGTTCGTCGCGGGTCCGGCTCCGACCGAAACGAGCAGCCGTCTGTGCGCGGTGGCGGGATTGAGTTCGAACTCGCCATAGAGCGTTGCGAGCGGAGCTACACCGGGCTCGAACGCGACAAAGAGTCCGCTGCGAGCGCCTTGCCTGCCCCAGAATTCGAAGCTCGCCGGCGCCCCGCCATGACCTGACGTGAAAAGCTCCAAAGGCGCGAACTCGAAGGCTCCGATATCAGGCTGTTCCACGATGTCGAGGTTTCCGTCGATCGGCCGGAGGTGGCCGGCGAGGTCAACGACGCCCGCGGGTGTGGCCGGATCGCCGTGCTCGGCGCAGGGACTTGCCCAGCGCAGCCGATAATCGCCGGCCGCGGGATCGACGAACGAGGGATCCGCCGCGAAGTTGCCGTTGATCCCTGCGAAGTCGCCGTCCTCGATGCACGAGTACGAAACCTGCGTGGATGGATCCACGGACAGGTCATCGCCGTTTCTCGCGACGATGGTGCTCTCCAATTGGATCTGCGTGCTGAGCACCCCAGTCGAGAGCGCTCGCACGCCGAATTGGCCGTTGTCCGCCAGCGTGCAGCGCCGCAGGGTCACGTTGATCGACGACGGCGGCGGGGCGAACTGAGCCGAGGTTCGCAGGCCGGCGCCGGTGTTCTTGGCGAACAGGCAATCCTCGAACACTCCTCCGAGTGCCTGTCCGTAAGCGTCGAACGACACGCCCGCATTGGCGTCGTGAACGAATTGACAGCGCTTGACATCTGCAGCCACCTGACGGCCCCCGAAGTAGAGGCCGAGATTGGTGCAGTCGAGTATTTCGCAGTCCAGAAAACGCGGCGAGTGATTCACTCCCGGACTGTTCGCGTCGAACAAGAACCCGTTGACGCAATTTGAGATCGTGATTCGATCGAAAGTCGGCGACCACGTGCCGGACGCGAACGTCGAGTCGTTGTACCAGAGCCCTGTTTGCGCTGCGCTGATGCAGATGTCGACCAGCGTGGGGCTCAATTCGAAATCGCCCGAACTGAGCTCCAGCCCGTTCCCGTTCGGGGCGTGGATCGTGACCCCGCGCAGCTCCGTGTCGGGACCAAACGTGTACGGATAAGACGGCAGCGACGAAAGGAAGACCACGCCCGAGGTGCTGGTGAAGTGGAGAACCGTCACGGCGCTTCCCATCTCGCCAACGACGCGCCAGCGCGGTCTGACATAGAAACCCGCTGCATTCAGATATGTGCCCGGCGCCAAGTGAATCGTCTCGGCCGCGCCGGTAGGCACGTGAAAGTTGGCCCACGCCAGAGTCCCCCACGCGGTCTGCGGCGTTGTCCCTGAATTCGCGTCGTTCCCGTGGATCGGGTCGACGTACCAGTCACCCGCGGCTGCATGGGAGACGAGTGCGAAAAGCGCAAGCGGCACGGTGGCGAATCGCGACATTGGATTCGAGCTCTTCATGTTGAGGACCGCGCAGCGTTCAGGGCGAGTCGGTCAGCTCGGCCCCGCGAAGCGGAGCCTCGTGCTGCCCGGCACGTCACTACGATAGCACTGCGCGGCGAGTCGGCTACGTAGCCCGCCTCCCGCTCGCCGGGTACACGCACCCGGGCGCATTCAGACGGCGAGATCGGCGGGCTGGTGGTTTCAGCCTGGGCGCTGGCTATATTCCTCGCCCGCAAGGATCAGCCTGCACCGCGTTGGTGCAGCGCGTTCAAAGCGACTCACACTTTTCGAAGGGCTTCGACATGGGCTTCCCCGAGCTTCCGACCATCCTCACGAACGCAGACTGGCAGAAGCAGAAAGGCAAGGTCGCGAAACTGTTCGCGGGCGAGACCGGCATCGGTGCCCAGATGGACAAGCTGAAGGCAGCCGCGGGCAAGATCAACATCGCCAAGACCAACGCCGCCATGGCGTACAAGAGCGAAGCGGACGTCGATGCCGCGATCAAAGAGTGCAAGGCTGAGCTCGCCAAGACCGAACCGATTCGCAAGGAAGCCTACGCGCTGCGCGATCAAGCGAAGAAGATTGCGACGGAGTTCAAGAAGAACAAGTTGATCCCGGCGGCCAGCACGGCTCATGTCGAGAGCATCGCCAAGGCGGCGGATCTTTACGGCGTGACCGTGAAGAGCTACGACCCTTCCGCGGACTTTACGAAGGCCAAGGAGCGCCTGAAGAGCAACGCGGCGCTTCAGACGAAAATCCTCACAGAGGGTCTCGCCAAGTGCACGACAGCCATCGCCGGATTGAAAGGCGGCAAGGCCACGCCCGACGACTACGAGAAGAAAGCCCTGCAGCTGATCCGGGGATATGCGGCATCGGTGGCCAAGAGCTCGGAGTTGAAAAGCATCCAGGCGGAGTGGAAGGCGCTGTCCTCGGTACCGAAGGACAAGTTGAAGGATCCCGCGGGAGTGGCGAAGCACCTGACGGCGCTCGAAGCGCTGGTCAAGAAGACGACGCCGCTCGTGAGCTGAATCGCGACGTCGAGTGCGTTCTCAGCGCGCGCTCCTAAAGACGCTGAGTTCATAAATCGACCAGTGGTACGTCGGATTCGTGCCGGTCTGCGTGATGCGGATCCAGCGCGCGGTCTGCAGCGGAAAATGGATCGTGGTGATGCCCGGTTGCCCGCGGCCGACACCAATCGGCGCGCTCCACTGCGCGCCGTCGTCGGAGGTTGTGACCGCGTACTGCGCAGGCCAGTCCCACTGGGCCCAGGTGTTGTCGAGTTCGATCTGATCGAAGGACTCGCGTTGCTGCATGTCCACCTGAAACCACTGGCCCGCGTACTGCGTCTTCGTCATGTCGCGCCAGCCCGTCCAGTGATCGCCGTCGATCGCATTCGCCGCGGACACGTCGATCGGGATCTTGTCGCCGCTGAACAGGAAAGAGCCGTCGGGCACCGAGGCCGTTGCGGTCCACTTGCGCGAATCGAGCGGCACGAGAGCCTGCGCAGCCGGTCGCGGAGGTTTGGGTGTCTCGAGCGGCAGCGCTCCGCGCGCAACGAAGTGCCAGGCGCCGGGCACGACGCGGAACTGGAGATATCCGCCTGCGTCACCGCCCCACTCCAGCCCCGCGAGCTTGCCGCGAAACGCGCCGTCCCAGACGAGCGTGCCGTTGACAGCGATCGATTCGAGCTTCGTAAACGACGCTCGCGGAATGCCGACAATGGCAATCGTCGCGGCCGGTGAATCTAGGTCGAGCGAGTACTCGCTCGCGCTCTTCGAGATCGCGACTGCGACGCGGCCCTTGATCGAAGGCACGACGACCTTGATCGAAGTCAGAAATGCCTCCTTGGGCTTGATCTCGTACACGGACCAACCCGGCTCGACCGGCCGGACTCCCGCGATTTCCTGCGAAAGCAGCAAGGCCGGCGGATTCCAGCCGTGATTCAATGACGAACCTTCGTCGAAGGCGTTCAGCCACGACGCCCACCAGCGATCGTAGTGCTCCCAGAGCGTCGTGAAGCTGCAGCCGATCATCGTGCGATATCGCGTGACCATGCGCAGCAACGCGCGATCCTGCTTGCCCATCGTGCACAGCGCCTCGAACACCCAACGATCGAAGAAACAACTCGCGTTGGTCGTCTTCGACAGGACGTTTGTGTAGATCGCGTCCCACTTGTCCGGTCCGGCGAGCCCGGCGTTGACCGCCATCGCGTTGGCCCGGTCGTCCGGCGTCTTGACATCCGACGACTGGTAGTAGCCGCCCTTCCAGAAACGCGTATCGAAGGACTTCGCAATCGCGTCACGCCTTGAATCGATCAGTGGCAGATCCGCCTCGTGGCCGGTCGCGAGTGCTATTTTCCGCAGTGTTCCAAGATCGATATAGAGAAAACAGGTTTCGAGGATGCTGGTGTCTTTGCTGTCAGCGCCCCAGTCGAACCAGGTCTTCGGATCGCCCGATTTGTAGGTCTCGAGCAAGAAAGTCTTCGTCGAATCGTAGACCGCCGCGATCGAAGCAAGATCGCCGCTGTGCTGGTAGTAGAACCACAGACCGTATTCGCCGAGGAATTCCAAGTGTTGCCCGGGATAGAAGCCCGGCTCGAGCTTCCGCAGCACGAGTTCCTTGCACAAACGGTGCGAGGCCGTGTCGAAGACGTAGAAGCACTGATTCAACTCGGGCGTACCGTCGCCCCAGAAGCCGACGCGCTCGCGATCGGGGCAGTCG
Organism: Planctomycetota bacterium; assembly: GCA_043754695.1. Lineage (GTDB taxonomy): Bacteria > Planctomycetota > UBA1135 > UBA1135 > JADJQU01. Next base: position 6,726 of record JAYUUV010000132.1, read on the forward strand.
AAGAAATGCTCGCGCATGCACAGGTACGCGGTTCGCGCGGCCTTGCGCCAAAGTATGTTGAAGTCTTCGTCGTTGCACTCGAACGAACCGGCAAAGGTCGTGTCGTAGCCGGTCTCGCGATATTGGACGTCGATGACCTTCACTCCCGCGGGGATGGTGTAGATCGCGCCTTCGCCGCTGATCCAATTGCGCGCTTCATAATCGTGCGCTCCCGCGACCGTGGTCGCGGTCTCCGTCGGCGTCAAGTACAGGACGAGCGGATTGGTCGAATTGAATTTCAATTCCTGACCCGCCGGCGCTTCGAGCTTCACCCACGGTTGGAATTGACAGTTGTAGGGCAGCGCGCAGACGAGCTTCCAGCTCTTGTCCTCCGCGTGCGGCAGCTCCTTGGAGACGCGCACGTAGGACCGCAGACCGTAGTCCTTGATGCCGGTGCCGGCGTGAACTTGCGGCTTCGAGTTCCCTGCGAGCAGTTTGCTCATGCCCTTGCCCAGCGCGTCGCCGGCCCCGAAGACCAGCCGGCTCGCCAGTAAGACCGCAAGTAGCACTGTCGTCAGCATGCGCGCGATACTACTCGCAGACGCGCACAAAGGCTTCTACTTCAGCGCGCCATGGCCGCCGACCGCACTTCGATCCAGTGCTCGATCGCCTGCGCGGCACGCACGGGATCGCCGGCGTCGATCTTCGCCGCGTAAACACGCTGCTTCCCGGACTGGCGGTAGAGCGGATCGTAGTAGCGCTCCAGCAACACCTCGATCAATTCGCGGTCGCGGCCCTGGCTGAGCAACGCGGTCAGCGCGCCGGCGAATTTCACGGGGCCCAGGCGTTGTTCGATGAACGGCAATTGTTCGGCGATGGCTGCGCGATTGTCGGCCTGCGCGAGATAGTCCTCGCTCAACACCTCGACGCGGCGCGCCAGACTCGCGGTCAGTTCAAGATTGATACCGGAATCGAGCGCGGCCCACACGCGCGGAGGCAGGATCGTGTCGCCGACTTTGCGGCTCTCGCCTTCGAGCACGCACGGACCGGGAAAACCCTGCTCGAGGCGCGCGAGCAGACGCGACTCGAAGGTCTTCTGCGTGCACGGTTCGAGGCCGACCATGCCGAGGATCGAGCCGCGATGTCCGGCAAGCCCCTCGAGGTCGAGCACCCATTCCGGTCGCAGGCGCGCGAGCTCGCGCAGCACCAACGTCTTGCCCACGCCGGTGAGCCCGCGCAGCACGTACACCGCGGGCGCAACCCAGCTGTCGAGTCCGGCGCGCACGTGTTCGCGATAGGCGCGATAACCGCCTTCGAGCGCAACGGCGCGCTCCAGGCCGAGTGCGCGCACGAAACTCGTCACGCTGCGCGAGCGCAGTCCGCCACGCCAGCAATGCAAAATGAGCGGGCGCTCCGGCATGGTCCCGCAGGGCTCGGCTGCGAGCGCGCGGTCCAAGGCTTCGATGCCACCCTCGGTCCACGACTCGAGCCGCTGTGCCAAATCGAGCGCCGGCAGATCCCAGTGCGCCAGTTCGGCGATCTCGCCCACCAGCGCGTCGATGCGCGCGCGCACCAACTCGCGGCCCGCGTCGAGCGCCGCGTCCGGCGACGCGCGGCAGTACAGCGTGCCCACGATCGCGCGCTCGGCGTCATTGAACAGCGGCACGTTGTGCGCGCCCGGCAAATGATCCTCTGCGAATTCCGCCGGCGAGCGCAGATCGACGATCACCGCATCGCGCGCCGACAAAGCGGCGCGCGGCGTGACAGCGGGAACACGACTCGAGGCGCTGAGAGCCATGGATGGACCACGCAGTCTAGCAGTCCTTCGAAAATGTCCCCCAGCGCGGCCGCCGGTCGGAGGCAACGCGAAGCAGGCCGAGTGGCACGGAGTCGACTGCACTGGCCACCCGACATCCATCTCGGCCTGCATTTCCCTGCCAGATCGAGCGCGAAGCAGAATGCCGCGGGGAAGGCCCTGACGCCTACTGCGACCTGCCGTCGCCGGTCGTCCCGGTTGCCACCAATTTTCGGTGCACCTCGGCCGTAAGGCTCTCGATCCGCTGACTGAGTTCCTTCGTCACGCGGGTCAGTTCGGTGTTCTGCTCCATCAACAGCAACAACTGCGCAGTCTGCTCGGCGGCGGCCTTCTGACGTTCGGAATTTTCGGCCGCGAGCGCTTCGCGATGTTGTGCGTCAGCGTCGTTGTGGGCCTTGTCGCGGTCGGCTTGGCGGGTCTGCGCGAGCAGGATCAAAGGCGCGGCGTATGCCGCTTGCAGGCTGAAGGCAAGATTCAGGAGGATGAACGGATACAGGTCGAACTTGACGACGCCTGCGACGTTCAGGCTGATCCAAATCGTGACCAGCGCGGTCTGCGAGAGCAGAAAGACCGGTGTGCCGAAGAAGCGCGCGAACGCTTCGGCTCGCAGCGCAAACCAGTCATTGCCAAAGGCTGGTGCGAGGTGTTGGTGTGCCCAGTGAAAGCGAAGATGCCTCGGGGGTATGGCCGTGCCGTAGACTGCGGCATCCTTGCGATCATGAGTAAATTGCGTTGGCAGCGGTGAAGTCGTCATTGGGATTGGCTCGGGCTTTGCTCCAGTTCATCCGCGCGAGCTGAGCGGGGAGCGTCACTGCCCTGCGCCCCCATCATGCCCAGCCGGCGGTTCCTGCGCACTTCACGGCATCCCGCCCGGATGCACGGAGTTCTCCTCCTCCCGCTTCAAGACGGCATCTTGGCCACTTGGAGTCTGCCCGTCGGCGTTGCGATTTTCTGCCAGCTTGGGGCAGCGGCAATAGCATCGCACCACCGAAAGGCGTCGCGCTGACGCCATCACCTTCACGATCTGGCCTGGATCGCGGCTCGATAGAGCCGGCGCATCCTCGGTAGGGTGGCTTGCGGCGAGCTGCGCACGATTCGGTGGCCCAGCTAATTAGGCGAGACTTTGGAGACTACCGCTCGCGATCAAGCGGGATTGGGGTGAGGTCCTCCACAGGCTGAGCATGCAGCCGCAACATCGCATGTTGCCCGTGCTGGAAGTAGCGCACCCGGAGCTGGTGCGACAACCCATCAAGTTCCTGACGGTGAGTGACTACACGGCCGTTCTGGTCAGCAACGCTCCACGCATCGATGATTTCTTCGTCGTCGAGCCAGACGCGTGAGCCGTCGTCCGATTCGATCGTGATGTCGTAGCGTCCGGCCGGCAACGCGATGCTCGTCGTGGCATTGACCGCGAACGACAAGGACGTGCCGAGAGGACCGAACGAATAGACCGCGTTGGCTTCCAAGACCAAAGCGTTTACGTCGCGGGCCTCATGCTCTCCTGCGGATTTCGGGCTGTTCCACAATTCCGGAAGGAGCTGGCGGAACTCACGGAACAGGTCGAGTTGCCAGTTCGACATGAGCAGCCAGCCACCAGCGTTGAGTTGCTCATGTCCTTGGCGCGGCACTTGGATTCCCAGCCAGTACAATCCGGGCGAAGGACTGACCAGAGATCGCAACGTGTCAAGGTCACCCGTGGCTAAGAGTGCGCGCTTCGAACCGTCCCACTGCTCCAGAACGAAGCTCAGTTCGCTCCAGCGGATCTCCTGCATATCGAATTCGCAGGTTGGCCGGGCTCTAAGGGATCGTTCAACGTGCCAGAGCACATGGCGACGGACGGCATCACTTGCCCACGATCGAAACAACCCGCCTTCGGTTTCCGCACCGCCGCGCCACCACTCCTGCGCCAAGCTCTCGTCGCCATGTGATGTGCGTCGGCGAGAGATCGCCTCGCTCGTGCGCCACCTGGCTTCGGCGGGGCGATCCAATTGGTCTAGTAGAAATCCCTCGTAACTAAGGAGATAGGCGTAGTAGTCGACATCAGTTCCAACATTGTCGAGAATGTGACGCTGTACCTCACGCCAACCCAGCGCTTCGTCGAAGCGGCGCTGTTGCGTCAGCAGGGCCGCGTAGCCGTCAACGCAAGGGGCCGTCCGCTTGTTGTCATCGCCGAGGGCGGTTCGCGTCTCCTCCACAACCTCGAGGGAATAGGCCGCTGCCGCATCAAACCGCTGTAGCATCTGAGCAAGAAACGCCAGATTGCTCAGAGCAGAAAGTCGATGCTCAAAATTTTCGGCGGAGCCGGCATCGGTTTCCACGTCTCGCAGCACCTGTCGGGCGATCGGTTCGGCTTCCTCGAACTTGAACTGAGCAAGCAGCGGGAAGATAAGCTCGGCCCGCACATCAGTCAGACTAATTGCCCGCTGCGCCGGCGGCATGCTCGCCAGTATGTCCAACAATTCTCGCAACAAGCTCTCGCCTGCCCATGGGCGCCAGAGATTGATTTCCAGTCTTGCGGATGAGAGAAGTAGGCGCTGAACTGTCGGGTGCGTGGGCGAGAGTTGCTGGCGCGCGATGCTGAGCATGTCCTGGGATTTCTTGGCCCACTGTGCTATCTGTGAAAGCTGGCCGAATGCCCGCGAAATGCCAACTTCGGAGACGACATCGAAAGTCTCCATGGAATCCGGGCCATATGTTTCTTCTGCCAGGGTGATGGCCTTCTGAAAGTGCTGGAGAGCCTTATTGCCTGAACCGAGTCGTGCGTAGGTCTGTCCGAGTGTGCGGCGCATCGCGATCTCAAGATCGGGCGAATCGATCAGTTCGCTGAGTGCTGCTTGTGAAGACAGATCCAACAACTCCTCGACGGTCATGGTTCGCCCGCTATCGGGTTCTCCCGGTCGCGCGAAGCTGAGCATCTTTTGCATCCCTACGCTCAGGCGCTGAGCCCGGCTGGCCTCGCGTGTAGCGAGCTCGGCCGCGAGGAGCGCCTTGTTTCCCGCCTGCGTCGCGGCGCGTTCCTGCGTCAGAGAGTACGCGAGGGCCAGTGATACTCCAGCGATTCCAGCGATCAGAGTCACAATCACGAGCGCAAGACCGGCGACCAGTTCCTTGTGCCGCCGCGTGAACTTTCCCAGTTGATAACGCAGCGTCGGCGGCCGGGCCAGAATGGGCTCATCGTTCAAGAAGCGCCGAATGTCCGCCGCCAGCTCCGCCGCCGTCTGATACCGATGTGCCGGCTCCTTGGCCATCGCCTTGCGCACGATGGTCTCGACGTCGCCGCGATACGCGCGGCTGATCGAGCTCAACGACGTGGGTTCTTCGTCGCGAATGATCCTTGCCGTTTCAGGAATGCTCCGGCCGGCGAGGTCATACGGCAAGCGGCCGCCCAGCAATTCGAAGCCGATCACGCCAAGGGCATAGACATCGCCACGGCCGTCGAGCAAGCCTCCCTCGCGTTCGCCGCCAAAGCCGCTGTCACCCGCAACCTGCTCGGGGCACATATAGGCCAACGTGCCGATGAGCGCGCCCGAGCGGGTGTTCAGCGCAGTGGCCATCTGATCCAAGTTGGTCGCGCGGGCCACGCCGAAGTCGATGATCTTCGGTTCGCCGCTCGCCTCCACCATGATGTTGCTGGGCTTGAGATCGCGATGGACGACGCCGTGCGTGTGACCAAAGTGCACTGCATCGCAGATCTTGGCGAGAAGCTGCAGGCGCTGCCGGTCGTTCAAAGCCTCTTGATTGGCATGTTCAATCAGCGGCAGACCGTTGATGAACTCCATCGTGTAGTACGCCGGCCGCGTGGTCGCTCCATCGAGCCCGGGCAATTCAGCAACGTCCGCATCGTAGATCTGGGCGATGTTAGAATGGTGCAAGCGGCCGAGGATTTGAATCTCGCGTTCGAAGCGCTGCACCATCTGTCTGGACGGAAATGCCGAGCGAATCACCTTGAGTGCCACGATGCGATGCGGCGAATCCTGCTCGGCCTCATAGACGCTGCCCATGCCGCCTTCACTGATCAAGCGCAGCACGCGGTAGCGGCCGAACGCTACAGGGAGCTGGCATGAACCGAGGTCCGAGGTGAGGCTCGCGACCGCGCGATGCAGCAACTGGCCGTCATCCAGCGCCGGCTGCTGGAGAAATTGTCCGTTGTCATCAACTCGTAGCAAGGCATCGATGTCGCGGCGCAGCACTTCGTCGCCACTACAGGCATTATCTAGAAATGCCGTGCGCTCCGACGGATCCATTTCGCAGACCTGATAGTAGATTGCCTTGGCGCGTTGATACTGCTCGTTCGCCATGATCGAGGACCTATCCGATCAGTTGGGTGTGCAGCCACGCTCGGGCCATTTGCCAATCCAACTTGACCGTGCGGGGCGCGATACCCAACACTTCCGCGGTTTCCTCCACACTCAGGCCGCCGAAGAAGCGCAATTCGATGACCCTGCATTGACGTTCGTCCAACGCTTCAAGGCGGGTGAGCGCCTCGTTGAGCGCCAGCAAATCAACAGGGCCGATCGCCGTTGCGGCGGGCGTTGGCGTGTTCTCGTCAAGCGTCACCCGCTGCTGAACACCGCCGCGCTTGATGGCGTTGTGTTTTTCCGCGTGATTGATCAGCACCCGTCGCATGGCCTGGGCCGCCACGGCGAAAAAGTGCGCCCGGCCCTGCCACGGCATGTCGGTTTGCTTCACCAGGCGAAAGTACGCCTCATGCACCAGCGCGGTGGGCTGCAGGGTGTGATCCGGTCGTTCGTGGCGAAAGAAGCTGTCCGCCAGTCCGCGCAACTCGTCATAGACCAGTGGCAATAGCTGCTCAGCAGCGGATGCGTCTCCCTGCTGCACTTCCTGCAGGATCTGCGTGACGCGGGTTTGCACATCCAACGGTTGCATCTCGGGACTCAGTAACCGCCCTCCGCCGACCGTCGTGCATGAGTTCATCAATCCTACGGCGTGCGACACGCAAGTGGGGCCTGAATCTGCCGCAAGCAGCGGACTTGGGCCCATTCACATCGTTTCCACCGAATTCGTTGCCCCCGCGGCGCGCCATTCCGGCGTTGTCCTCCCAGGAAGGAGTCTTTTCAGTCCGCCCCATTCAGGAGCCCATCCATGCAACGCAAGCACAGCAGTCCTATCTCCACGGTATTCGTGGGGCTCGTCAGCCTGACCTCAGTTCTCACGGGTCTAACGCCCGCGGCAGCAGCCCAAGGCACGACCAAATTGATTAGCGCCCCGCTCGTCTACGACTCCGTCAATCACTACGGCACCTACCCGTCGATCAGCGCCGACGGCCGCTATGTGGTGTTCACGACGTACAACGCGCTCGCGCCCGGGGACATCGTCGACAGCTACCAAGACGTGTACGTCAAGGATCTCCTCGACGATTCGATTGAGCGGGTGAGTGTCAACAGCGGCGGCCAACCGGCGAACGCCCACTGCAGCCGCCCGGTGATCAGCCCCGACGGGCGCTACGTGTCCTTCGACTCGTACGCCACGAACCTAGTCCCAGGCGATACCAATGACACCTCAGACGTTTTCGTTCACGACCGGGTGGCCGGCATGACCGAACGGATCAGCGTGTCCAGCAGCGGGGCCGAGGGGAACAGCCTCAGTTACCAACCGTCGATCAGCGGAGACGGCCGCTTCGTCGCCTTTACATCTGAGGCGACAAACCTCACCGTGGTCCCCAGTAACGCCAACGGGGAAGTGTACGTGCACGACCGGATCAGCGGAGCGACTGAGAGCGTCAGCGTCAGCAGCACGCAGCCCGCGATCTTGCCCAGCAACAGCTACTGGACGGCGATCAGCTACGATGGTCGCTACGTCGCGTTCACCTCCAACGCGCGGTACCTGCTCAGCGACCTCAACGGGCAGGCGGATGTGTACGTCCGCGACCGCCAGACCGGCACGCTTGCAATCGCAAGTGCCGATGCCGCCGGGGCCACCGGGGACGGCGCCAACAATCAGACGATCAGCGCCGACGGACGGTTCGTCGCGTTCCACGCTGGAGACCACCTCGTTGCTGGAGATATCAACAATACCGGCGACGTGTACGTCAAGGACATGCAGACCGGCGCTCTGGAATGGGTGAGCGTCGAAGGCAGCGGTGCCGCGGCGAACGGCTGGAGCTACAACGCCAGCATCAGCGCTGACGGTCGATTCGTGGCTTTCAGCTCGTTCGCCTCCAACCTCGTCGCCGGCGACACGAACGGATTCCAAGACATTTTCATTCACGATCGTCAAACGCACACGACCGAGTTGGTCAGCGATGGCGCCGGTGGGATGCCGGGGAACGCCGACAGCGGCTCATCTCAGCACAACGTCGCCATCGCGATCAGCGCCGATGGGCATGCCGTGGCATTCACTTCGGCCGCCACCAATCTCGTCGCGAACGACTTCAACTCCGCCGAGGACATCTTCGTCCGCGCCAGGCAAACGAACCAGCCCCCGGTTGCCGTTTGCGTGCAGAGCGCAATCACGGTCCAGTGCAGTAGCGCCGCGGGCGCAGTCGTCCAACTCGATGGGAGCGGATCGTTTGACCCCGATGGCGATGCAGTGCTGTTCCACTGGGATGTCTCCAACCTCAGCGTTGTGCTTGCCAATCCCGAAAGCGCCACGCCATCGGGAACGTTTCCGGTCGGCGTTACGATGGCCACGCTGACTGTCGCCGATGGCCTGGGCGGCGTGGATACCTGCGATGTCGTCGTCACCGTTCAGGACAGCGTGCCGCCCGAGATCATGTGCTCCACTGACATGGCGTCGCTCTGGCCACCTGACCACACGATGCGCGCCGTGCGGATCATGGTCGTTGCCACGGACGCCTGCCAACATCCTGGCGACATCTTGCCGCTCACTGTGCAGGTTCGCAGCGACGAACCTGACAACGCCATCGGCAACGGCGATGGCAACACGACCGGCGATGTGAACTTTCAGGACGGCTACGCCGCGCCGGTCCTCGTCACAAGCGTGTTGACCTACGACGCCAACCTGGGTGCCTGGGTGGGCACCCTCATGCTGCGAGCGGAGCGCGATGGGAACGGCGATGGTCGGGCGTACACCATCGACGCGCTGGCCTTCGACAGCCAGAACAACGTCGCCCAGACAAGCTGCGTGGTGGTCGTGCCGCACGACAAAAAGGGCGGCAACCACCCCTGAGCTGGTCGTGAGGTGCAGCGCTGCATTGTCGGCGCTGCGCTTCGCGCGTTGCAGACTGAGGTAGACGTCTCCTGCCAAATGTCTTCCGGCGAGCAGTACTCGCGCAGACTCTTGCTCATCGACGACGCGATCACGACCAGGAAAGCCTCTGGTCTCACCCCTCGATGAGCGCGGCCCAACGCGCGGGATCCGTCAATGGCGACGGCTCGCCATCCGGTTTGGGGCTATTGGGGCTCGCTGAAAGCACGCGAAGAGCGGAAATCTAGAAGGTCGAAGCCGATGCAACGCCCGGCATGCGCTCCCCAATCCCCCGGCCTGTCGAGTTGCCGTGAAGAATCGACACTTGGGTCTGATCTCCGCGCATCGGGCTCGCGATCCGGCGCTGCATCTCGCGAATGCAATCGAGTGCGATCTTGAGCAGCCAGGTACGAAATGCTGCGCTGCCTTGCCAGTGATGCGCCTCGCGCGCGCTCCAGGCTCGGGCGAGCGTCTCCTGCCAAATGTCCTCCGGCTCGCAGTACTCGCGCAGGCCCTTTCCCATATACCCCGCGATCAGGACCAGGATGGCTTCGGGCCGCACCCCCTCGATGAGCGTGGGCCAATGTGAGGGATTCGACAACGGCGACGGCTCGGCATCCCGGATGGGGCTATTGGGGTTCTCTGAAAGCACGGGGAGGCCTGAAATCTAGCAGGTAGAGGAGGAGGCAACGCTACACAGGGCCCCATCGACCCCTGCGTGGCGAATTGTCGAGAAAAATCGACAGTTAGGACTGATCCTCGCGTTTTGGGGCGTGGAGGACGAATGCGGACTTGCCGCCAGATCGCCATCCGCGCAGTTCCCACCGATTTCGTTGCCCCCGCGGCGCACCGTTCCGGCGTTCTCCTCCCAGGAAGCAGTTTCTTTTCAACCTGCCCCATTTCCCGGCCGGCGACCTCGTTGTCGGCAATTCCCCGATAGCACAGGAAGAGTCCCCCATGAAACAACACGTTCTCAGCCGCAGCCTCGTTTCCGTTCTGGCCGGTGGGTGCCTGATCTGGGCCGTCAGCGGCCCGACCAGCGCGCTCCCTGTACCGGTCGGCGGCGATGCCAACTCGTTCGCCTACAAGCCCACGAAGAAGCTGCACGGCCTCACCCAGAACCAGTGGTCCGCGAAGTGGTGGCAGTGGTTCTGCGAACTGCCGGCCGCTGGACACCCGGGTGGACCGGTCGATCCGTTCGACATCACGACGGGCCAGACCGGGGACGTTTGGTTCCTCGCGGCTCCGGTCGTGGGCGCCGGTGAGTCCGTCACGCGTTCCTTCACGCTCCCCGCGGACAAGTCGCTCTTCGTGATGCTGATCGGCTCGGAGTGGTCGAGCATCGAGGGCTACGCCACGGAGCAAGAGCAGCGCGAGTTCGCCGTGTGGTTCGGCGATCACACACTTCCCGCGAGCCTCTCCTGCACGCTCGACGGCGTGTCGCTCCAAAACCCGACCGCCTACCGGCAAGAGTCAGCGCAGTTCGGCTTCGACGCGCCGTCGCCCTGGTTCTTCGGTGCCACGGGCGGCGCGAGCACGGCGGTCGCCGACGGCTACTACGTCCTGCTCAAGGACATGGAAGCCGGCCAACACACACTGCACTACACCGGCCAATCCCACTTCACCGCTGATCCGGACGGCTTCGACTACGACGGTTACATCGACATCACCTACAACATCACGCAGGAGGACTGAGCCTGCGGCGGCTAGTCGTCGACAAACTCACCACGCCCAGCACCGGCAACCACGTCGGTCCGAGGCAGCGAGCATCGCGAAGCGGCCGGCCCCGAAAGGGCCGGCTGCTTTCGTTTCCGCTGTTGCCGTCAGTTCCCCTGGGGAGGGCTAACTGTCTTGCGAGAAATGGAGGGAATCCAGGCGATCAGCGCCTCGACCACAAGCAGCGGCAGAAAATCGCTTATCCATTCGTGGGTCGTCTCGCGTATCGCCTCCGACTCGATAAAAGGGAAAAGCGTGCCATAACCCACGTCGCCGAGCACTCGGAGCGACACGAAAACCATCGCGCAGGTGTAGGACCGAATCGCGAACAAGCGATGTGTGACGAAGTTACGGCGCTTCGCGGTCAAGAATGCGCCCGCTATGAAGAGGAGCCAGAGCGTGGCGAGCAACATGACCGGCACGATGGAACCCTCGGACGACTGAGTCGCGCCGAGGTAGAGCGCAGTGAGCGCGGTCAAGGCCGATCCGATGAGGTAGCATTTCCCCAGTCTGCGGTGCCAAAGCGGATAGCGTTGGCGCAGACTGTGCGAGAACTGCAGCGGTCCAAGTAGCAGCGGAATGAGCGCAACTCCAAGGTGCGCGCTGTACCAAACCTGTTTGTTCCAGAATGTCGGCCCGAGCGCATCGGGGGTCAGAAAGCGATACCTGATCGCGCGGTAGAGGTAGTAAGCGCAGACCGGAATGAAAACGGCCCAAATCGCGCGTCGAATTATCGTGCTGGTAGCTTGGGACATCAGCTTGTTGTACCGAGTCAGGCAGCCCTGCCGTCGACCTTTTCCATGTCGAGCAGCCATGGGTTTCAAGCACAGACTCCTCGACTGCGACCCGCGGACAGTTGCGATGCTTGGCTGACGCCAGTGCGCAACATGTCGCAGCACACGCTCTGGACCACAGCCGGGACTCGCTGCGAAAGACATCTCGACAAGGCCAACGGCCGCCGTTCTGGCCTGGCATCACGGGTTGTGGCAACGAAGGTTTGAGCGACTTCGGACATAGCGGCTCGCCGCCGAGACGCGCTCAGTTCCCGCGCGGCGGAACTGGTCCGTTGCGCGGACGGTCGAGCTGTCGCTAATCGCAGGAGTGGCGGCGGACGCTTACGGGGTCGACGCCGGGCCAACGTACTGACGCAGGCCATGGCGCACGTACATCGCGGTGCTGGCCACGACTAACGCGGCGGTGCCCCACAAGAGCGGCGCGCTCAGCGCCTCCGGGACCACCCAGCAGAACGCCAGCAGCACGGCGAACAACGCCAGGCTGGCGAGCTTGCCGTGCATGGCGTGTTCGGCTTCAACGTGGCCGCGGCGACGGCGGATGGCCGCAGAGCCGGCGAGCAGCAGTCCGTCGCGAGCGATCAATAGCAGCAGAAACCAAACGGGTATCGCGGCAAAAGCCGGACCGATGCGCAGCGCCAGGTAGGTCGTAAGCACGACCTGCGTGAGCTTGTCGGCCACGGCATCGATCATCGCGCCGCGCGCGCTCTGCAGGCTGAAGCGTCGCGCCAACCAGCCATCGAGAACGTCCGAGGCACCGATCGCCAGCAGCACCAGGCCGGCGGCGCGACGACCCGGGAGCGGATCTTCCCCGACTTCTGCGGCACGCTGCGCCAATTCGGCGCAACACGCCCAGACCGGCACCATCAGCACGCGCGCGACGGAAATCGCGTTCGGTAGCCAGCGGGGCACCTCGAGGGTCGACGGGGTCA
>JAYUUV010000133.1:0-14131 GCA_043754695.1 Planctomycetota bacterium
GGAGTCGAGGCTGGCTCCGTACCGACGCTAACCGCCGACTTTGGACTCTGCGGCAGTAGCGGGGCGTCGCAGGCTGGCTGCGAGCGCCTCGGGCAGACGCTCGTGGGCTTTCATCGCTCGCCAGCCGAGCACGATCCAGAAAAGGCCCATCAGGAAGTTGATCAGCGTCATCAGCACCAGAATCCACCACATCGCGCCGCCGGTGGGCCCCTCGGGGATCTTGAATTCGATCGGGAACATGACTGTGGGCTCCGGGCGCCTCAGCGCGGCAGGGTTTCGTCGAGGGTCGAAGCGATGCGTTCGTGCGCGCGCATGGCGCGCCAGCCAACGATCATCCAGAAGACCGTGGTGACGAAGGCGAAGAAGGCGACCAGGACGACCGGCAGGACGCCGCCCAGGGACTGCAGAGGGTTGTTCATGACTCGACTTGCTCTCGAAGAGGGATTGCAGGAACGGGCTACCACATGTTCAGCAAGAGCAGGATCATCAGGATCAGGCTCAAGCCGTAGAAAACGATCAGGCCGATCATCGGACCGGGCAGGCGCTCGGCGCCGCGAACCGTTTCGCGCGTGGAGCGTGCGCGGTGCGCAGATGCGGCCGCGACGGGCAGCCATGGATTGATCGCACGAGCGTCGTACGCTGGCGTGCGAATTTCGGGCACCGGTACAGGTGCGGGAGCAACGGGAATCGGCGGAACAGGCCGAGCCTCCGTCGCGCTGATGTGCTCGACGTCGCTCTTGAGTTCGCTCGCCTGCTGATATCTCAGCAGCGGTTCCTTGTCGAGCGTGCGCAGCACGACTTCGTCCAGGCGCACGTCGATGTGCACGATGCGCGAAGGCGGCGCAAATCGTCCCAGCGGCAGTTCGCCGGTCAACAATTCATAGAAGACCACACCCAGCGAATAAATGTCCGCGCGATGGTCGACGGTCAACGGCTTTTCCCACTGCTCGGGCGCCATGTAGTGCGGCGTGCCCATGACCTGATCCGTGCGTGTGAGCAGCGGCCGATCCGGATCCTTGCCGACCATCTTGGACAGGCCGAAGTCGAGCACTTTCACGCGGCCGCCGCGCTCGACAAGAATATTTTCCGGCTTGATGTCGCGGTGCACCACGCCGCGATCGTGGGCGTACTGCAGCACCTCGCAGATCTGCGGCACGATGCGCAGCGCAATTTCCGGCGTCAATGTCTTCGCGCGCAGCATCTGGCGCAGATTGACGCCGTCGACGAACTCCATCACGAAATGGAAGTAAGGGCCGGCCTGCCCGAAATCGTGCACCGCCACCAGGCCAGGATGCGAAAGCGTCGCCATCGTGCGCGCTTCGCGTTGGAAGCGTTCCGCGAAACCTGGCTCGCTCGCGATGTCGCCGTGCAGAATTTTCAGCGCGACCGTGCGGCCCAGGCTCGTCTGCGTCGCCTTGTAGACCGCGCCCATGCCGCCGACGGCGATCAGCGAATCCAGTTTCAGGCCCGGAAAAAACGGCGCCAATTGCTCGATCGTCGGCGGAGTCGGTCTGCGCGATTCATGGTGGGTCACGACGATTTCGGGTTGAGAAGCCTCTGCGCCGGCGGCTTCGAGCAGACAGCGCGGGCAAAGGCCCAAGGCTCGATCTTGGCTGAGCGCGCTGCCGCAGCGGGGACATGTGAGTGTCGTCATCGGTGGACCTGGGTCTGCGGGCATGAAAAGCAGCGGCGCGCAGAGGTTACAGGGGTATTCCGAGTAATTTGCCTCAGGGTGCGAGCGCGCTGAACAGGTCGGCGATCTCGGCCTCGATTTCACTCTCGTCGGCCACGGTTTGGGCGATCTCGGCGCGCAGGCGTTCGCGGTAGCGCTTGCGCAGGCGATGAACGGCGACCTTGACGGCGCCCTCGTTGGAGCCAAGCCGGGCCGCGTACTGCGCGTACGACTCCCCCACTCCGCCGGTCAGTTCGGGCTTGAGGACTTCGAACAGCGCGCCGCGATCCGAGGCGCGGTATTCCTGCTCGAGTCCGACCAGCGACCGATCGAGCAGCGCGAGAGCCCAGGCCCGCTCGAACATTCGATTGGGATCTTCGCTGCCGGCCTCCCGGCCGAAGCGCAGAGCGGCATCGTCGAAGTCAATGTCGAGCAGCGCCCGTCCTCCACCGCGCTTCTGTGCATTCGCGGCGTCGCGGATATTCGCCATGTGATTCTGGATGCAGGCCAGCAGGAAGGAACGGAACCGGCCCTTCTCCGGAGCGACACGCGCGAAATCCTGATTCGTGAGTACGTGCTCGAAAAAACCCTGCACGACATCCTCAGCGTCCTCGGCACCGACGCCCTTGCGGCGCACGAAGGCATACAGCGGATACCAGTAGGTCTTGCACAACGCTGTCAGGGCCGCGCGCGCAAGCTCTGGGTTCTGCCCGCTCGCCGCGCGCACTACGCTCCACTGCGTGGTCAGGAACTGGTCGGACTCCGAACGAGCGTCCATTCCTGGAATGATGGCCCGCGCCGCACGGCCGGACAACCGTGGGGTTCCCAGGTTGCGCGCGCGGGTGTAGAAGGGATGCATGGCAAGATCTGTCCTCGCGGCATCCATGCTCCTCGCCCTGGCCTGCGCCCCCGCCTTTTCGCAGCAATCGGCTCCGGAGTCCCTTTTCCTCGTCGCGCCGCTCGACGCGCTCTCCGCGGTCGGTCCGGATCCGACGTTCAGTTCCGAAAACCTCGTCGGCGTGCGCGCTGAACTGCTCGGCGCTTCGCCGATCGATGCTGCACACCCACTCGTGCTGGCGCTCGACCTCGAGAGCGGTGTGCGCGAGAACGCGCGCTTCGAAACGCGCGCGGAACTGGCCTCAGGAGCGATCGCGTTCAGCGGTTCCTTGGACGGCGCGCCGCAGAGTCAGGTGATCTTCGTGCAACGCGGCGAAGTCGTGGCCGGCACTGTTCGCGACGGCGCGCGGCTGTACAAGCTCAACTGGGCCGGCGCAGGCTGGCATCGCGTCGCGCGCGTCCATGAAAACCTTTTTCCGCCCTGCGCTACGACGCAGGCACAGGCTATCAGTGAAATCGCTGCGCCTCCGGGACAGGGCGCCGGAGGTTACCTCTCGAATCCCAATCCGACGATCGATGTGATGGTCGTCTACACGCCGCTGGCAAGTCAGAACGCCGGCGGGACAGTGGCGATCGAGAGTCTGATCGACCTGGCTGTGCTCGAGAGCAATCAGGCATATGCAAACAGCCAGGTTGTGCAACGCCTGCGGCTCGTGCACCAGGAGGAACTCACCGGCTATCCTGAAAACGGCGACTTCAACACGGAGTTGAATCGGCTGACCGATCCAGCCGACGGTTACTTCGACAACATCCACGCGCTGCGCAATCAGTACGGTGCCGACGAAGTCGCGATGATCGTGAGCAGCACGCAGTACTGCGGCATCGGCTGGTTGATGACGACGCTCTCGCCGAGCTTCGAGAGCCACGGCTTCACGGTGACGTCGAAGCAGTGTGCGACCGGCTACTACAGTTTTGCGCACGAGCTCGGCCACAACATGGCGAGCCACCACGATCACGCCAACGCCGCCGGCGCGCTGTATCCGTACTCCTATGGATATCGCACGGCGAGCGGCAATTACCGCACGATCATGGCTTACGCGCCGGGCACACGGATCCAGTACTTCTCGAACCCCAATGTCAGTTATCTGGGTGAAGTGCTCGGCGTTCCCGACGGCCAACCGAATGCCGCGGAGAACTGGAAGTCGCTGAACAACACGAACACGACGGTCGCTCAATTTCGCTGCGCAATTCCCGCGCCCTATGGCACGGGCAAGCTGAATTCGCAGGGCGGCAGACCCAATCTTTCGTGGTCGAGCACGCCGAGTGAGAGCGCGAACAACTTCCATGTCCTGGTCAGCGATGCGCTGCCCAACAAGGTCGGCTTGGTCTTCTTCGGCACGCAGCCCAACTCGGCGCCGCTGCTCGGCGGGACGCTGTGGGTCGGCGGTCAGATCACGCGCCTTTCGCCACAGCTCAATGACGCGAGTGGCGCCGCGGACTTTCCGTTCCCGCTCGGCGCGTTCACGGCCGGCGACGTCGTCTACGCGCAGCACTGGGGCCGCGACCCGCAGCATCCGGACGGATTTGGCGTTAGCCTGTCCAACGCATTGCGCATCGACGTGTGTCCGTGAACAATCTGCGCATGCATCTACACCGATCCGTATTCGTCGCCACGTCGGTTGGCGCGTGCGCACTGCTCGCGCTCGCGTTTCAGACTTTCGTGCCCCAGCAGGGAGAGGGTCCGACGCCGAAGCAGGCGGGCGAGATCTTTGCGCAACGTTGTTCCACATGCCATGTCGCGCCCGATCTCGCTTACGCGACGGACCGAGCGTGGGTCGACCAGGTGCAGGAAACGGCTTGAACGGACACACCCAAAGCGGCCCGTGCGGCCCTGATCGAGTTCTTCAAGGCGGAGTCGCTCGAGCGGCCGCAGGTCGCGGCAAATGCTGGGACGACGGGCGTGGCGATCACAGCGAGTTTCGACGAAGGCTCGCTCTTCGTGCGCGGCTTCGACGGCAAGCTCACGCGGCTTGCCTGGGAAGCGCGGGGTGAAGCGGCACGCGAAGGCGCGAAGGCGCGCACGCTCCCGGCCGGCGAGTACACGCTGGTCGGCTATCGCATTGTCGATCGTTCGCGACCGAGCGAAGTTTGGCATCTCTCGGGCAGCGGTCTGAAGCTGCGCAAGATCGAAGTGCCGGCCTCGGGCGAACTGCACATCGAACTCGCGCCCAAGTTGTCCGTGAAGCAACGCTTCGACGGCAGCAGCGCCGGCATGGAGATCCGCGGCGCCGACGGCGCGGGTGTCTCGATCTACAAGAACGGTCACCGGATTCTGATCGGCTACCGCGTGCTCGGCGAGAAGGGCGAAGAACTCGCGCGCGGCAAGATGAACTACGGCTGAGGTGGCGGCGGCTGGGCTTCGTTGGAGCCCAAACGAGCAGGCGCGAAGTTCGAACTGGTCTACGAAAAGCCGCCGTTCGCCGTCGAGGCGGGGCAGCTCTGAGCGGAGGTCGCTCCGGTTGGGAGTCTTCGGCGCGATCGTCGAGGACGCGCGTGACCGCAGTGCACCTCGACCGCTAACCTGGGACCATGTTGCTGCCCGTCTGTGCGCTCGCCCTCCAGATTGGACAGAAGCCGGCGGCATCGGCGCCCGTGCTTCCGGTGCGGATTCCCTACCTGTGGGATGCGTGGCTCGATGGGCCTGGCGGTCGCATCGAATTCAAACTCAGCGTCGAGGACGTGAATGGGACGCTGCAATTCGCGCTGCTCAATGGCGGCAAGAATGTGGATGTCACGCCGATCGAACGTTGGGAGCGGACGCCTAAGGGCGTCGCTCTGCACATCGACAGTTACGATAGCCACATCGAGATCACGAAGCTCGATGCCCATGGTGCGCTGGATGGGACCTGGCGCAAGCGTCGCGGTGCGGATCAGTGGATCGAAATGCCGATGCACGGAGTCGGGAGCGGAGAAATGGTGCCAGACGGAGCGCACTTTCCCATGCCTCACGGTCCGGGAACACCGCCGGCGATCGAGGGCCGCTGGCAGGTCAAGTTCTCCTCCTTGGACGAGAGTTCAGTCGGGGTCTTCGCGATGTCCTTCGAAGATCAGGTCGCGGGCACGTTTCTCACGACCTTGGGCGACTATCGCTATCTCGCGGGCGAGCACGCTCGCGCGGACGAATCCTGGCGTCTTTCCTGCTTCGACGGCGCGCACGCATTCCTGTTCTCGGCGAAGCAACTCGAGGACGGAACTCTGAGCGGTGACTTCTGGTCCGGCGACAAATGGCACGAGACCTGGACCGCGAAGCGCGACGACAACGCGCAACTTCCCGATCCCTTTGGCTTGACGAAGTCCAACGCGAACGTCGACCTCGCCAGACTCATCTTCACGACGATCGACGGCGCGAAAATCTCGCTCGCCGACCCCAAGTTCGCGGGCAAAGCACGCATTCTGCAACTTTTCGGCACGTGGTGCCCCAACTGCAACGACGAAGCCGAGTACCTGCGCGAGCTCGACAAACGCTACCGCTCCAAGGGCCTGTCGATCGTCGGCCTGGGCTTCGAACTCACCGGCGATGCGCCGCGCGATCTGGGACAACTCAAGCTCTTCGCGGCGCGGCACAAGCTCGAATACCCCCTGCTGCTCGCCGGAAAATCCGACAAGGCGGAAGCCTCCAAGGCCTTTCCGCTGCTCGATCAGGTCCGCGCCTTCCCGACCACGATTTTCCTGCACGCCGACGGCCGCGTGCGGGCCGTGCACCAGGGCTATTCCGGCCCCGCGGCCGGCGCCGAACACCAGAAGTTGCGCGACGACTTCGAGCGCTTGATCGCCGAACTGCTCGCCGAGCCCAAGCCTGCGACACGCTGAATCCGGCCGACCCGAAGCACGACTTCCCAACCCAGAGATCCTGCGCGAGCTCGGCTACTCCGACATGCAACTGCCCGCCAGCCACGACTAGGGACTGACATGACGTTCAGCGCGCACTCCCCCGCCGAGAAAACTCGCCTGCCATTCGCCATGCGCATCGCCGGACTGCCGTTCCTGATCTTGATCGCCCCAAGCTGCGTCCCGGCCGCCGCCCAACAGTCGCAGCCGATCGTTGAGAAGACGGCGCACTTCTCGATCGACGCCGAAGGCGAAGGCGAACGGCTCGCGGCCGAAGCCTTGGAACTTGGTGTCGTGCTCGAGCAGGCCTGGACGGCCTACGTCGAAGTGCTGCACGCCGAACCGGCCCAGAAGACTCCGTCGCAATTCGCCCTGCGACTTTGCGCCGATCGCAAATCGTGGCTCACCGCGCTCGCCGGTGTGGGCGTGACTCCGCCCGCCGAACTGGATGCGCTCTATTTCCTGCCGGAGCGCAACACGCTCTACCTCTATCGCCAGCCGACGCGCTGGCTCACGCGCCGACTCGCCTTGCACGGCACCTTCCAGCAGCTTCATTATCGCGCCAAGTCCAAGCACACGGACATGGTCAACACTTGGTTCGTGCTTGGATTGGCCGAGCAGCTTTCCAATCACCGCTGGGACGGCAAGGCGCTGCAAGTTGCGCCGCGCCTGCAGATCAGCATGACCGACCTGCCAGGACAGGCGGCCCGCGTGCTGAAGGAAAGTGGCGGTGTCGGCGTCTTCACCGAAGCGAATCTCAGCAAGCCGCCGATGTCCTGGGCCTTGGTCAGTTTCCTGCGCGAAGGCGTCGCCGGCAAGTACCGCGCGCGCTTCGACAAACTCGCGCTTGGCCAGACCGGCAGCAAGTTGTCGGGACAAGACTTCGCCGCCACGCTGGGCAAGACCGAGGAAATCTACGGCGAATTCGAGAGCTGGCTCGCCACGGTCCAGGAACCCTTGTTCGCGGCCTGCGGCGACTGGGAGGACATCAACGGACGCGAGTTCGTCGGCCGCTCCACCGACAACGACTACGCATTCGCTTTGGTGCGCGCGCCGTGCAGCGAGGTCGAAGCGCGCTTCAGACGCGAAATCGATGCCTCCGCCGGGCTTGTGATCGGCTTCAAGGACAAGCAGCACTACACGTTTGCGGCGATCGACGACCGCGGCGTCGTGATCAAGCGCTGCAATGGCGACGAGTTCAAAGTCCTGGGCGAGTACCAGGGTGTGCCGGTCAAGAACGGAATCCATCGCATGCGCGCGCGACGCGTGGACGGCCGCGTCACGGTGTTCGTCGAGGACCGCGAAACGGCGAGCTTTGCGTTGGAGGAAGAGCAGCTCGGTTTTGCCGTCGAGAAGGGCGCGGCACACTTCATCGCGGTGCGCTGGCAGTAGCCCAGCGCCTTCGGGCGCGCCGGCGGCGCTACCATGCGCGGATGTCGGCATTGAAACCGGATCGGACAACGCGCGGAATCTGCATGGGGTTTGCCCTTGTGCAGCTCGCCTTGCACTTCGTGGTCAATCTGCGCGGAGGTTACGGCTACTTCCGCGACGAGTTCTACTACCAGGCCTGCAGCGAACACCTCTCCGCCGGCTACGTCGACCTGCCGCCGCTTTCGATGTTCGTGCTGGCGCTGCAGCGCGCGCTGTTCGGCGACAGCGTGTTCGCGCTGCGCCTTTTTCCTGCGCTCAGCGGCGCGGCGGTGATCTACCTGACGGGCGCTCTCGCGCAGCGCTTGGGCGCAAGCCGTTCGGGCGTCGCCATCGCCTGCCTGGCCTGCCTGTGCTCGCCGCTGATCCTCGGATTCACCGGCAACTTTTCGATGAACGCGTTCGACCTGTTGGTCTGGATAGGGGCGGCGCATCTGCTGTTGACTCTGCTGGAGCGACCGAGCACGCGCGGCTGGATCGCGCTCGGAATCGTCTGCGGCCTGGGCATGCTGAACAAGATCGACGTGGCCTGGTTCGTCGGCGGGAGCCTTGTCGGCCTGCTCGCAACTCCCTACCGGCGCGAGTTGAAAACTCGCGGGCCGTGGATCGCGGCCGGGATCGCGCTATTGCTTTTCTTGCCGTACATCGTCTGGAACCTGCAGCATGACCTCGCGCACCTCGAGTTCATCCGCGCCGCGACCGAGGAGAAATACGCCGGCTTGTCGGCCTGGACGTTCCTCAGCGGACAGCTCCCACAACAGCAGCCGCTCAATCTGCCGATCTGGATCGCCGGGCTGTGGTTCCTCTTCTTCGCCAAGAGCGGCGCACAGTTCCGGCCGCTGGGCTGGATCTGGCTGTGCGCCTGCCTGGTCCTCGTGCTGCACGGCCACAGCAAATCCGAGTACCTTTGCGCGGCGTTTCCGATCCTGTTCGCGGCCGGTGGCGCGGCGAGCGACCTCGCGCGGCAACGCTGGTTCGCGCGCGGAGTGAAGCCGTTCTACGCAGCGTTGTTGGTCTTGACCACTATCGTGATCGTGCCGCTCGTGCTGCCCGTGTTGCCTGTCGACTCGCTCATCGGCTACTCAGCGCGACTTGGCGTGACGCCGAGTTCGAGCGAAGGCAAAGAACTCGGCCGTCTTCCCCAGCACTACGCCGATATGTTCGGCTGGCAGGAAAAGGTTGATGCCGTCGCTCGCGCATTCGAACGACTAACTCCGCAGGAACGCGCCGACTGCGCGATCTTCGCTTCGAACTACGGCCAGTGCGGCGCGATCGATTTTCTCGGCAACGCGCACGGCCTGCCCGATGCGATCGGCAGTCACAACAACTATTGGATCTGGGGCCCGCGCCAGTACTCGGGCAAGCTCATGCTGGTTCTCGACGACGATCTCGGCGGACGCGAGTCGCTGTTCGAAAGCTGCGAGATCGTCGAAACGGTCGCCCACAGCGACTATGCGCTGCCCTACGAGAACGACCTGAAGGTTTTCCTGTGCCGCGGGCTGAAACGACCGCTGGCCGAGCTGTGGGCCGAAGTGAAACACTACGACTGACACGGCTCGACCGCGGCGGCGCGCGTCCAATCGATCCGCGCTACTTTTTCTTTGGCGTCTTTTTCGGCATGCCGAAGACGCGATCGTAGCGGTAGTAGACCTCCATGCTCAGGCAGTTCAGCGCGGTGGAGTACACGCGGCCACCGGCGCCGGACCACGGGTCGATCGGATCCCAGGATCCAAAGGCGCATTCCTTTTCCTTGTTGCGCTGGTGATCGAGGCAGGCGGTCTTCAACGCTGCATTCCACTTGTCCCACTGCGGCCCGCCGACCTGGAACATCGAGAGCGTGGCGTAGTACCAATAATAGAAGTCGATGTCGCCGTTCTTGGT
The DNA here is from genome assembly GCA_043754695.1 of Planctomycetota bacterium. Classification (GTDB taxonomy): domain Bacteria; phylum Planctomycetota; class UBA1135; order UBA1135; genus JADJQU01. Next base: position 9,707 of record JAYUUV010000133.1, read on the forward strand.
GTCCCAGTTGGGCAGCTTGTTGACCAGGAGATCGGCGCCCTTGAGCACCATCGGATCGTTGGTGTTGTCCTTCGCCGAAAAAATGCGCACGAGCATGCCGACGGCGGTCAACGCTTCGCTGCGTTCGGCCGGGAAAAGCTGGGTCATCTCGTTCAAGCGCGAGGGAGCCGTGCCGCGTTCGGTGTAGCCCGTGCGGCCGGTCGCTTCATCGGTCATCTCGGTGATGAAGTTCATCGCGCTCTTGAAGGCTTCATCATCGATCGTGAGGCCTGAGAGTTTGGCCGACTTGAGCGCCATGACCATCCAGCCGGTGACCGACGTGTCGTTGTCGCCGTCGGGCGGATACGCGTAGCGCCAGGCCGAGTAGGGATTTTGCGCGCGCAGGATGAAATTGATGCCTTGCTGCGCGGGCTTGCGCAGTTGCAGCGACTGCGTCATGCCATACGCTTCCGCCAGCGCCAGCGCGGCGCAGGCGTGGTCGTACATGAAGTGCTGTCCGACACGCGGGCCAAAGCAACCGTCCTCGTCCTGTTGGCTGCGCAAGTAGCGCACGGCGTTGCGCACGGTCTCCTTGAAGACGCCCTCTTCGTGCGTGTAGCCCGCGCCGAGAAAACACAACAGCGCGAGTCCGGTGACTCCGACGTCGTGGGCGGATGAGCCGGCTCCCTCGCAGATTCCGCCCTTGCACTGCGCCGAAAACTCCGCGCAATCCCAGCGTCCATCGGGAGATTGGTGGTTGCGCAGCCAGCGCAGTGCGCTGAGCACCGACTTCGTTGCTTCCGGTTCATCTCCACCGTGGCCGTCGCCGCCTTCCTGGCCCTTGCCTCCGTTCCCGGCTCCGCCCTTGCCAGGTTTTCGACTGCTGTAGGAAGAGGTGATGCCTGGGTGTCCCGGCCGGTTGCCCGCGCCGATCGCCGTGCCGCCAGTCGCGCCGCTCGGTAGATAGCGACTCGCCTCAGGATCTGGATTGAGGATGCCAGGATCCTTGGTGATGTCGTCCTCATCCGTTACATCGCGCAGGCCCGGAGCTGCATCCGGGATGTACTCCGGATTGGGATTGACCTGTCCTGGAATCTGGTCGGGCAGCACGGGCACGCCGCGATCGAGGGGTTGAACCGGCGTCTCGACCGGCTGCGGCTTTTCGATCGGCAGCGAAGCGAACGACAATTCCGGAATCTTCGGCGCCGCGTCGTGGCCGGGCCTGGCGATCGCGAGCACGGTGATGATCAGCACGTGCAGCAGTACGGAGATCGTCAGCCACGGAGAATTCTGGAAACACTTGCGCATGAAGTTGCGCGAGGTCCACGGTTCACGCGAAAGGGCGGCGGGATCGTTACCGGTTTTCTCAGCCATTGGATGTTCCTGGACTTTGGAAAAAGGACGGGGCAAAGGCTTAGGCGAGGAAACGACCGCGGAGTCCAGGTCGAAGCCGGTGCAACCCAAGGCGCGCGGATCGGCGACGCAGCCCTCGGCAGGCACTTGCAACGAAGTCGGACTCTGCATGACGGGCTGGAACGGAGGCACCGTCGAGCAATTCCCTGGCCGCCGTGGCGCCGAGCGGTCGGCTTGCAGCAGAGCCGAACCGTGCAGCGCCTTCGCATTCTTGGCGGTCAGAGTCCCTATCCAGCGGACGTAAACTCGGATACGGAGAAATTCGCAAGACAGTTGAGTCCGTCCGCGCGCGGGCGGGACTCATGCCGGTGGAACCCATGGACACGGCCCTGAAACTCGAAGCCCTGCTGGAGCACGCCGACTGGGTGCGGCGTCTGGCGCACAGCCTGGTCGTCGACCCGGCGCGCGCGGACGACGTGGCCCAGGAGACTTGGCTTGCGGCCATGAAATCAGCGCCGCGCGGGTCGCAAAACCTGCGCGGTTGGCTGGGCACGGTCGTGCGCAACCTGGCAAGGCGCTCGGCGCGCGGCGAGCGGCGACGCACGGCTCGCGAGGTCGATGCAGCGAAGGCCGAAGCGCTGCCGAGCGCCGCGGAACTCGTTGAACAGGCCGATCTGCAGCGCGAAATTGCCGCGCTGGTGATCGGACTCGACGAGCCGTACAGGCAGACGCTCTTATTGCGCTTCTACCAGAGCCTCGGCGTCGAAGAGATCGCGACTCGCACGGGCGTGCCGCTCAACACGGTGCGCACGCGTTTGCAGCGTGGACTGGCGCAGTTGCGCGAGAAGCTCGATCGGCGCTTCGGCGAACGGCGCGAATGGTGTGTGTTGCTCGCGCCCATGCTGCGCGCGCCGCTCGCGACGACGGCCGTGATCCAGGGTTCCATTGTTTCTTCCGCAGGAGCTCTGATCATGGCCGTGAAAATGAAATGGCTGGTGCTGGCGGCGGCGACGTTGCTCGGCATGTGGTGGTTGTGGCCGCGCGAAGTCACGCCGCTTGCGAGCGAAGAACTCGCGACTGCTTCCAACGCGCCGACACAGCCGCTGAGCGAACCTCGGCCCGAAAGCGCAGCGACGACGGAGAGTGCACGCGTGACGCTGAGTGCAAGCCCCGGCCCGGCGCCGCAAGCCTCGGCTCCAGCACGCGTAACTACCGTGATCACCGGCCGCTGCGTCGACCTCGCCGGCCAACCGATAGCCGAACTGGAACTCGAGTGGATCGACAAGCGCGAAGTTCGGCTCGTTGAAAACACGCTGTTCCTCGGCAACAACGGCCTCGGTAACAAGAGCCTGGAATTGACGCCCGAGGTTCGCGCTCGACTCACCAGCGATGTCGAAGCAGCGTTGAACTACCCAGAGCTCTTGCACGCTGCTCGCGGAGTTGCCGAAGCGGTTCGTGGGGAAAAGTACATTCGCCCGAAGGTGCGAACTTCGGTTGACGGCAAGTTCCGGATCGAGCAAGAAAGCGAGGGCGGAAGGGTCGATGTGACTCGCGCCGCCCTTCGCATCGTGTCCTCGGTAAAGGTCGCCGAATTCCCGGAGACACTCTATGTCGTCGCGGACAGCATCCCGCTCACCGGTGCAGTGGTTGATAGCGAACAGCATCCGATCGCGGGAGCCGCCGTAGGTTGGTCGTTCTCGTTGCCCGGCTCCCGTACCTTTCCGTACGTCCTCGTGCAGGGTGCTGGTTTCGACATCGGAAGCACGAGCAGCGACGAACAGGGCCGATTCAGCATGGAACGGGTGCCAGCGGGGGCAAATTGCAGCCTATCCGTCGAGGCTGAGGGCTTCATCGCCGAGTCGGTCGCTGTCCCTGAAAACTCCGCTCAACCACTGACCGTGGTCCTTCGACGAGCGACACCGACGCCCGATCGCTACATCGCCGGCCGCGTCATTCACCGGGACGGGCGCGCGGCTGAGGGCGCCCGGGTTGGCTTCGGCGTGGACTCCGCGGTTGCCGGTCCGGACGGGCAATTTCGGCTGAAGATGCTCGAAGGTCTTTCAGAGCAACGCCAGATCGAAGGGCTCGCGAGGGACGTTTGGAAGGGCCTACCTCTGACCGCCTTCATGAAAGGTGCACGACCCGCTGTTCTCGATGGAGTCGGCGCGCAGTGGGTGGCGAATCAGTTCGCGCTCGAGAACCTGCTTGTTGTCCTCGAGAGCCCCTTGCCGCCTATCCGCGGCCATGTGCTCGACGCTAGCGGGAAGCCTTGCGCGAAGTGGCACGTGTCCTTGCTCGACGCGCATGCCTGGGGATCGTCCCTCCAACTCGAGATGGTAGCCGGCGGAGACACTTCGGAACAAACCACCGATGCGGAAGGCAGCTTCCGACTCGGCGGGCTGCTCTCGCACAACTACCGTGTGCGCGCGTGCGACACCCATGCCATGCTGGCTATCGATAGCGAGCCCGTGCCTCCGGGGACCGAGGACCTGGTGCTGCGCGTGCCAGCCGATGCGTGGATCGAAAGAGTCGCGGGAAGGGTCGTCTCCAAGCGGGGCGTTGCGATCGGCGCGGCTTCGATCAGCATCGGACTCGTGGTCGAGGAAACCGGCGATGCTCGGATGTTGACTTGGCACGAAGCGGCGATCGCTGATGCAGGAGGTCGATTCGAATTGCGCAACGTGCCGCGAACCGGATGTTTGATCGGAGCGAGCGACAGCCAGATTCGTTCGAACTCGATTCCCTTCGACGCATCAATGGAGGGACAAGAACTGCGCCTGGAGGTCGAGCTGACGCTCCGTTTTCGCGTCGAGCCACTGAAGGAGGGAGAGTTCGATCGCTTCGAGATCGCGGACGGTTCCGGCAAGCAAATGACTTTCGAAGCGTTCACGACCCGAGGCACGTCCCTCGTGGACACCGTGCACATCCGCGACGGCTCCGCACCGGTGTGTTCGACAACGGAAGCCGGCGAGACGCTCGTGCTTTACCTCGGCGAAAAAGAAATCCGCCGCGTCCCGCTCATCCTGCGCCCCGGCGAAATCACGGTCGTCACGCCGTAGCGGATGCGGAATACGGTACCAGGTTCGACTTCGG
>JAYUUV010000134.1:0-5409 GCA_043754695.1 Planctomycetota bacterium
CGTCGGAAGGTAGGGTGGAGAAGTACCTGACTCCGTACAACTTCGCCGGCCCACCCAGTTTCCCGACGACGATGGCCAGCTGGCCGTACTGCCGCGCGATGCGCACGGCCGCGCTTCGTTTCAGGCCCAACACGAGCAGGCTCGGTTCAGGGTTCCAACTCCTGTTGCGTGGGCGTCCTTCGCCCGCCAGCGCCTCGAAGCCCGCCGCACGAAGTTGACGCGCAAGTCGCCTTTGCTGCGCGCGATTGCGCGCAGCGGCCGTCGGGCGTGAGCGCGGATTCCAGGCCGTGACGAAAGCCCACTCGCTCGCGCCGCTGCTGCGCAGCAGGCGCTCGAGCCGCGAGGATTTCTGGTCGATCCTGATCACCAGGCGCGGCTCGAAAACTACGTAGTCCGTGGCGCGATAGGCGGCGCGTAGTTCGGACAGGCTCGGTTGGCCAACGGTTCGTGCGGCGCTCATGGTTCCCCTGGATTCTATTTACCAGATGGCGAGTGAGACCTACGCAGCACAAGCCCGCTAAGATGGCCGGCCACACACCACGTGTTGCTTCCATCACGCGCGGGCAAATCCCGCCGCCGGATGCGCGCGGCAGATCTGATCGCCATGGCCAGAGCCGACATTTCCTGGGTTCGCACCGACGCCGAAGGCGAAAAGCTGCAGGTCTACGCCCATCAAGTCGGCACGCGTTGGGACTTTTTTTCCCGGCCGGGTCGCCACGACGACTGGCAGGTCATGGAGAAACCGCTGCTCGACGACTGGCTCGAGGTCCTCGACGCCGTGCGCCGTCGCGCGCAACGACGGCTCTACGCGCCCGATGAAGCCGGCAAACTCGAAACGATCATCCGCAAGCATTTTCCGCAGGCCAAATTCTGAGCACTGCAGTTTCGCTGCAGCACTCGGACCCAGTCCCATGAATCGATCGCTACTCTTCGCTTCGCTGCTCGGATTGCTGGCTACTTTTCCCGGCGACGACACTTTGACCTGGCGTGTGGCCAAGGGCACGACGTTGCTGCGCAGTCTGGAGTCCAAAGGCCGCCTGGAACTCCAGTCGGTCTCGCTCAAGATCGACGGCAACGATCAAGACACCGGTCCCATGGTCGAGCTTGCGATCGCACAGCAAAGCTCGTGCGAATACCACGATGTCCTCGAGGCCGTGGAAAGCAGCCGGCCCCAGAAACTCCTGCGACATTTCACGAAGCTCTCGGCCACCCGCGTCCAGTCGGTCAAGCTGCCCGAGCAGGAGGAGCGCGAGGAGAAGGCTGAAGAGACCAGCGATCTTGAAGGCAAGAGCGTCGTCTTCGTGCGCGATGATTCGACCTGGATCGCGAAGTGGGCAGGCGATGAAAAGGCCGACGACGCACTGCTCGAATGCCTGACCGCCGAAGTCGAGTTTTCCGCGTTTCTGCCGGGAAAAGCTGTCGAGGCCGACGAGGCCTGGGACTTGGAGGCCGCAAATTTTCTGAACTTCATGCGCCCCTTGGGATCGCTGTCGTGGACAACCAAGGGCGAGGATTCCTCGCTCGGCAGACAGCACGATGTCCGCCTGGACAAGAGCATCGAAGGCAAGGGCACGGCCACCTACCGCGGCACGCGCGAAGAGCACGGCGTGAAGGTCGCGGTGATCGCAGCCAGCGCGGAATTGACCCAGCACTACAGCGAGGAAGCGGACGGCGGCAAGAGCGGCCCGATCAAGACCATTATCCGGATGAGCCACAAACTCGAAGGCGAAATCCTGTGGGATACGGTCGGTGGATTCGCCCGTTCGGCTTCCCTGTTCGGCACGAGCGAGGTGGCTCAGACCGAACAGGGCTCGATCGAGAAGCCGGATGGCAAGCACGAAGCCGAGCAGGTGTTCAGCTTCGCGGGCAAGATATCCTTCAAGATGAGGACGGAGCCGAAATCGTAGCCGTTCCTTCGCGCGGGGCTTGCCTCAGACTGTGCGGAACACGCTGCGCGCTTGCGGCGTTTCGCCGCGCAACACACGCACGACGTTTTCGGCAGTCGTGCAGCACAGCGTGCGGTAGGTCGCGGCGGTCAACGAGGCGACGTGCGGAGTCAGCAGCACGTTTTCCATCCTGAGCAACGGCTCGTTTGCGGGCGGCGGCTCGACATCGAGCACGTCGGCGCCGAATCCACCGAGCGCGCCGGAAACAAGCGCCGCACGCAGCGCAGGCATGTCGATCAGCGCCCCGCGTGCCGTATTGATCAGCAATGCACCGCGTTTCATTGCGGCGAACTCCGCGGCGCCGAGCATGTTGCGCGTCGCACTCGTCAGCGGCACGTGCAGACTGACGATATCGGACGTGGCCAGCAAATCGCGCAGCGGCATGCGCTCATGCTCACTCGCGTCCTCTGTCCGTGTCGAATGCGCAGCCACGACCACGCGCATGTCGAAGGCCTTGGCCAGCATCGCCACGCGTCGGCCGATGCTGCCGAAGCCGACGATGCCGAGCGTCAGCCCGCCGAGCTCGTCGCCTTTGTAACGCGAGCGATCTTCCCAGCGACCGGCCGCGACGCTGCGCGCATCGCGGCTGATCCCGCGCGCGAGGTCGAGCATCAGCGCCAGCGTGTGCTCCGCCACCGTGTTCGTGTTGGCGCCTGGAGCGAAGATCACAGGGATTTTCCGCCGCGCAGCAGCCTGAGTATCGAGGTTGTCGAGCCCCGCGCCGGCGCGCGCGATGACTTGCAGATCCGGACAGCGCACGAGCAGCGCCTCACCGATGCGCCCGCGGCCGCGCGTCAGAATCGCGCGCACCCCTGCAAGATCGGCCGGCGGCTCGTTCGGATCGGCGGCGCGCAGCACGGTCCCTGCGGTCGCGAGCAGCGCTTCGGCCTCTGCATGCAGGCTTTCGAGCAACAAGATCATCGCGACGCGCTCACTTCGTTTCGTGCCGGCCGACGCTGGCGCCCGGCGCCATGCGATAGACGCCGCGCTCAGGCTCGACGAGTTCGTCCTTGAACAGCGCCGCATCGATCGTGGCGCCGGCAAAGCTTGCGATCTCGACCAGATTGCCGTGCGGATCGCGCACGAACATCTGCATCTTGCCGCTCGGCAGCGCGCGTACGCGTCCCCAGGGCTTGAGGTCGATCGCGCCGGCTGCCTTGGCGCGCTCGAACACGCCCATGAAGTCGGGCACTTCGATGCAAAAGTGTCCGCGGAACGGGCGCGCGTCCGTGATCACATTCATATGGATCTGCTGGCGTGCGTTGATGCGGAAGAACTGCGATTCGAAGCCCTGATCAGGCGTCGGATCGAGCGGCAAACCGAGCACGTCGCGATAAAAAATCACGGCCGTGGCCAGGTTGTCGACGTTGACGTTGACGTGTTGGATGTGAGCGTCGGCGGACATTGGAATTTTTCAGCTCTGCGTAAAGCGTTTCACAAATGCGGGATCGGGCTCGACGCCCCAGCCGGGTCCCGCGGGCGCGAGCAGCGCGCCTTCGTGCAGGCTAAGGTCGATGTTCGCCATTTCGCGCAAGAGCGGCGCGCCGCCCATCGGCACTTCGACGAAAGTTCCCGCCGGGCTGCACAAGGCCAGCGTGCGCGCGGCCTGGAATGAAATCGCCGAGCCCCAACAATGCGGCGCAAGTTCCAGTCGATGGGCCCAGGCCAATGCGGCGATGCGCAGGCCTTCGCTGAAACCGCCCGCGATCCCAAGATCCGGTTGCAGCACATCGATCGCGCGCAATTCGAGCAATTCCGCGAAGTCGAAACACGAAGTCTCGCTCTCACCCGCGGCAATCGGCAGCGAGGCTGTGCGGCGAACTTCGGCCAAGCCCGCGCGATCGTCCGAGGAAACCGGCTCTTCGACGAAACGCAGATCGAGTTCCGCCGCGGCCGCGCAGAAGCGCCGCGCCTCGGCGACGTTCAGCGTGCCGTGGGCATCGACCATCAAGTCGATCTTCGGCCCGAGCGCCGTGCGCGCCGCACGCACACGCGCCAGACTTGCACGTACGCCGCCGTCCATGGCGCCGAAGCGCATTTTCAGCGCGCGAAAACCCTGTTCGACATAGCGGCCGAGTTCTTCGCCCAGTCCTTCCGCGTTCGCCCAGCCGCCGCTGGCATAGGCTTGAATCGACGGCCGGCACGCGCCGCCGACCAACGCGAGCACGGAACAGTCGTGCGACTTGCCGAGCAAGTCCCACAACGCGAGATCGACGCCGGCAATGGCCGACTGGTGCACACCGCGTCGGCCGAGGATCGGCATGGCTCTGCCCGCGCGCATGGCCAAAGCCGCGCGCGAGCCGTTGAGCATGCGCTGCCACAAAGCGCCGATCTCGGAGGCGTCCTGGCCGACGAGCAGCGGCGCGAGTTCCTCAGTCACGATCGTCGCGATCGCCGCACCGTTGCCGGCGCTGCCGACAGCGGGTTTGGCCTCGCCGTAGCCGATCGCTCCGTCTTCGGTGCGAACTGTGACGAGCACGCCGTCGAAGGCCGTGATGCGCCCGAAGTCCGAGCGATGCTGTTTTTCGACCGGTAGCGGAACGTGCAGCCAGTTCGCTTCGACGCTCTGGATTTTCACGCGCGAACTAGCGAATCAACGGCAAGAGTGTGCGCGAGGCCGTTTCGTACAACATCGTGTAGAACTCCTCGGACAACAGGCTCGAGCCGTGGTCCTGGATGAACTTGAGCTGCTCGGGCGAGATGTCGACCGGGTTCTTCTCGACTTGATTGGGCCAGGGCGCCATCGGCGTGCGATCGACCGGCGCCACCGCTTCCATGGTCAGCGCGCCCTTGTAGCCGCACTCGTTCAACGTCGCGACGAACTTTTTCCAGTCGATCGCGCCCATGCCCGGCGCCATGCGATTGTTTTCGGCCACGTGCACATCCGTAAGCCGCGGCGCGGCCGTGCGGATCGCCGCATGCAAGTCTTTCTCTTCGATGTTCATGTGGAACACATCGATGCACACGCCGCAGTTCGGGCCGACCGCCTTGGCCAGGGCCATGGCCTGATCGGCGCGATTGAGGAAATACGTCTCGAAGCGGTTGAGCGGTTCGAGCGCGATGCGCACGCCGCTCTTCTCGGTCAGCGCGTAGATCTCCTGCAGCCCGGCGACGACCCAGGCCCACTCTTCTTCAGGCGTTCCGTCCGGTACGACCTTGCCGACGGTCGCCGGCACGATCGTGATTTCCGTGCCTTCGAGTTCCTTGACCATGTTGACGACCGACTTCATGTAGTCGACCGTCGCGGCGCGCTGTTTGGGATCCTTGGCTGCCAGGTTGCGCTCGCCGAGCGTCAGCGTGACCGCGCCCCAACAACGAATGCCATGTTGCTTCAGGAGCGGGCGGCATTCCTTGGGCGGATATTGCTTGGGCTCGCCGCTGATCTCGATGCTTTCGAAGCCGAGGCGCTTGAAGCGCTTCAAGGTGATTTCGAGCGGTTCGGCGCGCATCCAGTTGTGCGTGG
>JAYUUV010000135.1:0-6392 GCA_043754695.1 Planctomycetota bacterium
CGCGGAGTCGGCCTCCAACGAAGGCTATCGCATCGCGCAGCTGACGCAGCGCGCTTACGACGATCGTCAGCCGGACGCGCTGTACAACAAGGACGGCAAGCCCACGGAGTTGCTGCAGTGGACGCAGACCAACGCCAACGGGCCGTACGTGAACATGTTCTTCTACGGGGTGCCGCTCGCGGGCCCTGATCCGTTCGGCTTCAACCAGGCTTCGCAGCACCAGGTCAACTGGGTGGCGGCCAACAACAAGAAGCCGGTCTATGAAGCCAACTTGCTCGCCTACAAGCCGATCGACCTGCAGCACAACATCCGCATCACACGCTCGATGAAGACGCTGGCCTGGTTGGGCAACGACAGCCTGGCGAAGGACGACCTGCGCATGCGCGCGGAGATCTTCCGTCTGTCCTGGCACAACATGCCGAACAACTCGATCAACAAGGCGCAGTCCGGCGGCTTGCTGGACAACTTTGGCAAGGTGACCCTGAACCCGGCTTCGGGCTTCAAGGTCGGGCGCGGCGAGGGCTGGGGTATCGACACGGTCAACGCGGCGTACTCCATGGCCGAGCCGAGCTATCGCGCGAGTCTGATGCCCTGGTACACGATGATGGCCAGGACGTTCGTGCTGAGCCAGTCTCCTTGCAACGGCTACGTGCAGAGTCAAGTCAACAACAAGCAACTGCACGGCATGTACTACATGCACCAGCAGTTCGAGGCCAACATCATCGAGAACGGTCTGCGCGGCGCCGTCGAGTCGGTGTTGCGCGGGGTCGATCAGGTCAACGCGCTCGCACTGGAAAATACGGTCAGGATCCAGATCGAGGCCATGATGTCGCCGAATGCCTGGGACCCGGTCCAGCGCGGGCCGTGGAAGAACCTGGCGATGGCGCCGTTGAATGCGCCGACATCGTTGTACTGCAACTTCATCCCGCCGGGTGGCACGAGCACCGGCGTCGAGAAGCTGCAGAATTGGTGCTCGTACGCCTACGGGTACGGGATCAACCACAACCAGAACCTGCTCAACTACGCCAAGCTGCAAATGGGCGGCGATCTCATGACGGTGTTCAAGAACCAGAAGTACAAGGACATCGACAACCGCGCGGCGCTGATCGCGGTGATCGAACGGCCTTGAACCGCCGTTGAAGTTTCGACACAAGACATGATTCGCGGCGGGCGGTCCAGTGCGGACCGCCCGCCGACATTTCAGGCCTTGGACGGAGAGCGTCGGATGCGTAGCTTCTCCAAGTCCCCCACCACCGCCACCCCGCCCCAACGCAAAGTCATGTCCTCCCGCAGCGAACCTTCCAGCGCGGCGCTTGTCCTCACTCTGGCGCTGTCGAGCGGCCTGTGCCTGGGCGCCGCGGATGCGATCGTCGACATGTCGGTGCGTTCGAGCGTTTCCGCTTCGCCGCTTTCGACCTGGACTTGCCTGGGCATCAGCGCGCTCGCCGGAGCGCTCGCCTTCGTGCTGCTGTGGCTGGTGAGCACGCCGCTGCGCCGGCGTTGGGCGAGCGATGCAGGCGCGTCGGGCCTGGCGCTCGCCGCTGTGCTACTGACGCTTGCCCTGCCGACGCTCTTGACTTGTTATCGCGCCGTCGATCAGGACCAGTACTCGACGCTGCTCGCGATCCCTGCCGCAGTCGTGGTCGCGATCGGCGTGTACCTGCTCGCGCGCCCATTCAGTTCGAGATCCGGCGGACGCGCGGCGGTCACGCTCTTCGCCGCTTGGATCAGCACTTGCGCAGTGTGTGTCGCGGCCTTCATCGCCCTGCGTAAAGCGGAAGTGCTTTCGGGTGGCGCGGCCAGCGCGATCGGCGCGCTCGCGTTGGTTGTCGTCATCGGCGCGAGTGCCTGGTTGTTGTGGCACTCGACAACGATTCGCACGGCCACGCTGGCGCTGTGCGCGCTGTTCGTCGGCGCTGCGGTCATGGCCTGCCTGCATGTTCATCCGCGCATCGAGGCTGCTGCGGAAAAGGGCCGCGTGCCCGTGGGACGCAAGCCGCGTCAGGTCGTGCTGGTGATCGTCGACACGCTGCGTGCGGACTACCTCTCGTGTTACTCCGAGCACGCGCCGCCCACTCCCACGCTCGATGCCTTGGCCGCCAAGAGTCTGTTCTTCGCCCATCCACGTTCCTCGGCGCCGTGGACCTTTCCCTCTGTCTCGTCGATCCAAACCGGCCTCGCGCCGAGCGTGCACCTTGGGCTGCGTCCCTTCGACGCGCTTCCGGACAAGGTCACGACGCTCGCCCAACGCATGTCGGCTGCAGGTTTCCTGACCGCGGCGTTCGTTCGCAATCCAGCACTGCGCCAGTACACGCACATTGATCGCGGCTTCGACGAGTACCACTTCCAACGCGAGCCGCATCCGCCGTCGGCCCTCGCCGAAGTGCTGCTGCGGCCGCTGCTGCCGGAAACCTATTTGCCCCAAGTCGGCGCGGAGGTGCAAACGCGCCGCGTGTCGGAGTGGATCAGCGCCCACAAGGACCGCGACTTCTTTCTTTGGGTGCACTATTTCGACCCGCACATGTCTTACAACCCGCCGCGGGAGTTTCAGCCCGAGGGCACGCCGCCGCCTGAGATCGGCCGCAACTTCGAGGACGCCGCGCGCGTGCGCGGAGGTTTCCTGAACCCTGATGCCGCCGAGCGCGAGTGGATCCGCAAGCTCTACGCGGGCGAAGTGCGCGCGACCGACCGCGGGATCGCCGGTCTGTTCAAGTCGTTGGAGAGCAATGGCATTTTCGACAACTCGCTGATCGTTTTCACTGCCGACCACGGCGACGAATTGTGGGAGCACGACGGATTCGAACATGGCCACGTCATGTACGACGAAGTCCTGGGTGTGCCGCTGTTCATGAAGCTGCCCGCAGGCGCGCTCGTGCAGCGCGTCGATGAGGCCGTCTCCAACCAGAGCATCGCCGCGACGGTTCTCGAGGTCGCGGGCGTGCCCTACTTGCAGGAAGAATTCAGCGCTCCGCCGCTCGTGCGGCGCAGCGCAGGCGAGGCCACGCTATCCCTAGCTGTCCACCCGCGCGCGCTGGTCTCCAGTGGGATCCTCTACTTCGAGGCTCGCACCGCCGTGGTCTTCGAGGGTTTCAAGTACATCCAGTTCCACGTGTCCAAGCGCGAGGAGCTCTACGACCTCGCCGCGGACCCGGGCGAGAAGCACAATTTGCTCGCGGAGCGGCCCGAATTCGCCGATCGCGGCCGAGCCTTGCTGCGGGCCGAATTGGACAAGGCAACGGCGATGCGCTTGCACCTGGGCATCGACTCCGCCCAGTCGGGCCAGCTCGACAAGGACAACGCTCGCGCCATGCGCGCCCTCGGATACGTGAAGTAGCTTGTGCACCCGCGCTGCGCGGGTCTCGGCTACGTGGAATCAGGTAGTGCCCCCCCACACGATTTCTCACGCGGGGACCGTCCCGCGTGCGGAAAGCGAGCAGCATCGCACACATCAACGTGCGCTCTCGCACAACCGGGGCGGAAGGAAACGCGTCCCAGCGCCCGCGGCGCTGCATGCTGGCCGCCTTATCGAGATTGTCGTGGTCGATCGAGCTGCGACGCGCGCTCAGGAGCGCGCGTCACGGAGTCGTGAGCGCAAGTTCCCTGCCAAGCGATGACGGGCTCGTTTCGAAAGCGCGACCGCAAACCAAGAATCGTCAGCGCGAATAAAAATCAGGCGCGGATCGGGGCGCGGAAGGCACGAGGTTTGCCTCCAGCGCGCCCGACTCTCCCTGAGTCGGCGGCCGCGCCCGGCGCCCGACGAGGGAGAGTTCGGTTCGCACACCGACGTCCGCGATCTGGATTCACACGCCCCAGGCTCCTTCGGGAGAGTGGTGGATCCTCGCCAAGTCAGGAGAGGGTGCGGGGGCCATGTTGCAAGCAGGACCGGGCGCGACCGAAGTTGTTCGATGACCGTGCTGCGCGCGGTCTTGGGGGAATCACCATGACGTTGCTCCATCGCTCCCCATTGGGGGCCGGCGTTCGCCTTTCCGTTGCCTTGCCGACCCTCTGGCTTGGCGCGACCCTGCTCTTGTGCACACCCGCGATCGCCAGACCGCGCTTCGCCCCTGGCCCGATCCCGAGTCCGGCGCCCTGCGCCCCACTGCCCGGCCAGGTCGTCGGCAGCTTCGAACTTGGAGCACCCGCGCTCAACTCGTTTGTGCTGCACGGCACGCTGCCCGTGCCGATCGGCACTTTTCCGCGCGCGGACGGCAAGCAGCCCTTCGGCGTCATCGATGCCAACGGCCAGACGGTCCCGGCCCAGTGTGAAATCGTCAGCCGCTACGCGGACGACAGCAAGGGCGCCGACGTGGTCGAAATCCTGGCGCGCGTCCAGCGGCCGGCCGGCGTCCAGACCGGCGCGCGAATCACTTACTCGATCGTCGAGTTCCCGCACACGGGTTCCTTGATGAACCCGACGCCGGCCACGGCGCAGCTGATGAACACGGCGGGCGCGGTCACCCTGCGCACCAAGGATGTGTTCTCGAACTCCTATCGCGCCGATCTGCTGCGCGGCCTCGACGGCAACGAGATCATCCGCCAAGGCGAGGCGGCGCTGCAGGCGCGCTTCTACGAAACCATGCGCCCCTTGGGCGGCACGGTCGGGCCGCCGATCGGCCCGCTGCCGCACTTCCTCAACGTGCACTCCTACGTCACGGAGTGGGTCGGCGAGGACATGCTCAGCATGGATCTGCGCGTCAACAACGCGCCCAGCGGGCTCGACAAGAACTCGTCGATCGACGATCCGCAGGACAATCTGTACTTCCAGAACCTAGAGTTGTGGATCCCGACGGGCTGGAGCGTCTTGATGGACTGGCGCGACCCGGCTTACGGTCCGCTGCGTCAGGAGCCCGGCTTCACCGTGCTGCCGATCATCGCTTCCAACACCGACGGCACGATGCACGTGGTGCCTCCGCAAGCGCAGTTCGAGCGACGCCTGGTGCTGGTCAAGGCCGGGCAGGAAGCTCGCGCGCAATCTCTTCTTAGCGAGCAATGGCTCGGCTTCTGTCGGCGCGGCAACAACCCGCAAGGACAGGAGCTGTACTCGTGGTGGAATCTGAGCACCGCAAACTATTTCCCGCAGCGCCACCGCCTGCCTGCTCTCGACTACTTGCCGGCCTCGCAAACCCGGGCCAAATTGACGGCCGACATGCACAAGGTCGCCGATCGCCTCGTCGACGGTGGTTCGAACTTAGGGCCGATCAACGGAGTCAGGCTGGGCTGGGCCCATCCGTGGGGCGTCAAGTACGGCGGCATGACCAGCGGCACAGAGATCTATCTCTACGACGGAATCGCGACGGCGGATGCGGCTTCGGCGGACGGCTATCGCCTGTCGCAGCTGGCCTTGCGCATGTACGGCGAGCGCAATCCGACCGCGCTGTTCAACAAGGATGGCAATCCGACCCAGTACACCCAGTGGATCACCTACGGCCCGTCGTTCGACTACATCTACATGCAGTTCTACCTGCGGCTCCTGCCCGGTGGACCGGACCCGTTCGGGTTCAACATCGCGCCGAGCTACCAGGTGAGCTACGTGCAAAGCCACGCGCTGAAGCCTGCGTACGAAGCCGAGCTGCTGAACTACAAGGCGGTCGACCTGCAGCACCAGATTCGCTTCACGCGCTCGATGAAGGTGCTGACCTGGCTGGGCAACGATGCGCTGGCCAAGGACGATCTGCGCATGCATGCGGAGATTGTGCGGCTCTCCTACAACGACCTCGCCTGCTCGCCGTCGGGGAACGTCATGGGCACGGGCATGCTCTCGGACATCAACAGCGTCAGCGCGGACCCCGGAGTCGGAGTGAACTTCGGCCGCTGTGAGGGCTGGAACATGGACACCATGGCGGCGGCGTACTCGATCAACCCGATCGCCTGGCGCAACCAGGCGCGCAGTTGGTTCGACAACATCGTTGCCATGCTGAAGGACGGCCAGTCGGTTTGCAGCGGCACGATCCAGCGCACGACTTCGAACAAGCTGGTCGGCGGTCTTTACAACGCTCGCCAATCCATCGAACAGGCGATCGTCGAGAACGGCCTGTGGGGCGTGGCCTCGAGCGTCTACCGCGGTGCGAGCCCGGGAACCGCGCAGACGGTCCAGAACGTGATCCGGCGTTCGGCGTATTCGATGGTGCAGTTCCCTGCGTGGAGCGACCAGAAACATGGGCCTTGGGCGCAGCTCGCGGTCGCGCCACTCGATCCCAACCGTCCGCCCTTCTGCAACTCGATCCCGCCGGCAGGGACGTCCTCGGGCGTCGACAAGTTTCAGGTCTGGTCGACGTTTGCCTATGGCTACGAACTCACCGGCGATCCGATCTTTCTCCTCAAGGCGATGCAGATGACCGGCGGTGGGACGAACCTGCTCAACGCTCTGAAGCCCGCGAAGTACAAGAACCTCG
>JAYUUV010000136.1:0-18296 GCA_043754695.1 Planctomycetota bacterium
TCAGACGGATCATGGAAGTGCTCCTAGCAGAGAAGCTCGCCATGGTTCCAACCCATGTCGGCTGGAGTCACCACGCGCGAACAGAATCCCGTTCATTCAGAGTAACGTAGGCGCGAACGAAGACGAAGCCGGCCCCAGGCTCGTCCATTTTCGCAGTTCTGCAAAGAGGTATGGGACGCATAAACTGAACGCAATGGCCATCACCTACGAGTCGCTGCCTCCCGATCTTGCAAAGTGGATCGCCGAGCAGCACATGTTCTTCGTCGCGAGCGCGCCACTCTCCGGCGAGGGACTGATCAATTGTTCGCCGAAGGGCACGGATTCCTTTCGCGTGCTCGGTCCGAACGACGTCGCCTACGCGGATCTCACCGGCAGCGGGATCGAGACGATCGCGCACCTCAAGGAGAACCAGCGCATCGTGATCATGTTCTGCGCCTTCAACGGCGCGCCGAGGATCGTGCGCCTGTGGGGCCAGGGCTTCGCCATCGAACGCGATCATCCGGAATTCGACACGCTGCACGCGCGCTTTCACGTGCATATTGCGACGCGCGCAATCATCCGTGTGCGGGTCACGCGCGTCGCGTCGTCCTGCGGGTACGGCGTGCCGCGCTACGAATACGTCGAGGAGCGCGACACGCTGCTGCGCTCCGCCGAGTCGAAGGGCCCTGAAGGAATCGTCGAATATCGCAAGCAGAAGAATGAGTCGAGCCTCGACGGCTTGCCGGGACTTCGATGAAGGACGAGCAGGAACCTCTGTCGTCGCGCCTTCACGCCACGCACGTGGCCCGCTGTGGGATGGACCTGTTGGAAGCGATCTACGCTCGCCGCTCGGTGCGAGCGTACACCGGTCAAAAAGTCGCCAAGGAACTCGTGCACGCACTGATCGATGCCGCGATCCAGGCGCCGAGCGCCGTCAACCAGCAACCGTGGACTTTCGTCGTGATCCAGGAACCAGGCACGCTGAAACGCTTGTCCGAGCACGCGAAGCGACTTTCGCTGGTCAACCTCGCGCCAGGCACTCCGATGTGGGAGCAGCGCAAAATGCTCGCCGATCCGGACTTCAACATCTTCTACGATGCCGGCACGCTGATCGCGATCTGCGCGGCTCCAGGCCTGGGCTCGCCGAATGAGGATTGCTGTCTGGCCGCGCAGAACCTGATGCTCGCGGCCCACGGGCTCGGTCTCGCCACTTGCCCGATCGGGCTTGCGCGCGAAACACTGAACGAAGCAGAGGCCAAGCTCGAGTTCGAGATCCCCGCCGATTGCAGCGTCGTGATTCCGATCCTCGTCGGCTATCCGCGCGAACTTGGCCCACGTCCGCCTCGACGCGTGGCGCGAATCCACGCCTGGAAGTAAGCCTGTGTACGGAGCCGGCTCCGTACGGAGGCTACGACTCTGTTCTCGCTGCGATGCTCCCTACAGGGACCAGAACCCACCACCCTCCGCCGCCTAGTCCTCGAGCGCCGGATGAGAGGTCATCCCGGTATCGCAGTTATCCAAGAGGAGCACGAATCATGAACATCATTCCCTGGCGCAAAGTGGATGGGCCGCTGGCTGTCGAGAACGCGTTCGACGATCTGTGGAAAGGGTTTTCGGAGTCCTTCGACCGCGCGCGCTACCGTCTGCCGGTCGCCCTGCAGACCATGAACTATCCGCCGATGAACGTCACCGAGTCCGAAAATCACTTGGTGGTTTCGGTCGAGCTTCCGGGCATGGAAGTCAAGGACATCAACATCGAGTTGATGGGCGACCAACTTCTGATCAGCGGCGAACGCAAGTGGGAAGAAGAGAAGAAGGGCAAGGAGTACCGGCTGGTCGAGTCGCAGTACGGGAAGTTCTCGCGCACTCTGACGCTTCCGGAAAACCTGCGTCTCGAGCGCGATTCGATCGAGGCCACGTTCCAGAAGGGCATCCTCGAGATCAAGCTCTTGAAGGTCGAGCCCACACCGTCAGCCAAGATCCCGATCAAGACCAAGTAGCTGCGATCGAGGCGCCAAAGCGCGCGGGCCGTCACTTGGTCCGCGCCGCCTAAGGCTCCTGAACATGAATACCGGAACGGTCCGGCTCGACCCATCTGGAGGGGTCGCGACAGGCGGTCCCGGTGAGGTGCGCTCCGCGCTGATTCGGGGGACCTGCCATACTGACTGACCATGTGCTCGGCCAGGGTCCGCGGGTCAAGCGGAGCGCACCACTCTTTGGCTTGACTCGACGGGGCCGCTCACGCGGCTGTACAGTGCCGCGATGTCCCAATTCGATCGCCGTGCGTTCCTGATCTACGGCGGCGCTGCTGCCGCGACCGCTGCACTGGGTTCGTGTCAGTTGTTCGGCGGCAACCCGCGCGTGCGCTTGCCGAAGAGCGGGCCCCTCAACCTGGGCGTGATCGGTGTCGGCGGACGCGGCGCTGACAACCTCGCCGGCGTCGCAGGCGAGAACATCGTCGCATTGTGCGATGTCGATGCGACACACCTCGCCGCCGCTGCCGTCGGCTTCCCCAAGGCTGCGCACTTCGCCGACTACCACGAGATGATCGCGAAAGTCGCACTCGATGCCGTGGTGATCAGCACACCCGACCACACGCACGCACCGGCGACTTTGGCTGCGCTGCGCGCCGGCCTGGATGTCTACTGCGAAAAGCCCCTGACACACACGCTCGAAGAAGCGCGCAAGATCACCGAAGCCGCGCGCAAGTATCGTGCGGTCACGCAGATGGGCACGCAGATCCACGCCGGCGACAATTACCGACGCGTCGTCGAACTCATTCGCGCCGGCGCGATCGGACGCGTGCGCGAAGCGCATTGCTGGGTCGGGAAATCCTGGGGTGGCGGCGAGCGTTCGAAGGACACTCCGCCGTTGCCCGAGGGACTCGACTGGAAGCTGTGGCTCGGCACGGCGCCGCCTCGGCCCTACCATCCCGACTATCACCCCGCCGGCTGGCGACGCTTCTGGGATTTCGGCACCGGCACGCTCGGCGACATGGGCTGCCACCATCTCGATCTGCCGTTCTGGGCGCTCGGTCTAGAGCGGCCGACTCATGTGCACGCCGAAGGTCCGCCGGTCAGCGAGGAAACAGCGCCGACGGCGTTGCGCGTGCGCTGGATTTTCCCGTCCGTCGATCTGTGGTGGCACGACGGCGGCTTGCGGCCGCTGCAATTCGCGCAAGGGCTCTTGCCCGAATGGGGCGACGGCACGTTGTTCGTCGGCGAAGGCGGATTGTTGCTGGCGGACTACGACCGTCACGTGCTGCTGCCGGAGCCGAAGTTCCTGACGTTCGTGCCTCCGCCGCCGTCGATTCCCGCCTCGGTCGGCCACCACAAGGAATGGCTCGATGCCTGCCGCACGCGCGGGAACACGAGTTGCAATTTCGACTATGCCGGACCGCTGACCGAGACAGTATTGATGGGCGTCCGGGCCTATCGGCAGGCGCTTTCGAGCTGAATCCCAAGCAGCCGAGCGCCGCTCGTTCGCGAACGCGACTCAGGCGGCCAGGAGCGGTTCGGTGTCGGCCGCCTCGCGCTCGCGCGGAAGCCGGCCTTTCGCGAAGACCTGCACGAGTGCTTCGGCAGCGTCGGCGTCGAGGCCGCGCAGCGCGAGCCAAGCGGAAATGCGCTCGCCGAGCACGCCGCTTTGGTGCACGTACCTCAATGCAAACGGCAGCACTTCCTCGAGCAACGACTGGCCGCCCAGCCGCGCAAAGAGTTCTTCGTAAACCTCGAGCTCCGTTCCATTGCGCTCGAGCAAGGCGCCCAAGGCGTCCAGCCCGCGCTGCTGGATTCCTTCGGCGAGATCGATCAGCGCCAGGCCCAGGGTTCCCAGGCCGCATCCAGTGCGCGACAGTTCCTCGAAACGCGCGCGGGCCTCTTGCTTGCGGCCGGTTTCCAGGGCGCGCCAGGCCGCGGTGTTCGCGCCTTTCTCGGCCTGGCCGACATTGCGCGCGGTGTCGCGCGTCACGCTGACTCGCGCGAGGATGACCGCGCGCGCGGCCGAGGGCGCAAGCCCGCGCGCCAACAGCCACAGCTCGAGAGCTTCGTTCATTTGGCTATCGTCCAGGGCGAAACCCTCGACGAGCGCGAAGACCGATTCGTCGCGCATCGGCAGCGCCAGCAGGTTGACGGCGGCGGAGGGCGGAGGCGTGGGATAACGCAATGCGCGCGCGAAGTAGCGGGCCGCCTGTCCGAATTCAGTGCCCGCATGGGCGATCGCGCCAAGATCGTTCCACAACAAGGGATGGTCGACGCCGTGCTGTTCGGCCCTTTTCAGCAGCGCGGCAGCCTCGTCCAACGCGCCTTGTCCGACCAAAGCCGAAACGCTCGCGGAAAGTTCGCTCGGGTATTCCAGTGTGGTCGGGGCGGGATAGTCCGCGGGAATGTAGCCAAGTTCGGCCATCGTCGCGCGGGCCAGACCGCAGCTTTCGAATTCGCGCACTTCGCGTCGACTCATCGTCGTGACCCAGCGCCGCGGCGAACTCGTGACACGCTCGAGCGCGCGCAGGCTCGGTTCGTCGAATTCCTCGCCCAGGAATTCGAAGATCTGCGCCATCGTTTCGCGCGGCGCTGCGAGCAGAGCTTCGTAGCGAACCTCGAGATAGCGCGCAGGTCCGATCCGCGCGCCGGCCGCGCGCGCGGCGTGCACATGGTCGCTCCACCAACCGGCGGCTTGCGCGTAGGTTTTCGGCGTCCAATCGGCGAAGCGCCAGTGACGGCTCCAGGTCAGGTTGTCGAGCGCCGAGTAGGCCACATCGCGGCCATCGCGGATGATGTGCACGTAGGCTGCATTCGGGAAGAGCGTCTCGAGCAGCGGAATTTCGAAGCAGTAGACCGTGTGCTTGTCGGCGTAGCGCTGCTTCTTGCTGTCGGCGAGTTCGTGTTCGATGAGTTGGCGCACGTAGATGGCCGCATCGGCCTTTCCGTCGCGCGCAGTCACTTCCTCGCGTCCGACACGTTCCATGCGCGCGCGGTGCGCCGTCAGTTGCTCGACACCGTGCAGGATGCCGGTGAGATTGAGCTCTTGGGTCACGCGCAGATTCGCGTGAGCATCGAGCAGATCGCCGAGCAGAGTGGTCCCCGAACGCGGCGCGCCAAGCACGAAAAACGGAGGGCGGGATGTCATGGTATGCCTTGGATTTCGGCCCCTGCGCGGCTTTGCGCAAGCAACCGTGAATCTGCGTCGCAGGGCTGGGAAGCCTCCTGCTGGGGGGGCCGCCTGGGCCCTCCTCTGGGGGGGACCGGCCGCCTACGCACAAGGCTGCGCACTGCTCTGCGCAGATCGGCGCAGAGTAAGCACCGCGACCGTAGCCCTAGGATCACCAGCCCGATCCACCCGGAAACCGTGCGCGCGTGCTGCGGCTGTCGCATGGCGCTGAAAGAGGTAGCCCTTGCGAATCCTGCTGCTGTATCCGAAAACGCCGGAAACTTTCTGGAGCTTCGAACACGTCGTGCGCTTCGTCTCGAAGAAGTGCGCATTTCCCCCGCTCGGGCTGTTGACGGTGGCGGCGATGTTGCCGCACGAGTGGGAACTCGATGTCGTCGACCTCAACGTCCAGCGCCTGCTGGACAAGCAGATCGAGCGCGCCGACTACGTGATGATCAGTGCCATGATCGTGCACCGGGATTCTGTGCGCGAGTTGGTCGGGCGTTGCCGGACTTTTGGCCGGACGATCATCGCCGGCGGTCCCTTGTTCACGACGGGTCACGAAGAATTCCCCGAGATCACTCACGTGGTCCTCGGCGAAGCCGAAGACCTGATGGCGGAACTCGTCTGCGACATGGAGCGCGGCCAGTTGAAGCCGAGCTATCAGGCGAGCGAGCGGCCGGACGTCAAATGCACTCCGCCGCCACGTTGGGATCTCGTGAATCTGGACCACTACGTGACGATGTCGGTCCAGTTCTCGCGCGGTTGTCCCTACGACTGCGAATTCTGCGACATCGTGGTGATGAACGGCCGCGTGCCGCGCACGAAGGCTCCCGAGCAGCTCGTCGCCGAACTCGAGGCACTGCGCCTGCGCGGTTGGAAGGAAATGGTCTTCGTCGTGGACGACAATTTCATCGGCGACAAGAAACGCACCAAGGCGCTGCTGGGTGCGATCATCGACTGGCGCGCGAAAACCGGCGCGGAAATGGGTTTCTTGACCGAGGCGTCTGTCAATCTTGCCGACGACGCACAACTGTGCGAGCTTATGATCCTGGCCGGTTTCAAGAAGGTCTTCGTCGGCATCGAAACGCCGTCGATGGAAAGCCTGGTCGAGTGCCACAAGTCGCAGAACAAGGGCCGCGACCTCGTCGAAGTCGTGCACAAGCTGCAGGCCCACGGCCTGGAAGTCATGGGCGGTTTCATCGTCGGCTTCGACAACGATCCGAACGACATCTTCAAGCGCCAATTCGAGTTCATCCAGAGTTCCGGCGTGGCCACGGCCATGGTCGGATTGCTCACGGCGCTGCCGAAGACGCGCCTCTATCAGCGGCTCGCGCGCGAAGGCCGGCTGCGCGAAAAGAGCAGCGGCAACAACACCAGCTCGGTGCTCAACTTCGAGCCGCGGCTCGACCGGCACTTCCTCGAGAATGGTTATCGCGAGTTGATGAAGAAACTGTACGAGCCGCGCGCCTATTACCGGCGCGTGCGCGTGTTCCTCGAGCACCATCGCCCGAGCGGGCCGCGCCTGCGTCTTTCGCCCGCGGACATGAAAGCGTTCGTGCGTTCGCTGTGGTTGCTCGGCGTGCGCCACCGCGGGCGTGTCGCCTATTGGCGAATCGTCTCGAGCACCTTGCTGCGCCGCCCGCGCCAGATTCGCGTCGTGATCGAGCTCGCGATCCTCGGCTTCCACTTCCGCACTGTCGCGAGCGGAATCTGAGCTAGGACTCAGGCGGCCTGCTCAGCGAGCAGGATAGGTCTACGAACTGAGGCCACCCAACTCACTATCGGCTCCGTGGTAATCTTGAGGAACCCATGAAATTTACAGCTGAGATTCGTTCTTTCCTTACCCGCGCCGGCCTGCTCGTCTCGCTTTCGCTGGCGGCCACCGCCCAAGCGACGCTCGACTACACACTGACCGCCGAACCGGCTGCGTGGACACTCGAAAGCGGTCGTGCCACGACGGCCTGGATGTACAACGGCACGCTACCCGGGCCGCAATTGCACGCCACGCAGGGCGACACGCTGCGCGTGCACTTCTTCAACAAGCTTCCCGAGGCCACGACAATTCACTGGCACGGCCTGCCGAACACGATCGTGCAGGACGGCGTGCCGGAAAGCGCGCCGATCCTCATCGAGCCCGGCCAAGAGCACACTTACGTATTGGCCAACCTGCCTGCGGGCACGTACTGGTTCCACCCGCACGTCGGCGCGCAGATCGATCAGGGCCTCTACGGAACCCTGATCATTGATCCCTTGATCCCCGATCCCATCGCGCAGCGCGACTATTCGATCGTGCTCGACGACTGGCGCGACGGACTGCCGGTGATCATGCCGCAGCCCTCCTACACCGAATATCTGATCAACGGCCGCACCAGCCTGGGACAGCGCGCGCTCGAGGTCGTCCAAGGCGAAACGGTGCGACTGCGCTTCTTCAACGCCTCGGCGGCCACCAATTATGTCGTCGCGGTCGATCAGCACATCATGACCGTGGTTCGCACGGACGGTCAGCGCTGCGTTCCGGTCACAGCCGAGGCGATCCAGATCGGCATGGGCGAGCGCTACGACGTGCTGATCACGGCCAACCATCCCGGCACCTGGAGCATCGCAGCCTCGAACATCAACAATCGCAACGCGACTGTGGCGCGCGCCGTGTTGGCCTACCAAGGCGCAGGCAATCCCTGGCCCGCCGCGACGTTCGTGCCGCCTTATCTTTCGGGCGGCGCACTGCTTTCCTACTCGCAACTTGCGGCGTTTGGCCCGGTGACGCCGATCTCGACCGTGCCCGACCGAACGCACAACGTCGTGCTCTCGGCCGGAATGGTCGGCGGTCAGATGGTGTTCAAGATCAACGGCCAGATCTTCCCGAACATCCCGCCCTTCGACGTCGCGCTCGGTGAGAACGTGCGCTTCAACATGGTCAATCAGACCGGCATGTACCACCCCATGCACATTCACGGGCATTTCTTCCGCATGCTCGGAAGCGCGGGCGGGACGACTGCGCCGCTGATCAAGGACACGCTGCTCGTGCCGGGAAATGGCCAGATCCAGGCCGAAATCGTCGCCGACAATCCCGGCAACTGGATGTACCACTGCCACCACATCTACCACGCGATGATGGGCATGATGGCACTCGTCCGTTACGTCGGCAGCGACAGCGACGCCGATCTTCTGACCGACGACGTCGATTTCGATCCACAGGGCGCGGCGCCCGTGCTCACGATCGACAGCCTCGGCAACGGCTTCGCCATCGGCACACCCTACGTGGTCAACGTGCAGTGGCCGGCCGGCGAAAATGTCACCTTCATGATCGGGACGCCGCTCGCGCAACCGAAGCCCTTCGGTTCCCTCGGCAGTCTGTTCGTGCAGAGGCGCATGCTGCTCGGCTACGCAGCCTGCGGAGCCAATGACATCGCGAACATCTCCGCAACGTTGCCCAACGATCCGAACCTGATCGGTCAGCGCCTGGCCGTGCAGGCGATCGCTTCCCACGCCTCGCTGCCGGGCGGCCGGCGCTTCTCGCGCTGCGCGATCCTGACGCCGCGCTGAGCGGCAGCCGCCACCGAACACCGAACTCGCGAACACTCGCCGAGCCGATTCGCGCGCTGTGCCCATGGAGCTCCAAGAGCTTCTGACTCGCCTGTGCAATCCCGGTCTCTGGCCGGGCAGCGCCGCTCCTGTGGAGATCGTTCACACGCATGCATCAGCGGTCTTGCTCGCCGGCGAACATGTCTACAAATTGAAAAAGCCGGTCAACTTCGGGTTTCTCGATTACTCGACGCTGGAGAAACGCAAGGCGATGTGCGCGGCCGAAGTGGCACTCAATCGGCGACTTGCGCCGGATGTGTATCTGGGCGTGGTGCCGATCACACTTGCCGGCGGCCAGGTGGCGATCGGCGGTAGCGGCGAGATCATCGAGTACGCCGTGCACATGCGCCGGCTCGACGATGCGTTGACGCTGGGCCGGCGCGTGCTCGCACACAGCCTGGAGCGTGAAACTCTCGTGCGAGTTGGCCGCACACTCGCAAGCTTTCACCGCCGAGCGCGGCGTGGCCCTGATGTATCGCGCTGGGCCGGCTACGATGCCGTGCGCGAGAACTGCCTCGACAATTTCAGCGCGCTGCGCGAACACGCCGGCGTTGTCGCACCCAGCGAGGAGATCGAACGTCTGGCGCGTGCGACGGAGCAGGAACTCGAGCGGCGGCGCACGCTCATCGAGCGGCGCGCCAGCGCGGGCCTGGCCTGCGAAACCCACGGCGACCTGCGTCTGGAACATGTCTATGTGATGCCGGCCGGCGAGCTGTGCATCGTCGACTGCATCGAATTCTCGGAGCGCTTCCGTTGCGCCGATCCGGTGAGCGACGTGGCCTTTCTCGCCATGGATCTGAAGGCCCACGGAGCCTGGGACCATGCGCAGGTCTTGCTCGACGCCTATTTCGCCGCGAGTGCTGACCTGGAAGGCCGCGAGTTGACCGCGCTATACGTTGCTTACCGCTCGAGCGTGCGCGCCAAGGTGCGCGCGATGGCCGCGGCTTCGCCACTCATTCCCAAGGATCAGCGCGAGCACGCGCTGCAACTGGCGCGCGCTCACATTCAACTCGCAGTGGGCGAATTGAGCTCCCCCGCCGAGCGTCCGTGCATGCTCCTCGTCGGCGGCCTGCCGGGCACGGGGAAGTCGCTGCTCTCGCGCAACCTGAGCCAAGCCGCGGGCTTCAGCTGGCTGCGCGCCGATGCGATCCGCAAGGAACTTGCAGGACTGGACCCGCTCGCGCGCGGCAACAGCGAAGTGCGCCGCGGACTCTACACGCCCGAGTGGAACGATCGCACCTACGGCGAATGCCTGGCGCGCGCGAAGGAACTGCTTTTTTGCGGCGGCCGTGTGCTCATCGACGCGAGTTTCAAGGAAGAGCGCCGCAGGCAGTCGTTCATCGACGCCGCGCGCGATTGGGGCGTGCCGGTGCGTTTCCTCGAATGCACTTGCGAGCCCGAGTTCGTGCGCGAACGCCTGGCGCAGCGCCGCGACGATCCCTCGGACGCGGACTGGAAAATCTACGAGCACGTACGCGCCACCTTCGAGGCTGCGAGCCCGCGCACCTTGGCGCTTCAAACCAAGGTCGATACCTCGGGCACGCCGGAGCAATCGCTCGCGCACGCGCTGGCGGCCTTGGGTGCGGCGAACCTGACTGGAGCGGCCCGCACAGCCGGCTCCAGTCTCCGAGCCTGACTTCGAGCTGCAGCGGGCGCTGCTTTCGGCGAGCTACGGGCCAGACCACTTCAACAGTTCGTCACTCCACGCGGATACGGAAGTGGACGCTGCCTGGTCGAAAGGGATCCACGTTCAAGTCGCAGCCGAATAGTTACGAGAACAGCCCGACCCCTTATGCTGGAGCGCATGTCTCAACAGGAATACGACGTCGCGATCATTGGCGGCGGTCCGGGCGGAAGCACGCTGGGCACGCTGCTTCGCAAGTACGACCCCTCGATCAAGGTCCTGATCCTCGAGCGCGAGATTTTTCCGCGCGACCACATCGGCGAGAGTCAACTGCCGCCGATCAGCGCCGTGCTCGACGAGATGGGCTGTTGGGACAAGGTCGAGGCCGCTGACTTCCCGATCAAGGTTGGCGCGACGTTCCGCTGGGGCGCGAATCCCGAACTGTGGGACTTCGAATTCCTGCCGCTGCAGGACTTCCACAACGAGCCGCGGCCGGGGAAGTACAAGGGTTTCCGCAAGCAGACTGCTTTCCAGGTCGATCGCTCGATCTACGACAAGATCCTCCTGGACCACGCGGCGCAAGCCGGCTGCGAAGTTCGCCAGGACACCGCGGTGGTGCGCGTCGACATCGACGGCGACCGCGTGCGCGTCTTGGAATTGAAGAACGGCGAAGTGATCCGCGCTCGCCATTACATCGACGCCTCGGGCCACGTTGGCATCCTGCGCAAGGCCTTCAACGTCGAAATGGACGTGCCCACCAGCCTGCAGAATCTGGCGCTGTGGGATTACTGGGACAACGCGAAGTGGGCCGCTTCGATCGGTGTCGGCGGCACGCGCATCCAAGTGATGAGCCAAAGCAAGGGCTGGCTGTGGTTCATTCCGCTGGGCCCCACACGCACCTCGATCGGCTTCGTCTGTCCGCAATCGGCCTTCAAGAGCTGGGGCCGCACGCCCGAGGACGTCTACCAGGAAGTCGTCGCCGCCGAAGAACGCATCGGCGGCTTGATCAAGGGCGCGACGCGCAGTGGCGAAGTGCGCGTGACCAAGGACTGGTCTTTCGTTTCGTCGCGCTGTTACGGCGAAAACTGGTTCCTCGTCGGCGAGGCGCTCGGATTCGCCGACCCGATCCTTTCGGCTGGCTTGACGCTCACGCACACCGGCGCGCGCGAACTCGCCTACACGATCCTTGCGCTCGATCGCAAGGAACACGACCCGAAGTGGCTGCGCGAGCACTACGCCGAGAACCAGCAAACGCGCGTGCGCCAGCACATCCGTTTCGCGGATTACTGGTACGCGTCGAACGGTCAGCTGACCGATCTCAAGGAACACTGCCAGCAGATCGCGGCCGACTCCGGCATTCGCCTAGAGCCCCAGGCCGCCTGGGCCTGGCTCGCGCAGGGCGGATTTTCCCACGACGTGCTCGGTCAGACCGGCATCGGCGGTTACGACCTGTCGGCGGTCAAACAACTCTCGCACAAGTTCTTGGCCGCGGGTTCGCACTGGACGGTCGGCGACAACAACATTTTCAAGCTCGACGTGCTCGGCGCGAAGGAGACGCTCGTGCCGCTCTACGAGAACGGCAAGATTGTGCAGACGCCCTGCCTGGTGCGCGGCCGCAAGCGCCTGGTGCTGGCCGGCATGTTCAAGCTGATCCACGACTCGCTGCGGCGCAGTTCCGACATCGCCACGGTGCACAAGGCGCTGCAAGGCTCGTTCGCTGCGCAGATGTCGCCGACCCACGCCGCCGTGGCGATGAAGTTCGCGATCCAGGTGCTCGAAGTGATGGTCGGCGACGGTTGGGTCAAGGCCAAATACGATCCGACCAAGGCCAAGCTCTCGGTCACGTCGCCCGAAGAGGGCGCGATCATCCACAAGCACCGGCCGTAGCGCAGCAGCTGCGTTTTCGCACGCAAGCCGCCCGCCGCGCTCAGTGCCACTGACTGCGCACGATCCGAAAGCGATTCGGACTGCGATCGATCTGGGCCAGCAAACTCTGCACCCGCGCCAGCGTCGGTACCGCATAGTCCGCTTCGCGATAGACGACATGCAAACGCGCGCCGGCTTGTTTCGTGCGCGCGACCACGTCGTCGATCTGTTCTTCGCTGACGATGCTCGCGAGCACGTCGGCACGAGCGCGGAAATAGTGCCGCAGCATGGCGCTCGAGAAGGGCTCGACCGTCCCGCTGATCGCGACCACCAGATCGCCGGGCTTCCAGGCGGCTTCGATCTCCGCGCAGGCGCTGCGATAGTCCTCGCGCAAGTTGCCGGTCTTGTGCCACAGGCTGAGCAACAGCGCGCCGGCGACCATGATCGCGACCAGCGCAGTGCGCAAGCGCGCCCAGGGGATCGCCGCAGCCCCCATTGCGATCATCAAGACAGTCGCAGGCGACGCGACGAAGATGTACTTGGGCTGGAAGCCGCTGTGCAGCAGCGGTACTGCGGCCAACACGCCGAGCAGCGGCCCGAGGAAAAGTGCTGCGACACCAAGCTCGCCAAAATCGCGACGGCGCGCGACGCCCACAATGAAGTAGCCCCACAGCGCGAACAGCACGGCTGCGACGATGTACAGCGCCGCGAGCCAAGGCTGCGGCACTGCTGCATTTTCGATCAGGATCTGGCGCACCGGAACTTCGATGACTTCGCGCCAGCCGAGGTGGCTCGCGTGTCCCCAGGGCGCCTGACGCTGCGTGGCAAAGTTCGCGAGCAGGAATGGACTCCACGCGGCGATGCCCGCGGCGCAGGCGAGGACCAATGCGCTCGCCCGGCCGAGCGTGATTTGCCGCGTCAGCCAGAAAACGAGCGCCAGCGCTCCGATCGCCGGCAGCAACATCGCTCCCATGTAGTGCGCACCAAAGGCGATGGCTTGTCCCGCAACGACCAGCGTCAGGCCGCGCGCGAGACGATCGCGGCGCAGGTGCTCCGCGCCGATCAGCGCCATGAGCACGCCGACTTCGAGCAGTGGATAAGCGCGCAGCTCCTGGCCGTGCCAAACTTGAAAGGGCGCCACGGCGAACAGTGCGACCGCGATCCGCGACGATTTCTCCGCGACCGTTCGAACCCAGCCCGCGAAGAGCAGCACGCTCGCGCACGAAAGCAGCGCCGGCAGCAAGCGCAACCAAGCATCGGCCTCGCCGCCGAGCGCCACCCACCAACGGACCAGATAGTAGAAGAGCGGCGGATGATGATCGCGCCGCAACACCGCGATCGGATCGTCCGCTAGCCCGACGCCGAGCGAACAGCCCTCGTCGTACCACAAGGAGTGCACGCCAAGGCCCGTCAGTCGCAGCGCGCAACCGACGAGGATCCACAATAGGATCCAGCGCTCGAGCGGAGCTCGCAGGGCCGGCTGCTCCCCAACGTCCTTGCGAAGTAGATTTCCCGCTTCCACGATCTCAGACCTTCAGCGGCATCGCGAATCCAAGCAGGTTTCCGTACTTGCCGCACAGGCCATTCGCAGAGCCTAGCAGATGCACGCCACAGGCAGATCCTTCGTCCGGCAAGCGGCGAGGCCGACACGAATCCAAGATTCGTGTCGGCCTCGTATGCATTCAACCCCTGCCGGTTCAGCCTTGAACCGAGCAGGCACGCGCACGACTCATGGCCGCGTGACCCAGACGTTCACGACGTTCGACAGTTTTTGCGCAGTGCCCGTGTCCACCTGGGCCTGGGCGAAGACGTTGCGCAAGCCTTGGGTGACCTTGATCTGGAGCTCACACACGAAGTCTCCATTCGCATCCGTGAGCCCCGAGGCCTTCGGAGGAGCTCCGGCACCAATTCCGCTGCCCACGGGCCGCAGCTGACCATTGACGAGCTGCGGTGTGAACACGGTGTCGAAGTACACAGCGACACGCTTGAACGGCAGACCGCGCACATGGAATTCCATGGACAACAACCTGCGTCGTCCGAACGTGGCAACAGCGCGTCGAGTCGCGCAAATTGTTCGCAGAATCGCGCAAAGCCGAGTGACGCGCGTCGACGAGCGCGCGCTGTTCGACATCGTTGTCCGAGGTAATCATGCGCGACGTGATGCGCTGAAGATGTCGCGACTGTTGCCTCTCCCCCACGCAAGGCTGACGGTCAGCCCCACGATGCCGTCGTCAGCCGGCCAGCCGGTTTTCTATTTCCGCTGAATCTTCGCCTTACTGTGCCGAGACGCTCGCGCAATGCAGGCAACGATCGCGGCTGTCGGCACAGCCCTGCATCAATCCGGATTCGCGAGAACTTCGACGCGCTCTCAGGACACTCCACTGCATTCGCAACCATCGCTTTCGCTGCTGTGCACGATCGCGACGGCCACTTCCCCCCCTGCAGACTTGGGAATACTCACATGACCCGCATGACCAGCTTCTTGGCCGTCGGCTTCACGCTGACGAGCCTGGCCTACTCGCAAAATCCGCCGCCCCCGCCGCTTTCGCCGCCCGAGGAGTATCGCGTCCGCGATTCGGTCGAGAGTTCCTTCGTCAATCTCTCGACGTTCCCCGTGCGACCGATGGCCTTCGACGACGTCGGCAATCTCTGGGCGCTCAACCAGCACAACAGCATCATGCACCGCTTCACAGGCGTCGGTTATCCGAGCACGGAAATTGCATTGCCGTGGGGTCCGTCTTCTGTCGCCTTCTGGAGCGGACTCGATCCGCTGGACTCCGGCGACGACGAGATGCTCGTGGCTTGCATGGGCTCCTGGACCGTGGTCGAGATCTCTTGCGCGAGCAACGAGATCGTGGCCGTGCATCAACTGCGCCCCACGCCCAGCGACAGTTCACGGCAAGGCGACATGGCCGCGCCGGGCGACATCGTGATCGTCGGCAATCAGGCGCTGGTCAGCTGTCCGGCCGCGGATCGCGTGCTGCAGATCGACTTGTCGGTGACTCCGCGCACCATTTTCGAATACGGCCGCGACAGTGCGACGCCCTTCCCGCAATTCGAGGCCAAGTCGCCGCTGTTCCTCTCGAAGAGCGCGAGCGGCAAGGTCTACGTGGCGCCGTTGATCTCAGGCAACAACACGATTTCAGAACAGGTCCAGGCCGGGGCGACCAAGGTCCTGCAGCCTTCGAATCCGCTGCTCGGCCTGCCCGATAGCGACTTGTTCGAAATCGATCCGGCGGCGCACACGCTGACGGTCGCCGCCAAGCACATGGGCACCGCGTTGTTCGCGCACGGCATCAACCCGGCCTCGAGCCCGGCGCAGATGTGGATGCTCAACACGGAGGCATTCAATGTCCTCGATCAGAACAGCCAGCCGATGAACAGCGAGCCCGTGGTCAACGGCCGTTTCTCATTCGATCGCATCACCTCGTTCACCCTGAATCCAGGTGGTGTCGTCACCTCAGGCACGCCGACCTGGCTCGATCCCGCCTCGCCTGTCGGCGGCGTGGCGGGCATGAATGCTCCCATCGGACAGCCGTTCTCCCTGACTTTCCTCGATGCCGTCGGGAATCCGGCCCACGGCAACGCATTCATGTGCGGCCTGTTGACCGACAACGTCCTGGTCCTCGACAAGAACAAACAGTTCGTGAAGCAGTTCGCGGTTCCGGACGGATCGATCCCGCGCCAGGTCCTGCTCGATCCGAGCAATGCCAAATTGATCGTTTACTGCTGGGGAACGAACGTCGTCCGCGTCCATGATTGGGCCGCCTCGGGCGCACCCCTACTGGCGCAGATGCGCCTGGGTTTCGATCCGGCGCCCGCGTCCCTCAAAGCCGGTCGCACGCTGTTCTTCGACGGCCAGCATTCTCGCTTCGGCAATCTTTCGTGCGCGTCGTGCCACATCGAGGGCGGATCCGATCTCTTGGCCTGGAATCTCTCGAACCTGCCGCAGGACGACAAGGGGCCGATGATCACGCAGACGCTGGTCGGCATCGAGCGCATGGGCCCGTTCCACTGGCGCGGCGAGCGGGCGCTCGCCGACTTCCACGGCGCCTTCAAGGGCCTGCTGGGCAAAGTAGACCCCATCAGCGGGCTGCCCGCGGATCTCGACGCCACGGCCTTCGCGCAACTGCAGACGTACATTTTCTCGCTGACCAATCCCGCCAATCCCAATCAGAGCCGTCGGCGCGTCATCGACGACGCGCTGCCGACTCCGCGCGTGGCCACAGCCTCCGCGATCGCCGGGCAGGACGCGTTCAACGACACACCGGTCTTCAACGCCTCGACCACGACCTGCGCAAGCTGCCACTCGATGCCGATCGGTACCGGGAACGACATCGTCGATGAATTCCCGGGTGTCACGCGTCCGCGGCGCACGCAGATGAAGCCCACACCGTTCCACGAGCTGTGGCGCAAGGAAATGACGCTGGGCAACTACGACTTCGGCACCAACGGCGGCGTGATCAACAACGCCGCGTTCCTCGGCGCCGGATTCAGTCACATCGGCATCTCCGGCGACCTGCTCAGATTCATCGAGCAGATCACTGTTCCGGCGGTCCACACGCCGAACATCACGGCCTTTGTGCACCAGTGGGACCAGGGCCTCGGCCAGGCGGCGCACTATGCATTCTTGTTGAACTCGGCCTCGACGGGAGCGGCGAGCGCCGAATTGCAGACGTTCCTGCTCGACCAGGCCCGTGGCCACGCAGGCGATGTGCAAGGCGCCGCAGCGCGACGCAACTGCGACATCGTGGTCTTCGGTACGGTCAAGGACATCAGCAGTGGCCTGGTCAAACGCCGCTGGTTCTTCGATCGCGATTCGGCGAGCGGCACGAACATCTTCCGCTGCGAAGATCCGAATTTCATCACGAGTGGTTCGCCGACTCCTGGCGAGCGCACGCTCGGCGATTTCCTCGCACGTGCGGCGACGGAGAGCAACGTGTTCCTCGGCCTTCCCGTCGGCATGGGCGAACGTTTCGGCGTCGACTCCGATCTCGACGGCACCTACAACTTCCTCGATGCCGAACGCACCAATCCGGCCGTACCCGGTCCGATCGGCGGAACGGTGAGTTTCGTGACCACGAATCCGGCCGAACCGGCGCAGGTGCTTTGGAAGACGAGCAAGGTGGCTCGCATCCGCTTCGACACCAATCTGCCCACTCGCTACGACGTCTACTACTGGCCCGCCGTCAGCGGAGCGACGCAGCCTCTCTTGCCGCAGGTGACGACGGACGCGTACTCGAAGAACCACGCGTTCTTGCTCACCGACCTGCGACCGAGCACCAACCACGCGTCTGCGTTGGGCGAGTACCAAGCGCGCACGATCGTCTACAACGTAAGGATCGAGGCTCGGGCACTCAACGGCAACATGACGCCGGTGCAATTGAGCTTGACTCCGGAGGGTCACAAGGAGAGCACGCTCTTCAACATCAACAGCGGTCCCCAGGAACGCCTGTTGATGAATCACGTGATCAGCGCCATGACGATGACGTCAATCACGACGCCGGCGGGAAATCCCGGACGCAGCGTGACGATCACCGCCAGTTACAAGCGCGGCGGCAGCTTCATCGGCAACATCTTCCGCCGTCCGCGTGCGGCGGATCGCGTCGTCATCGCGCGGGTGTTTGCCCGGGATACGCAGACCTTGGCGATGCGTCCGTTGGATCGGACCATGCTCGCAGGCGTGCCAGGCAAGTCTTTCGTGGTGGACAATGCCTACTTGAATTCGAGCAGCTCGGTGCCGAGCACGCGCTTGGTGGTAGGCGCGCAACCCCTGACCAACGCCACGGGGATCCTGCTGGTCAGCGAACTTCCCACGGTCTCAGGCTTCGGGACCACGACCATGGATTTCGGATTGCTCCAGCCGCTGGGCGCCAACGAGAAGCTGGTCTTCAGCGTCGAAGCCGTCGTGCACGTCGATCCGCTGTTCAACAGCTGGAGTGGCGCGGCGATGGTCACGGGCACAGCGCCGAATACCCAGCTCGTCCTGCCGACCATGACCCAGTTCCCGATCGGCACGGGGATCGAGAACACGGTCTGGTCGAAGTGGAGCTTCCCTGACACCAAGGAAGCGGGCTCGGAAGTTCGCGACCCT
>JAYUUV010000137.1:0-11246 GCA_043754695.1 Planctomycetota bacterium
CGCACGGCGCGCAAGATCAACGCAGGGGGCGAGATCCTCTGCAAGGTGAGCTGAT
Source organism: Planctomycetota bacterium (assembly GCA_043754695.1). GTDB lineage: Bacteria > Planctomycetota > UBA1135 > UBA1135 > JADJQU01. Next base: position 56 of record JAYUUV010000137.1, read on the forward strand.
CCATGTCACGCATCGGAAAACTCCCCGTCGCCATCCCCAAGGGCGTCAATGTCGAGCAGAGCTCGCCGCGCCAGGTCAAGGTCAAGGGTCCCAAGGGCGAACTCTCGATCTCGCTGCGTCCTGAAGTCGAAATCAAGGTCGACGCCGGCGTCGTAACCGTCTCGCGCGCCGGCGACACGCGCGATGCGCGCGCCTACCACGGCATGACCCGCGCGCTGATCAGCAACATGATGATCGGCGTCACCCAGGGTTATCAGAAGACGCTCGAGATCGTCGGCGTCGGTTGGAACGCGGCTTTCGCCGGCGGGAAAATCACGCTCAACGTCGGCTTCTGCAAGCCGGTGATCATCGAGCTGCCCCAGTCGGTAAACGCCGCGACGCCCAATCCGACCACGATCAACCTGTGGGGCGCCGACAAACAACTCGTCGGCCAGGTCGCCGCGAAGATTCGTTCGTCGCGTCCGCCCGAGCCCTACAAGGGCAAGGGTGTCCGTTACAAGGGCGAGTACGTCCGTCAGAAGGCCGGCAAGAGCTTCGGTAGCTAAGTCCCATGAACGCACAACAACTCAAGAAGGTCCGCCACGCGCGGCGCACGCTTTCGACGCGCTCGCACTTGCGTCAGAAGTCCTCGCTGCCGCGCCTGTCGGTGTTCCGCTCCACCAAGCACATTTCGGCGCAGGTGATCGACGACGCGACGGGCCGCACGCTCGCCGCGGCGACCACCACGGCGAAGTCGCTGAAGGGCGACATGACCGGCAAGAACAAGTCGCAGCGCGCGGCTTTCCTCGGCGCCGAAATCGCCAAGCGGGCCAAAGCCGCGGGCGTCGAGACGGTCGTGTTCGACCGCGGCCCGTGCCGCTATCACGGGCGCGTCAAGGCACTCGCCGAAGCAGCGCGCGAAGCCGGCCTGAAGTTCTAGGAAACACGAGAACCACCCATATCCAATGAATGAACAAGTTCGCTTCCTCGACGCTGCCGAAGTCGAGCAGCTCTCGACCCTGAGCGAGGTGCTCGTGCGCATCAATCGTTGCGCCGTGGTCGTCAAGGGCGGCCGTCGCTTCTCCTTCTCGGCCCTGTCCGTCAGCGGCAATCGCGAAGGCGTGGTCGGGATCGGTTACGGCAAGGGCCGTCAGGTCCCCGGTGCGATCGAAAAGGCCGCCCGCGATTCGCGCAAGCACCTGATGCGCATTCCGGTCAACGAAGCCGGATCGATTCCGCATGAAGTCGAGGCCAAGTTCGGCGCCTCGCGCGTGCGTCTCGTCCCGGCCGCTCCGGGTACCGGCATCATCGCCGGTGCCGCCGTGCGCGCCGTGTGCGAGATGGCCGGCATCAAGAACATCCTGACCAAGAACTACGGTTCGACGAATCAGGTCAACGTGGTCAAGGCCGCGCTGGCTGCCCTGGCGCAGCTGCGCACCATGAAGCAAGTCGCCGAACTCCGCGGAGTGGAGCTGTAGACATGGACCTGAAGACGATCAACAGCAAGGGCGGCATCTTCACCACGCGCAAGCGCATCGGTCGCGGCGTGGGTTCCGGCCTGGGCAAGACCTCGGGTCGCGGCCACAAGGGTTGGGGACAGCGTTCGGGCGCTCCGCGTCGCGCGGGCTACGAGGGCGGTCAGATGCCGATCTACCGCCGCGTGCCCAAGCGCGGTTTCACGAACGCGTCGTTCTCGACCGAGTACACGGTCATCAACGTCGATTCGCTCGAGATCTTCTCGAACGGCGACACCGTCGATCTCGGCGCGGTGATCACCAAGGGCCTGGTCAGCATGAACACGCCGTTGTTCAAGGTGCTGGGCAACGGTGAATTGACCAAGAAGCTCGTCGTGCGCGCCCAGAAGTTCACCGCCAGCGCGCGTCGCAAGATCGAAGCCGCCGGCGGCAAGGTGGTCGAACTCGACAAGCGCGGCGGTGAAATCGTCGCCGAATCCCAAGCAGGCACCAAGGCCTAAGATCCGTGTCCGAACACAAGGCATTCCAGCTGTTCAAGATCCCTGAGACCAGGAGGCGCATCCTCCTGACGCTCGGGATCCTGCTCCTGTATCGCTTCGGATTCCAGATTCCCTTGCCGGGGATGAACCCGAAGTTCCTGAGCCAGGCGGCCTCGGGCATGGCGGGCGAAGTCTTCGGTCTGATGAATGCCTTCTCGGGCGGCGCGATCGGTCAGACGGCTATCTTCGCGCTGGGCATCATGCCCTACATCTCGGCCTCGATCATTTTCTCGATGCTGGCGAAGGTCTCGCCGCGCATCGAAGCCATCGCCAAGGAAGGCGCCACCGGCCAGAAGAAGATCAACCAGTGGACGCGCCTGGCCACGGTGCCGATCGCGATCATCCAATCGGTATTCATCTTCACCGGCGTGTTCCTGCAACAGCCCGAGATGGTCGCCGAGAGCATGCGTCCGGCCGGAATCGGCCTGGCTGTGCTGGTGGTGCTCTCGCTCACCGCGGGCGCGATGATCGTCATGTGGCTGGGCGAATTGATCACCGAGTACGGCGTCGGCAACGGCGCCTCGCTGATCATCATGGCGCGCATCATCGCCGAGCTTCCGGCCAGCATGATGCAGATGAAGAATTCGGACGATTTCTACAACGTGCTGGTCTTCTGGGTGCTGGCCTGGATCCTGACCGTGGTCGTGATCGTCTACATCACGAAGGGCGCGCGGCGGATTCCGATCCAATATGCGCGCCTGACACGCGGACGGCGCGTGTACGGCGGCCAGAAGCACTTCCTGCCGCTCAAGATCAACATGGCCGGCGTCATGCCGATCATCTTCGCTTCGATCCTGTTCGTGATCCCGGGTGTGATCAGCCAGGCCTTCAACCTGAGCTGGCTGAGCAACATCTTCAACGACACCCAGGGCTTCGTGCACGTCTCGATGTACATCGGACTGATCTTCGGCTTCTGCTTCTTCTGGAACCGGCTGATGTTCCAGCCCGAAGACATCGCCAACAATCTGCGCGAGCACGGCTCGTTCGTGCCGGGGATCCGCCCGGGCAAGAGCACGGCCGAGTTCCTCAGCCAGGTGCTGACGCGCATCACGCTCGCCGGCGCCGCATTCCTCGCGATCATCGCCGTATTGCCCAACCTGATCACCACCGGTCAGGGGCTGCACGGCCGCATGGCCTACTTCCTCGGCGGCACTTCGGTGCTGATCGTGGTCGGTGTCGCCATGGACTTGGTCGACAAGCTCAACGCGCAACTCGTGATGCGCAACTACGAAGGTTTCATGAAGTCCTCGGGCGCCGGTTGGGCGCGCAAGGAGCAATGAACGGATGAGCAATGTGGTGATCCTGCTCGGGCCTCCGGGGGCCGGCAAAGGAACTCAGGCAGCGCGCCTGAGCCAGGATCTCGCGTTGCCGCACATCTCGACCGGCGATCTCTTCCGCGACAATCTGGCGCGCAAGACCGAGCTGGGCCAGAAGGCCAAGGGCTTCATGGAAGCCGGCAAGCTGGTCCCGGACGCGCTGGTGCTGGACATGCTTTTCGAGCGCGTGTCGAAGTCCGATTGCGAACAGGGTTATCTGCTCGACGGATTCCCGCGCACCGTGCCGCAGGCCGAGGCGCTCGAGCAGGCGCTGCCGGCCGCGACGAAACTCGTCACCCTGAACCTGCGCGTCAGCGACGAGTCGATCGTCGAACGCCTGAGCGGCCGGCGCACCTGCGGGAGCTGCGGCAACATCCAACACCTGCGCTCCTCGCCGCCGAAGGTCGCGGGCAAATGCGACAAATGCGGCGGCGCGCTGCTGCAGCGTGCGGACGATAGCGCCGAAGTCGTGCAGAAGCGCCTGCGCGTCTACCGCGAACAGACCCTGCCGCTCGAATCGTTCTACGAGCAGCGCAAGTGTCTCACGCACGTCGATGGCAGCCAGAGCTCGGACGAAGTCTTCGCCGTGCTGCGCAAGGCCGTCAAGAATCCCGCCATGGAGGGCTGCCGCTAGTCGGCGCGAATTTCCATGGCCAAGGAAGAACCGATCACCGTCGAGGCTGTCGTGACCGAATCGCTGCCCAATGCTCGTTTCCGAGCCAAGCTGCCTTCCGGCCACGAGATCCTCGCCCACGTCAGCGGCAAGATGCGCATGCACTACATCCGCATCCTGCCCGGAGACAAGATCACGGTGGAGATGTCGCCCTACGACCTCACGAAAGGCCGCATCGTCTACCGCGGCGAACGCAAACGGAGAGTGTGAAATGAAAGTTCGTTCCAGCGTCCGGCGCATGTGCGCCAACTGCAAGATCGTCAGACGCCGCGGCGTCGTGCGCATCATCTGCAAAGAACCCACCCACAAACAACGCCAGGGCAAGTAGCCCTCACCGGAGCCCACGACCATGCCGCGTCTCATCGGCGTTGACATTCCCGCCAACAAGCGCCTCGAAATTGCGCTCACCTACGTCTATGGCGTCGGGCGATCGACCGCCCTCAAGGTCTGCGATGCGTTGCACCTCGAACGAGGCATGCGCGCGCGCGACCTCAACGAGGATCAGCTCACCGCGATCGCCAACTACGTGCAGAAGAACTACTCGGTCGAAGGCCAGTTGCGCCGCCAGGTCACCTCGGCGATCAACCGCCTGCGCGAGATCGGCTGCTATCGCGGCCTGCGCCACCGTCGCGGCCTGCCCGTGCGCGGACAGCGCACGCGCACCAATTCACGCACACGCAAGGGACCGCGCAAGACGGTCGCCGGCAAGAAGTCGGTGAAGGGGATGAAGTAGGACCATGGGAAAAACCGTCAAGAAGAAGCTCAAGAAGTCGGTCTCCCGCGGCTTCGTGCACATCAAGGCGTCGTTCAACAACACGCACGTCACGATCACCAACGCCGCCGGCGAAGCGATCAGCTCGGGCTCGGCCGGCATCGTCGGCTTCAAGGGCACGCGCAAGAGCACGCCCTTCGCCGCGCAACGCGCCGCCGAACACGCCGCCCAGAACGCGATGCGCCAAGGCCTCAAAGAGGTCGAAGTCCGCGTGCGCGGCGCCGGCTCGGGCCGCGAATCCGCGATTCGCGCGCTGGCCAACTCCGGATTGAACGTGCTGTCCATCGAGGACGTCACCCCGCTCCCTCACAACGGTTGCCGCGCGCGCAAGCGTCGCCGCGTCTAATCCGGCCCGAACACAAGTACTGCATCAGATCACTATGGCTCGATACACCGGAAACAAGTGCAAGCTCTGCCGTCGGGAAGGCATGAAGCTCTTCCTCAAGGGGCAGCGTTGCTTCACCGACAAGTGCGCCCTCTCGCGCCGCGACTACCCGCCCGGCGTGCACGCTCAGAAGCGCACGAAGGTCACGGACTACGGCGTGCGCGTGCGTGAAAAACAAAAGCTCAAGCGCATCTACGGCGTCATGGAGCGGCAGTTCCAGCTGTACTTCCACGAGGCTGAACGGCTCAAGGGCAACACGGGGGAAACCCTGCTCTCGCTGCTCGAGCGCCGGCTCGACAACGTGGTGCTGGCCTCGGGCTTCGCCCTGTCGCGCAACCACGCACGCCAGCTGGTCAACCACGGACATTTCACGGTCAACGCCAAGTGGGTCGACGTGAGTTCCTTCCAGGTCCGTCCCGGCGACATCATCGCGCCGCGCTCGACCGAAGCCACGCGCAAGGCCGTGGCCGAGGCGATCGAAGTCAACAAGTCCCAGCCCGTCCCGAATTGGCTCGAAGTCAATCGCGACGCACTGTCCACGCGCGTGGTCTCGATCCCGCGCCGAGAAGATGTCCCGCACCCGATTCAAGAGCAGCTGATCATCGAACTCTGCTCGAAGTAATTCGCGCCGCAGGCCATCGCCACCTCCCATACGACTCCGTCCTCCATCCACCAGAGCTGATCCATGCGAATCCGTTGGCGCAATTTCGAACTCCCCAGCAAGGTCGTCCCCGACAAGGACACTTTGACCAACGAGTACGGCCGTTTCATTGTCGAGCCTTTCGAACAGGGCTTCGGCAACACCATCGGCAATGGCCTGCGCCGCGTGCTGCTTTCCTCGATCGAGGGCACCGCGGTCAACGCCGTGCGCATCACCGGTGCCAACCACGAGTTCGACTCGTTGGAAGGCGTGCTGGAAGATGTGACCGAGATCATCCTCAATGTGAAGCGTCTGCGCTTCCACTACGACGGCGATGAACCTTTGACCTGCAAAGTGCAGAAGAAGGGCAAGGGCAAGATCACGGGTGCGGACGTCGTCTGCCCTGGCGACTGCAAGGTGATCAATCGCGACCAGACGATCGCAACCTTGACCGGCGATCGCGAGTTCACGATGGAACTCGACTTGCACCGCGGCCGCGGCTATGTGCCGGCCGAGGACAACTCCAGCGAGCGCCATCCGCTGGGCACGATCCCGGTCGATTCGATCTACTCGCCGGTGAACCGCGTGCGTTATTCGATCGAAGCCACGCGCGTCGGCAAGTTCACGAACTTCGACCGCCTGATCCTGGAGATCTGGACCGACGGCACGATCAGCCCGGCGCTGGCCTTGGTCGAGTCGGCCAAGATCTACCGCAAGCACTTGAATCCCTTTGTGCTTTACGAGACCAGCCGCGACGAGCGTCCGCAGGCCGAGGATCCCGCCGTCTCGACCTTGCACGAGCGCAATCCCGAGACGAACAAGCTCTCGAGCGTGCTCGCCAGGCCGATCTCCGATCTCGAACTCTCGGTGCGCGCGAAGAACTGCCTCGACGGCGCCAACGTGCAGACCTTGAAGGATCTCGTCACTCTCTCCGAGACCGACGTGATGAACCTGAAGAACCTGGGCAAGACCAGCCTGACCGAAATCAAGGCCAAGCTCGCCGAGTGCGGACTGTCGCTTGGAATGACCGTCTGATTCTTTGCCGCCCTGCGCGAGCGGGCGGCAAAATTCTCCCGACCAGGAACTAGAGCGAACATGCGACACAGACTTGCTGGCAATCACCTCGGGCGTACCAGCGCCCACCGCACCGCCATGGCGCGCAACATGGCCGTGTCGCTGATCGACCACGAGCGCATCATCACGACGGTCCAGAAGGCCAAGAACGTCAAGCCGTTCGTCGAGAAGCTGATCACGCTGTCGAAAGAGCCCACGGTTGCGCATCGCCGCATGGCGTTCGCGCGCCTGCGCAGCGACGACGCGGTGAAGAAGCTCTTCGATGTACTCGGGCCGCGCTTTGCCGCGCGTCCGGGCGGTTATTGCCGCATCCTGAAGCTTTCCAAGCCCCGGCTCGGCGACAACGGCACGCGCGCGATCCTCGAACTCGTCGAGCGCACGCCCAAGGCCGTCGAAGCCGCCACCGAAGCGTAGTACCCGTCAGGTAGCTCGAATCTTCCGGCCTTTGCCGGCCCTCCGCGCGCCCGCGCACGGAGCGCCGGCGAGGGCCGGAAGCGTTGCCTGGCGGACTCAGAATTTCGCCAGTCTCACGCGGCTCCTGCCCAGCAGGCGATCGACTTCGGCGGCAAGTTCGGCGTTGATGTCGACGCGCGTGTCGACGACGCGTACCTGGCGCACGTGGCCGTCGTCGCCGGTGACCATCAGGAACAGCGGCCGTTTGCCCGGATGCTTGAGCAGCGTGCTGCGCAACTGTGGCAGCAGCGCGGCATCCTCCGGCGCCAATTGCACGACCAGCCCGCCTTCGAAGCGCTTGAGCGCGTCCTCGACGGTCATCAATTCCTCGAGGATCAGCGCCGGTTCCTCGCCGCGTTCGTCGAGCTTGCCGCGCGCGAGCACGACCGTGTCGTCCAGCAGCAGGTGCTTGTACTGATCAAAGGTGCGCGGGAACACGGTGACCTGCACGTTGCCGTCCAGATCCTCGAGCCGGAAGCGCGCCATCTTCTTGCCGGCGTAGGTTCCGCTCTTCACGACGGTCTGCGCCAGGCCTACGATCAGACCTGCGATCAGGATTTCCGATCCTGGCGCGCGCGAGCCCAGCTCCGGCGTGCGCGTGCTCGACAACAGCGCAAACAGGCCGGCGCGTTCTTCAAGCGGGTGCCCGGACAGGTAGAAGCCCAGCGCGTCGTGCTCGGCGCGCAGCGTTTCCGCGCGTCCAAGCGCCTTGCTGTCGTCGATGCCGTCGTCCGGCGTCGCGCTCGCGCTGCGGCCGGCCTTGGCTTTCGGCGCAGCGTCGAACAAAGAACTCTGGCCCGCGCGGCGATCGGCCGCGGCGCGCTGCGACTCGCTCATGCCCGCCTCGAGCGCCGCCAGGATCGCGCCGCGATTGTGGCCGGTGTAGTCGAACGCGCCGGCTTTGATCACCGCTTCCCAGGTCAGCTTGGTGACTTCCTGCGGATCGGTGCGCGCGCACAATTCGTGCATGCCGTAGGGCAGATTCTCGTGTTTCAACCGGTCGCGGACGGCGAGCAAGGCCTGCACGGCGCGTTGACCGGTGCCCTTGATCGCGCCCAGGCCGAAGCGGATCGCTTCGCCCTCGGGTTCGAATTCCCAGCCCGAGATGCGCATGTCCGGAGGCAGGACCTTGAGACCTGACTTGCGCGCGGCGTCGAGCAGCTCCTTGACCTTGTCGGAGTTGCCCATTTCGCAGGAGAAGTTCGCGGCCAGGAACTCGGCGCGGAAATTGGCCTTGAGATAGGCCGTCTGATACGTGATCAGCGCGTAGGCCGTCGAGTGCGACTTGTTGAAGCCGTAGCCGCCGAACTTGACGATGTTGTCCCAGATCTCGCGCGCGACCGCTTCGCTGGCGCCGCGGCCGCTGGCGCCGGCCACGAATTGCTCGGCGTACTTGGCCATGATCTCGGGCTTTTTCTTGCCCATGGCCTTGCGCAGATTGTCGGCCTCGTTCAACGAGAAGCCGGCCAGCGCGCTGGAGATCAACATGACCTGTTCCTGGTAGACCAGGCAGCCGTAGGTGTCGCGCAGGATCGGCTCGAGCAGCGCGTGCTGGTAGACGATCTTCTCCTTGCCGTGCTTGCGGTCGGTGAACATGTCGACCATGCCCGACTCGAGCGGGCCGGGCCGATACAGCGCCAGCACGGCGATCAGATCCTCGAAAACGTCGGGCTTGAGCCGGCTGAGCAGCTTGCGCATGCCCTCGGATTCGAGCTGGAAAACCGCCGCCGTATCGCCGGCGGTCAGCATGCGATAGGTGGCCGGATCGTTCTCCGGCAGCTGGTCGAGGTCGGGCGGCGTGCCGCCGCGTTTGCTGATGTTCGCCAGCGCGCGATCGAGGATGGTCAGCGTGCGCAGGCCAAGATAGTCCATCTTGACCAGGCCGAGGTCCTCGAGTTGCGGCGCCGGCCACTGAGTCACGATGTCGTCGCCGTGCTTGGCGAGCGGCACATATTCGACGATCGGGCGGTCGGAGATCACGACACCCGCAGCGTGCGTGGAAATGTGGCGGGCCATGCCTTCCAGGCGCGTCGACAGCTCGAAAACTTCGCGGAACGCAGGACTGTCCTTGGCTACCGCGCCGAGTTCGGGATCCGTCTTCAGCGCTTCGGCCAGCGTCGGGGCATTGGGGCCTGCCGGAATCTTCTTGGTGATCCGATCGACTTCCGACAGCGGCAGGTCGAGCACTCTGGCCACGTCGCGCACGACGGTGCGCGAGGCCATCGTCCCGAAAGTCACAATCTGCGCGACGTGGTCTGTGCCGTAGCGCGTGCGCGTGTACTCGAGCACGCGCTCGCGGCCCTCCTTGCAAAAGTCGATGTCGATGTCGGGCATCGAAACGCGCGCCGAATTGAGGAAGCGTTCGAACAGCAGGTCGTACTTCAACGGATCGACCTTGGTGATTCCAAGCAGGTAGGCGACGATCGAACCGGCGGCCGATCCGCGGCCGGGGCCGACGGGAATTCCATTCTCGCGCGACCAGCGGATCAGGTCCCAGACGATCAGGAAGTACGAGACGAAACCCATCTCGCGGATGACTTTGCGCTCGCTTTCCATGCGCGCGCGCGCGCGCGTCGAATCGCTCGCGTACAGCCGGGCGAGACCCTGTTCGCACAATCGATCGAAGATCGACTCGGGCGCTTCGCCGTCGTCGGCCTTGAACAGCGGCACGCGGTACTTGCCGAATTCGAGCTTCAGCGCGACCTGCTCGGCGACGTCGATCGTCGCCGCCAAGGTCTGCGGCAGATCGCGGAAAATCTCGCCCATCTGGGCGCGCGTGCGGAAGAAAAGCGAGTCGGTGTCGAAGCGGAAGCGCTTCTCGTCGGCGCGCTTGGCGCCGGTGTTGATGCACAAGAGCACGTCCTGCGCGGCGCAATCCTCGTGGCGCAGATAGTGGATGTCGTTCGTCGCCACCAGCGGCACGTTCGTGCGCTGGTGCAGGCGCCAGAGTGCTTCGTTGGCCTTGTCCTGGATGTCGATGCCGTTGCGCTGCAACTCGAGCCAGAAGTGCTCCCGGCCGAACAGATCGCGAAACTCGGCCGTGACCTGCTCGGCCTTGGCCTCGTCGCCGCGCAGGAACAACTGGTTGATTTCTCCGGCCAGGCAGCCCGACAGGCAGGTCAAGCCGGCCGCGTGTTGCGCGAGCAAGCTCTTGTCGATGCGCGGCCGCGTGTGCAGACCTTCGGTGTAAGCCTGCGTGCACAATTTCAGCAGGTTGTGAAAGCCCTGCTGATCGCGCGCCATCAACGTCAGATGGTGATAGCCATTGTCGCTGCGGTTGTGCGGTTCTAGGCGCGACTTCTTGGCCACGTAGACTTCGCAACCGAGGATCGGCTTGATGCCCTTGGCCGTCGCGGCCTGGTAGAGCTCGATCGCCCCGAACATGTTGCCGTGATCGGTCAGCGCGATCGCCGGCTGCTTGTCGCTGACGCAGGCGCCGATCAGGTCGGAGATCCGGTTCGCCCCGTCGAGCAGGCTGTACTCCGAATGGACGTGCAGGTGAACGAAGTCCGGAGTCGACATGCGAAGCTTGCCTGCGCCGAGCGGCTAACCGCGCAGCAGTTGCATCAACAGGGCCTTCTGCGAATGCAGCCGATTTTCCGCCTGCTGGTAGACCAGCGAACGCGGTCCATCGAGCAATCCGTCGCTGACTTCCAGGTTGCGGCGCACCGGCATCGCGTGCATCAAACGCGCGTTGTCGCCGGCCGCAAGCGTCTTCTCGTCGATCATCCAGCCCGACTGACGCGAGCGCCGCGAGGCGGCCAGCGTCGGATTGGAATAGTCCTCCAGGCTCATCCACGAGCGCGCGTAGATCACTTGCGCGCCGCGCACGCCCTCGGCCAGTCCCAGGCCCGCCTGAACACTGCCGCCGTTGGCGCGCGCCAA
>JAYUUV010000138.1:0-27723 GCA_043754695.1 Planctomycetota bacterium
TACGGTGCCAGGCACCCATCCGAACTGTTGCGGCGGAGCAACGGCGCTGTGTCGGGCTCGGCCACGTCGAGGTGCACCGGCAACGGCGCTGTGATAGCAACGGCGGCAACAATTCGGACAGGTGCCAGGCACCCGGTGCCAGGCACGCTGGTGGGAGGCGAGTGGCTGTCGTGCGCAGGCTCAGCGTAGCAGGCGCCAGGTCATCGAGTGCGCGGGCACGCTCACTTCGATCTGCGCGACGCCCAACGGGTCGATGGTGACCGCCGACTCGGCGCCGTCGGGCGCGACGAGCCGCGCGCTGTTCACAAGACCTGTGTAGTGCAAGTCGACGCGCAACGTGCGCGTGACGGCGGTTCGCAATGGATTGTTGATCACGAGCATGCCCTTGTCGGTCAATGCCGGATTGACGTGCAGGATCCAATCGACGTCGCGGCCGTCCGCGCGACGGCCGTGGATGATGTCGGATTCGAGGATCGCGCGGTGCGCCTTGAACCAGGCGACCGAAGTCTTGACCATCGACTTCGTCGCTTCGGTGTCGTACAGGCGCGGGCCGCGGTAGCAGGCTTGCACACCGGCGCCGAGCAGGTTGTTCAAGCGCGTCTGATAGTGCTCGAGGTGCTCGCTCAAGGGTTCGATCGTCGCCGCCGCGCCGCCGCCCTGATACTCAGTCAGCGGCACGAACATCCAGCCCATGCTCGGCGCTTTGGTCCAGGTGCCGTCGAAGATGTTTTGGCGCTCGACGATTTCCTGCTGTTCGCGCGGCAAGGACCAGTTCGTCTCGCGATAACCCATTGCGCACTTGTTCGAGCCGGCGAGGTAATACCAGTCGGGAACGTTCAGGTAGACAGCGCGCTCGCGACACCACTTGTAGAAATTCGTGATCGTGCGCCACTGCGTCCACTGCGAATCGGCCAGCGACTTGTGACCGGGGTGCGTCGACGACGCGCACACGTCGCCGGGATAACTGCCGTCGTGCTCGAGCACGTCGAGGCCGGTCGCCGTGTAGAAGGCGTAGAGTTTTTCGAAGTACTTCTGGCCCCACTCGCTGCCCAGACAGGGCGAACTTCCGAAGGTCGCGAAACCACCGGGTTTGCCGGTCGCCGGATTGACCACGTCGTTCGCAGCATCGATGCTGCGGCTGGCGAGCAGCGAATAGCCGCCGAGCGCGATGTGCTTTGCGTGCGCATATTCGCCGAGTTCCTTCAATTGCTTCAGGTACTCGGGCTCCGTGCGTTCGATCTCGAAGCCGCTGCCAAAGGTCATCAGCACGAGCTCGAAACCCGTTTCGGCGGCCTGGTCGATCGCAAGCCGCACCGCCGCGGGTTCAGCCGAACGCACGTGGAAAATCAGCGGATTCTCGAGCGACCACGGCGCGATCGTGCGGTACATGCGCCGCAGCGCAAGCCCGCGACGTTCGCGATCGTTCGAATCGAAGAGCAGTTCGAACACGCGATAGGACTCGAACGAGCCGCCCGGCGCGATCGTGACGCCGGGACCGAGCTTCGGCGAACACTCCAGCAGGCAGGGCGTCTGCCGCTCGTAATTCACCTGCGTCTCGTAGAGCGGATCGATCGTCCAGCGCGCGCCCGGAGAATCGAGAGCAGAGTCCATGCCTCCGCCCATCGCGTAATCGGTCTCGACGTGCATCGAACGCTGGAACACCGCGAAGTCCGACTGTTTTCCGCCGACCATTGAAGCCGGTTCGACCGCGGCCAGGATCTCGGCATTGAACCGATCGAGCACGACCGCCGTCGCGCCATGGTTCTTGACCTCGATCCACTTCGAAAACAGCGGCAAACCGTCGTAGATCTCGTAGTGCACGAGCACGGAAACACCGGCGGGGCCGTCCTTGGGCGCCTCGAACGTGAGCGTCAGGGCGCGTCCCTTGGGCGGCCAGGCCGCAGTCGTCGAGAGCCAGGCTTCGTGCTGCTTCCAGGGAAAGCGAGCCACGATGTCGCCCGTGCTGAAGCCTGAGAACGCGAAGGCAGCCGGATCCGCTTTCATCGCATCCAGCCATTCGGGCAATAGATAGTTGTGGATCGGCTGACCGACGAGTCCGCCGACGTCGAAGGCGCGGCCGTCGATCGTCACGCTCGCCTCGGGGCGGACGCTGCGCAGCTCGGCCTGTCCAGTCATCAAATTGTCCAGCCCGACCGTCGCCGCGTTCGGTGCGATGCGCAACGTGCGCGTGACCAAGCCGTTGGTGAGGGCGATCGTTTTCGAGTCCGCGGAGGTCGCGATGACCGCGGCATGCGGCCTAGGGTCGACCAGCCAATCGGATACCTCACCCTGGCTGGAGATTCCGACGAGCAGTGTGGCGATGGCGCGCAATTCGGTCAGCATGCCGCTCACGATGCCAATCGCCCGCTGAACTGCCAATTCTTTGGTCTGAGATATGATGGCTCACACACGCCGCGACCAGAGGAAAGTCATGCAATTCATCTCCCGCGTTGTCCTCGCAATCTCTTGGGTCTGTCCCGCGGCGCTCTCGCAGAGCTTCAACGTCGACATTGGGCCCAACGTGGTCTACGGCACACCTTCGTCGAACTACGCGGGCGGCGCCTTCCAACCAGGATTGTGGAATGTCTGGCCCGGTGATCTGCCGACCCCCTTGACCTCGATCGACGGGACTGTCACGGGGGCGACAGCACGCTATCTGCTGTTCACCTTCCCCGAGACCGAGACCAACATCCCAGGCTCGAGTGGGGGAGATGAGCGCCTGATGGACGATCGCAGGTCTTCGACCACGACCTTCGGCGCGATCGAGGATGTCGAGATCTCCGGACTCTGGAACGGCGACTACGAGGTCTACACCTACTCGTTCGGTTCGTTTGCATACATGACCAAGGTGCTGGTGTTCGGCTCACCTGATCCGATCGTCGTTCTCGGAAACAACTCGGGCATCTTCCCCGGCAGTCAAGTGCTGAACACGACCTTTTCCAAGCACCGCGTGGCGGTGACGAACGGAGTGATCACGATCGAGATCGACACTGCCACCAACAACTGGGCGACGATCACGGGCTTTCAATTGAAGTGGATCCCACCGGCATCGGTGAGCTACTGCACAGCCAAGCTCAATTCGCTCGGCTGCATGCCGCTGATCACGACGAGCGGCACTCCGAGCCGAAGTTCTGGGAGCGGCTTCGACATCTCCTGTTCGAATGTGCGCAATGCAAAAGTCGGTCTGCTGCTCCACAGCACGAACGGAAGAGCCGCGACGCCCTTCCAAGGCGGCATACTGTGTCTCGTCCCCCCGATTCGACGCACGCCCAGCGCGAATTCCGGCGGCACACCCCTGCCCGCGGCGGATTGCAGCGGTGCCTGGCAGATCGATTTCAACGCGTTCGTCGCGGGCGCGCTCGGCGGCAATCCAGCGCCGGCCCTTTCGGTCCCCGGAACGACGATCGACGCCCAATGGTGGGGTCGCGATCCCGGGTTCCCGTCGCCGAACAACAGCGCGCTCTCCAGCGGAATCGAATTCGTGCAGGGATACTGAATCGTGCAACGCCATCTCCACAGCTGAGACAGTCGTCGTCAATGCAGCGGCCCCGAAGCATCGACCCTTCCTGGATCAACGCCATGTGTCCGATCTCCCGCATCGTCCTCGTCCTCACGCTGACCTGTCCCGCGGCGCTCTCGCAGAGCTTCAACGTCGACATCGGCCCCAACCAAGTCTTCGGTACACCATCGTCGAACTATGGCGCGGGTGCCGCCCAGCCGGGCGTGTGGAATGTCTGGTCGGGCGCTCAACCGACGGCCCTGGTTTCGATCGACGGCGCGGCGACGAGTGCGAGCACGCGCTATCTGCAGCTCGGCACCTTCAGCGATTTCGAGAGCAACATTCCCGGTTCGACATCGGGCGACGAGCGGCTGATGGACGATAGCCGCGTCTCCAACACGACGTTTGGAGCCATCGAGGACGTCGAAATTTCCGGCCTTTGGAATGGGGACTACGAGGTCTTCACTTACTCGTTCGGTTCGATGCCATTCCAGACGACGGTCAGGGTCTTCGGTTCTCCGGATCCGCTGGTCGTGCTCGGCAACGCGAGCGGCGTGTTCCCTGGAGCTCAGCAGCAGAACGTGACCTTCGCGAAACATCACGCGAGCGTGACGAACGGCGTGATCACGATCGAGATCGATACCGCCAACAATTTCTTCTCGACGATCTCCGGCTTTCAGCTGCGTTGGATTCCGATGCCTCCGATCGCGTACTGCACGGCGAAGATCAATTCACTCGGTTGTTTGCCGCTAGTTGCGAGCAATGGCGCGCCGAGTGTCAGCGCGGGAAGCGGTTTCGATGTCTCGTGCTCGAACGTGCGCAACGCGAAAGTCGGATTGCTGCTGCACGGTGTGAACGGTCGCATGGCGCAGCCGTTTCAGGGTGGCGTGCTGTGTGTCGCAGCGCCGATTCGTCGCACGCCCAGCGTGAATTCCGGCGGCTCGCCTGCGCCTGCGGCGGACTGCAGCGGTGTCTGGCAGATTGATTTCAATGCGTTTGTCGCGGGGGCGTTGGGTGGGACGCCGTCGCCGGCATTATTGGTTCCGGGGACGGTCGTCGTTGGGCAGTGGTGGGGGAGAGATCCAGGATTCGCGGCGCCGAACAATACGGCGCTTTCGGATGGGATTGAGTTCGTGCAGGGCTTCTAGGAAGCTGCTGCGCGGCCTTGCAATCCCAATTCGGCGGCGTGGGGACGCAGGGCTTCGATCACGAACGCGATGTGCGCGGAGAGTTCTACGCCGAGCAAATCGACGCCGGCCTGTACTTCAGCGCGCTCCACTTTGGCGGCAAAACCCTTGTCTTTGAGCTTTTTCACGACGCTCTTGGGCTCGAGCGTCAGGATGCCGCCCTCGCGCACGTGGCAGCAGGCGCCGACGAAACCGGTGAGTTCGTCGCAGGCTAGCAGCGCTTTGTCGAGCGTGCTTTCGTACGCCACGCCCCACTTCGTGTAGTGCGCCGAGACCGCGTGCGCGATCTGTGCTTCGTGTTGTTCGACAAGCCAGGCGACGATGCGCCCAGGATGATCTTCCGGCCAGCTCTCGTAGTCGGCGTCGTGCAGCATTCCGGCGAGACCAAAGCTCTCGACGTCTTGCGCTCCGCGGCCGTAGCGCAGTGCCGCGGCGCGCATGACTTCCTCGACGGCGCGCGCGTGTTTGCGCAGCGCATCGCTCTTCGTCCACGCGCAGAGTTGCGCCCAGCCCGCGTCGCGAGTCAGCGTCACAGCGTCGCCGCGACGACGACCTTCGGCCACCACCAGCCGAAGGCGCCGGCCGTCAATCCAGCGTAGACCAGGCCGTCGAACATGGCGCCCAGCGTCGAGCGCCAAGGCTTGCCGGCCCAAATCGAATCGGCCGGACCTTGCCAGGAATACGCCAGCCAGGCCGTGACTCCGGCGAAGCGGAAAACTTCCAGATAGCTCGCACCCGGATGGGGAAGCGCCGCGCGCGCGACGTAGGCCGCGATGAACGAAACCACGATCGTGTACACGAACCACTTGCCGAGGAACGGGCCCATCTTGATCTCGCCGCTCGGACGGATGAAGATCACCGAGTTGGGACCCTCTGCGAACTTCTTCTGAACCTCGGGCGACATCTTGCCCTCGTGGCAATGGGGCGTGATGTACACGCCCGGGGCGGGAGCGGCTTTGCGCAGCACGTCGCGCACTTCATCCTCGTTGGCGAGCTTCTTGAATTCTCCGTTGTGCAACTTGAACACGGCGTGGATCAGGGAGCTGGCGATGAACACGAGCACCGAGGCGAGCAGGATCGGAACAATGAGCTGGGACCAGGCGACCATTTTTCCTCCAGGGAAAGGGGACTGGCCGACAGCTCGCCGTCAGCCGCGTTCCAAGTCAAGTGCCGTCGCCCGCGGACCGAACCGCACGCCGCCGGGCACGCTTTTTCGCACCTGCGGCGCCGCAGCGACGCAAACTGGAACAAGCAGCAGGCCCGGCAGCGGACGGATCGATCCGCGTTCCTTGTCTCAGGGACGGCTGATTCCGCCGTCGACCAGCAACGACGCTCCGTGGATGTAGGAGGCTTCGTCCGACGATAGGAAGAGCACCGCCGAGGCGATTTCCTCAGGGTTGCCCATGCGGCCCATCGGCACCTGCGATTGGATGTGGGCCACCATGCCCTTCGTCGTGTCGGCGTCGAGTCCCATCCGGCCGAAGATCGGCGTTTCGATCGGGCCAGGATTGACGATGTTGAGCCGGATGCCGCGCGGAGCGAGCTCGCTCACCAGCGAGCGCGCGAGCGAATTCACGGCCGACTTCGACGCGGTGTACACCGACGACGACGGCATGCCCATTTCGACGACGCTCGAAGCGTTGAGCACGATCGACGAACCGCGCGGCATCAGCGGCAACGCCTTTTGGATCGTGAAAAAGACACCCTTCACGTTGATGTCGAAGGTCTGGTCGTAGTGCGCTTCGTCGATCGACTCGATCGGCACGAACTGGGCGATGCCGGCGTTGACGAACAGCGCGTCGACGCGGCCATGTTTCGCTTTCACTTCGCCGATCAGGCGCTCGATGTCGCCGATCTTCGAAGCGTCGCCCTGCACGGCGAGCGCGCCGCCGCCGAGTTCGGCGCGCGCCTGCTCGAGCGTCTTGGGATCGCGGCCGAAGATCGCGACGCGCGCTCCTTCGCGCGCGAACGCCTTGGCGGAAGCGAGACCGATGCCGCTGTTGCCGCCGGTGACGACTGCGACCTTGCCTTGGAAACGTTGAGTGGGGACGGGAGAGACCATGGGAGACCTTGCTTGTCCTGGGGACGATTTAGAAACTAAAGTGGTTACAGAAAAGACCGCGCGAAGGCGGTGTGCGTTGGGAGAGTCGCTCGCTAGGCCTCGGCGCGCGCCTGGCCGACGAGGTCGGCGATGCTGGTGCGGCGCAGGCGCTGTTCGAAGGCCTTCTGTGCTCCATCGAATACGCCGCCGAGCAGGCCCTTGATCTGGCAGCTCACCTGGCAGGCGCGATTGGCCGGGTTCTCGTGCACCGCGAGCAGACCCGCGGGCTCGACGGCCTTGAACACCAGCTCGAGCGTGATGCGGCCCGGCGCGCGAGCCAGCGAATATCCGCCGCTGCGGCCGCCGCGCCCGCTGACCAGCCCGGCCGAAACCAGGGCGCCCAGGATCCGGCGCACGACGACCGGGTTGGTGTTCACGCTCTTCGAGAGCGCCTCGCTGGTGGCCCCGGCCTCGCCCAGGTAGGCGAGCGCGACCAGGATGTGCAGCGCGACGGCAAAACGGGTGTTGGCGGCCATTGCGCAACCAAACTAGCTACGGAATGTCGGCCGCGCAAGGGGGCGCCCGAGAAAAAGTCCCGCGGGTCGCCAAGATCCCCCGGGAAGATCCACAAGTGCCCGGCGTCCGACCGATACACGAGCGCGAGCTTGTCCTTCGGTTGCTCCGGCCCCATCCTGATTCGCCTGCATGAGTCTCTATCTGGTTACTGGCGGCGCCGGCTTCATCGGTTCTCACCTTGCGGCGGCCCTGGTCGCGCGCGGCGATCGAGTGCGGGTGCTCGACAACTTGGCCACGGGCAAGCTCGAGAATCTGAGCGAACTCAACCCCGCCAGCGTCGAGTTCCAGCAGGGCGACATCACCGATCCGGCGAGCGTGCGCCAGGCCTGCCGCGGCGTGAGCGCGATCTTCCACGAAGCCGCGCAAGTCTCCGTGCCGCAGAGCGTCAAGGATCCGTTCAAGAGCTACGAGATCAATGTCACGGGTACGCTGCGTATGCTCGAAGGCGCGCGCGAAGCGGGCGTGAAGCGTTTCGTCTTCGCAGCTTCGTCCGCGGCCTACGGCAATTCGACCGAGCTGCCCAAGGTCGAGACGATGCTGCCGACGCCGCTCTCGCCTTATGCTTCGGGCAAAGTGGCCGCCGAGCATTTGTTGCAGGTCTGGGGCAATTGCTTCGACATGCGCACGGTGGCGCTGCGCTACTTCAATATCTTCGGGCCGCGGCAGGCTGACGATTCGCCGTACACCGGCGTGATCGCGATCTTTGCCAAGGCGTTGCTCGAGGGCCGGCAAGCGACGATCTACGGCGACGGCGAGCAGACGCGCGATTTCACGTACATCGACAATGTGGTCGCGGCCAATCTTGCGGCGGTCGACCGTGAGCTTGCGCCGGGTTCGCTGATCAATGTCGGCACGGGACAGAGCATCTCGGTCAACAAGCTCTATCGCGCGATGTGCGAGCGACTCGGCGTGGCCTGCGCGCCGCGCTACGAGGATCCGCGCGCGGCGGATGTGCTCTATTCCGTGGCGTCGATCGACCGCGCGAAGCAATTGCTCGGCTACGAGCCGAAGATCGATTGGAAAACGGGTCTTGCCCGGACCGTCGACTGGTACAAGGCGCGCTTCGCGGGTTCTCGCGGCTAGTGTGATAGGCTTGGGGCGGATCGCGCGCATGGTCGCCGAAGATCCAGGGAGTTCCCCGTGCCACAGCTCAGATCCCTTCGAAATGCGTTCGCGGCCATGATCGTGGTGAGCGGCATCGCTTTCGGCCAGGAAGAACGCTGGCTCGAAGTCGCGAGGGCGCAGCGGACCTCCTTCTTCGGCAGATCTGCCTGCACGACGATCGACTTGGATGGCGACGGCGTGCGCGACATCGCGGCCGGCGCCGAATTCGGCGGAGAGGATCGTCGTGGAGCAATCGTATTCCTCTCAGGCATGGATTTGTCAGTCTTGAGGGTAGTCAACGCGCCGGACAACCGCAGTGGGTTCGGACATGAAGTCCGAGGTTCCTGCGGAGATCTCGATGCTGACGGGGCCGAGGATTTGGTCGTCGGCTCCAGGTGGGGCCAAGTCCTCGCCTATTCTCCACGACTCTCGAAGGTGATCACGAGATTTGGCGACGGTTCGCACTACTGCGGTCCCGTCGGCGATGTGGACGGAGATGGATGCGACGACGTCGCGCTGCGCGGCGGGAACTGGGCCAAGGGCGGCTGTTGGGAGCCCAACGATTGCATCGCAAGCGGAATGACCGGTGAGCCCCTGCTCAGGTTTGATTTCTCTCGCGACTCATTCGCTGCCTATCGAAGCGACCTACTCGGTCCAATCCAGAACTCAATCGTCGAGAGCGTCGGGCCACTCGCTCTCACGCTCCGTCGTAGTCGCGCAAAGGGACTGACCTTCGTCGGATTGCACTCGGCTGAAATCGGTCACGCCGGAGGTCCTGGGCCACAGAACCCACCAATCTCGTTGGGGGACATCGACGGCGATGGGCACCTCGACTTGATTCGTCCTTGGTCTGATTCGGGCGGAGCTGACGCGCATGTGCGCTTGTACGAGAGTCGCGAAGGCACGACGCGCGCTGTCCGCAATCTAACTGACTCGGGGGCTCCATTCGAGTCGTCGTTCGCGTACAGCGCGATCGCCCTACCGGACATCGACGGCGATGGGCGCTGTGAGATCGCCATTTCGGATCCCCAGTACTTTGTGGGGCATATCATCGTGTACTCGAGCGCGACATCCAAACCGATCTGGCAGTACGACGGTTCCGGATGTGGAGTGACGCTCGAGCTGATTCAGGATCGCGATCAGGATGGGACACCCGATCTGCTCGTCGGTGGGGGCGAATGGGAGTACGTGGACCCGTTTTTCGCAGGCGACGGATATCTCAGGATCCTCTCGACGCGCACGGGCAAGGAACTCGCGTCTGTCGAGGAAGCGGCCATCGATCCAGTTCTCGGCATGCCGGTCAAGGCGCGCTGAGCTGGGTCTCCTGCATGCCGCGCAATCGTTCCGCCAGGATTGTCGAACTGCTCGACACGCTCGAGCAACACTACGGCGCGCCCAAGGCGCCGCGCGGAGTGAAGACTGCTTTCGAGTGGATCCTGTGGGAGAAGGCCGACTGTATCGTGGACGACAAGAAGCGAGCGAGCGCGATTCGCGAACTCAAGGCGACCATCGGCACGAGGCTCAGAAGGCCGGCTACGGCAAAAGCGCAATCGCCAGCGCGTCGGTCAACGCCACGTTGTTCGGCGCCGTGAAGCCCTGATCGCGGCTCCACCATTGCGTGTAGATCCAATCGCCGGGCTGCAAACCCATCGCGGACATGTAGGCATGCGTCAGGTTGCACGAATAGGTCCCGTCGCAAGTCTGGACTCCACCGGATGACTGTGCCGCCGTGCGATGGATCGCTCCGCTCACGCACAGTCTTCCACCCGCGAAAGGCACGTTCTGGGGCGCGGTTGCCCACAGCAGCAGTCCAGGTTTCTGCGAGAGTTCGTTCGACGCGCGGACCGTCAGATCGTCGGGGCCCGAGAAACTGCTCGAGCCTTGGCAGGCGATCGCCGGGAAACAGAACGCGGAGTTGCGCTTGCCATCGCAGTAAGTCGTCGGCGGCTCGAAGGAGTAGTACTCGAGTCCGCGAAAACCGCTGAAGCCCACCGAGCCTGCGATCATCGTGACCGCGCCCGTATTGGGATCGATGCGGTAAAACTCCGTGTATCCGCCGTACAAGAAACCATCGGGCGCAAGCGCCAGCCCTTGCATGTTCTCCTGGTTCCCGACCTGCCCGTCGACATCGACCGCCTCCGCTGTGAATGGATTGATGCGCACGAGGCCGTAGCCGCCCGCCCAGCCGTACAGCGTTCCGTTCGGAGCGAACGTCATGCTGTAGACGGCGAGACCCTGGTTGCCGATCCTGATCAAGCCAACGATCTGCGGCGGGCCGGTAACGAGATCGATGACGTAGAGCGAGCCGTTCGAACCGCCCACGACGGTCGAGGCATACAGGTATCCGCTCGGCGACATTGCAATTCCCGTGGCGTCGTTTATGCCGCCTGCCGCAGTACTCGTCGCGTTGTTCAGCACGGTGTCCACCTGGCAAACCGCCGGAAACAACGGGCTTTGGCGGCGGATGCACCAGAATCGTCCATTGGGAGCGATCGTCATTCCTTGCATTCCCCCAACACCCGAGGAAAAGAGCAGGGATGCCGCGCCGGTGTTCTGCTCGATCCTCAGAAAGTCGCCGTTGATCGTCACCGCGATGAACTGCGCAGCCGCCGGGGCCTGGAGCAGCGCGAAGACCGCGCACAGAGATGCAATTCGCTTGTTCAAGGTTCGGCTCTGGCAGAGGCCTGTGGTCGATCCGGGGCCGGACACTGCCGGCCCCCCGGATTCTTTGGCCAATGCTATCATCGCCAGGAATTGCCACTCGCAGGCACGCCGGTCCGTTTTCTGGCGTGACTCGGATTCGCCGCTTCCTTTGGAAGGATTCACCATGCTGCTGTCCCGAAGTTCCCTCGCTTTCCCGGTACGTTGCCTGGTTGTCTGTGGATCCTTGGTCTCAACCGCTGCGGCGAAAACTCAGGGCCCTCCCAGTTTCTCCACCAGGCCACAGCCTGCGCCTCAATTGACGGGAGAAGCCGTATACCGGGACCTTGATTCGTCCAGCACGCTGAATGGCGGGGACTGCATTATCGTTCGCTTCGATCTTCCGGTCGTCGTACTGCAGAACAATGCGGCCGCATTCAGATTGCCGGTCGCAGGAGATTCGCTGGGCGCCGGTGCGAGCATCGTCGCCGGGCCAGCAGCGGACCAGGTCACGATTGTGCTCGGCAACGGCGCCTCGTTCAGGACGCGGCAGATCTTCGCGAATGGAAATACGACGAGCGGTTCTGCTTCGGGAATCGAGATCGACCCGGCCATTCCGCCGGGGACGATTCAGAGCGCGGCGTTCCTCACCGACGCGGTCAACTCCGGCCCCGTCGATCTCGTCCCCGGCCTGGTCCTGTCCACGAATGTGCTCGACAGCGGCGCGACGCGTGCAGCCGTGATCGCCGATATCGATGGCAACGGCGCGCCGGACCTTTTCTCGCAGCGCGATGGTGCCGGTCTGAGCCTGTGGGAAAACGCCAACGGCGATGGCAACTTCTACTACTTCGGATATCAGGTCGGAGGCATGGATGTCGGCGCCTTCGTCGTGGCGGACTTCGACAAGGACGGCGATCCGGACGTCGTGACGACCACTGCAGCAGGAAGCGGTTTCGCGCTGTACCTCAATCAAGGCTCCTGGAACTTCACCCTGGGCCCCACAGCGGCGACGGGTGGTATCAGTGAAATGCAAGCGGGCGACATCAACGGCGATGGGTATCTCGACGTCGTCTGCGCGGCCGGTGTCGGCGTTGTCAACTTGAACAATGCTGGAGGAGCCTCGTGGCAGTCGCTGCCGGGATTCGGCAGCGGACTCTCGCCGAAGACCGTCGCCCTGGCCGACGTCGATGGCGACGGTGATCTCGATGTCGCGCTCGGCTCCCAGATTGCCAACACGCGTGTGTTCCTCAACAACGGATTCGGGAGTTTCACCTGGACCGGCCAGGACCTCGGGCTTGGAACGGTGCTGCAGGTGCGCTTCGGCGATCTCGACAAAGACGGCAACGTCGATTTGTGCAAGTTCATCCAGGACGTCGGCATCGAAATCTGGGCCGGGCTCGGCGATGGATCCTTCCAGTTCGTCGGCACCACGGCCGCGGGGCTCGCCGTTCGCAAAGGCCTGTTGCACGATCAGGACGGCGACGGAGATCTCGACATTTCGTTCGCTGATCACAATTTTGGACTGCGCGTGCTGCGAAACAGCGGAACTGGATTCGGGTTTACGCTCCTCGACGAAGAGCACGGCCGCAGCGCGGGCGTGTGGCTTGCGGAAGGCGACGTCGATCGCGACGGCGATTCGGACCTGGTCGTGGGCAGCGACAATCACCCTAAGCGCGTGTGGCTCAACTCGCTCAGCGGAACGAGCGGCGCGGCGAATTGGACCGAAGCCGTGCCGACGCTCCCTCCGGAAATGACGCACCTGATCGCGACTGGGGACATCGATGGGGACGGCGATCTCGATTTCGTCGCAGCGCTCGAAAACAAGCCGACGCGCGTGCTCAAGAACGACGGCGCCGGCAATTTCACGACCAGCCAGACCATGGGGCCAGCCGAGAAGACGCGCGCCGTGGCCCTGGCGGACATCGATCGCGACGGCGATCTCGACTGCGTGACCGGAACGTGGGACAACCTGCAGCCAACGCGCGTCTGGATCAACAACGGAAGCGGCTTCTTCGCCGCGGGCCAGACAATTTATGGCGAGACTACGATCGGGATCGTGCTCGCCGACATCGACGGTGACGGCGACAACGACCTCGTGACCATCAACGACGGCGTGTCGCGCGTGCGATTCAACAATGGCGCGGGTACTTTCTTCTACACCGGCATCGCGCTCGGGAATTTCGGAGCACGCGGCGCCGCGGCCGGCGATCTCGATCGCGATGGCGATCTCGACCTCGTCGTCACGAGCATCGGGATGGCCCAATCCAATCACGTCTACTTCAACTTGGGGAACGGCTACCTCGTCGATTCGCATCAGGTCCTGGACACCATGGACCATTGGAGCGTCGAATTGGCCGACTTCGACGGTGACGGCGATCTCGACATGGTCGAAGGGAACGTGAATGCGCCGTCGGCACCGAAGGTCTACCTCAACGATGGGTTGGGAATGTTCCTGACCAACGGGCAGACGTTTCCTGTCCAGTCCAGTCAGTCCGTCGCGACCGGAGATGTCGACGGAGATGGCGACATCGATCTGGTGTTCGGAAACAACTCGAATATCGGCGTGCCCAATCAGGTCTGGCTCAACGATGGACTGGGGCAGTTCGTGGACTCGACGCTAGCGCTCGGCAATTACAAGACGAGCTGCGTGCGGCTCGTGGACGTCGATCGCGACGGCGACCTCGACTTGCTCGAGTCGGTGGACAATGCCGGACCGGTGCGCGTGTGGTTCCACCACTGAGCACTTGGGCTGCGCCCGGCCCGACTTCGTGAAGACCCAGCCCGCGACGGTTGGGCGGAGCGCGGGTCGACGCGCTCCCAGGTGGGCGACCGGTTTTCGCGCTTGGAGGGGTTGGGGCGAGCCGAGGCCTCGATCGGCCGGGATTGCAGCCCGCTCGCTCCTCTGGCGCCGGGGATACGTCCGGCTAGACTGTCAGGCTCGCCATCCGGCAACGAACTGCGAAATCACCTGCCCGCCAGAGGTGCCCTCACCGCTTCCTTCGACCCCACCCCCCATGACGACCTCCTCGACCCAACCCGCCGCGAACTACGCCGCGGACCTGCGACGAATCCTCGGCCTCAGCTCCGTCACTCTTAAATACAACCTGTCCAAGGAAGAGCTGTTCGAAGAGGCGATCAAGAACGACCGCGGCCGCGTCACCAAGGATGGGCCGTCGGATGCCCAGAAGGCATTCCCGACCAAGCTCGGGGTCAAGGGGCCACTGGTCTACTACACGGACCCGGACTGCACCGGCCGGCGCGTCAAGGACACCTACGCGGTCGGTTGGCCTGAGGTCGAAAACGTCATCTGGTGGAAGGACGACCTCAACAAGTACGACCCGGTCAAATACGAGGGTCTGCTCAAGCGCGTCGTCGCGCACCTGAACGAAAAGAAGGCCACGCTCTACGTCAAGGACGTTTTCGTCGGTTCGGATCCGGCCTTCTCGATCCCGTACCGCTTCGTGGGCGAGTACGCGACGCACGCGATGTTCGCGCACAATATGTTCCCGAAGAACCTGAAGGGCGTGAAGGATGTCGAAGGCCGGCGCTGGACGATGCTCAACGCTCCGTCTTTCGTCTGCGATCCGGCGCGCGACGGTTCGCGCTCGGAAGCGGCGATCATCATCGATGTGCGCAACAAGATCTGTCTCGTCGCCGGCCGCGCGGACTACAACGGCGTGGTCAAGAAGACCATTTTCACTGTCGGCAACCTGTTGATGCCGCAAGAGGGTTTGCTCTCGATGCACTGCTCGGCCAACGTCGGGCCGCGCGGCGATGGAGCGATCCTGTTCGGCCTTTCGGGCACGGGCAAGACCACGTTGTCGGCCGATCCCGATCGGCGCCTGATCGGCGACGACGAGACGATCTGGAGCGACAACGGCCTGTGCAACCTGGAAGACGGCTGCTACGCGAAGCTGATCGACCTCAACAAGCAGGCTGAGCCCGTGATCGCCGCCGCGCTGTCGAAGCCGGGCACGATCATCGAAAACGTTCCGCCGCTCAAGGGCAAGAAGATGTCGGAATGCCATCCCGACGAACTCGACCTGAACGACAAATCGATCACGGAGAACACGCGTTTTTCCTATCCGCTCGACGCGAATCCGAACGTTATGCCCAATGCGCAGGGGCCGCATCCCGAGACGATCGTGCTGCTGACCGCCGATGCTTTCGGCGTGCTGCCGCCGGTGTCGATCCTCGATTCGAAGCAGGTCATGTACCACTTTGTCTCGGGTTTCACCGCGAAGCTCGCGGGCACGGAAGTCGGCGTCACCGAACCGAAGGCGGCTTTCTCGGCCTGCTTCGGCGCGCCGTTCATGGCGCACAAGCCCAGCGTGTACGCAAAACTCCTGCAGAAGAAGATGGAGCAGCACCATGCGCGCTGCATTCTGCTCAACACCGGTTGGTCGGGCGGCGCCTACGGCAAGGGCAAGCGCATCTCGATCGGGCACACGCGCGCGCTGCTCAACGCGGCGCTGCGCGGCGATCTCGACAACGTCGCGACCGAGCAACACCCCGTGCTCAATCTCAAGATGCCGAAGTCCTGCCCTGGCGTGCCGCCGGAGATCCTCAATCCGCGCAACACCTGGAGCGACAAGGCGGCTTACGACGCGGCGGCGCTGAAGCTGCGCGATCTTTTCCGCAAGAACTATGCGGACAAGGGTTTCGCGGCGCTCAACATCGAACAGGTGCTATAGAGAATCGATGGCCGATCCGAAGCTTCAATACCACATGGCCGGGCTGAAGCTTTTCGGCCAGGGCAAGTTCGAGGACGCGCTGCTCGAGTACGCGAAAGCGCTCGAGCAGTCGCCGGACTCTCCCGAGGTGTTGAACGCCGTGGCGATTTCGCAATCGAAGCTCGGCCGCCACGAAGAAGCGATCGCGACCATTCAGCGCGTGATCGCGATCACGCCCGAGGATCCGTTCGCGTACACGAGCCTTTCGATCTTCCTGCAGCGCCAGGGCAAGATCCCCGAGGCCGAGGCGGCGGGGGCCAAGGCGCGCATGCTCAACTGGAAGCAGGAACTGAAGAAGAACCCGAACGCGCCTCCGCCGGACAACGACGGAAAGATGCGCGTGATCCAATAGTCCCGTAACCGGGGCCGGGATTGCGGGCTAGTGCCTGAGCGGTCCGCCGGGGCTCGTGTTGTCGGAGTCGGCGGCCGATCACGCCGCCATGTCCAATCTCCCTGTCGCTCGAGCTCGAGCCGCGCTGGCATTCGGACTCGCGCTGTTTTTCTGGTGCGCGCCCGCCCGGGCCGGCGGCGGTTCGCTGAGCACACTCTTCGAGGGCAGCGCCGGGGTGCAGAACGGCGGCAACCTATTCGACATCCAGGTGACGCGGCCGGGCGGTCTCTCGATCACGGGTTTCGACCTCAACCTCGGCGGGCTTCCTCCGCCGGCGGACTTCCGACTCGATGTCTACATCACCAGCGGCAGTTTTGTCGGCAAGGACGCGCAGCCCGGCGCCTGGACTTTGGTCGCGAGCGCGACGGCGCAGCCTATGGCGCTCAACATTCCGGTGCGCGTGGACACCGCGGACTTTTTTCTTGGGCCGGGACTGCACGGGATCGCGTTGTACATCACCGGCAACGGACCCTGGTACACGCTGCCGGGCGGCGCGCCGCTCACTGTTGCCAATGCCGACCTGACGTTGCGCTTTGGAATCTCGAAGCCCCTGCTCTTCACCGGCGGGAGTTTTTCGCCGCGCATCTGGAACGGAACGATTTACTACGACGCTGCGCCTCAGCAACTTGCGACTTATGGCATCGGCCGCGTGAGTTCGCTCGGAGCGAGCTGCGTGCCGCGTATCACGGCGAGCGGTGTGCTCGGCGCGAGCACCAGCGCCGAATTTTGCGTGTTCGGCTGGCGCGTGCCGTCGCATCAGACCGGGCTTTTGCTCTACAGCTTGCACGGTCGCGCCGATCTGCCGTTCAGCGGCGGCCGCCTGAAGCTCTCGCCGCCGATCCGACGCACGTTGCCCGTGAATTCCGGCGGACTATCGCCGGGCCTCGATTGCAATGGGCGCTTTGCGCTCGAGTTCGGTGCTTTCGCGCGCGGACAACTTGGCGGCCATCCGTCGCCGGCGCTGTTGTGGCCTGGGACTGTCGTCGACTGTCAATGGTGGGGCCGCGATCCGGGTTTCACTCCGCCATTGGACGCGATATTGTCCGACGGGCTCGAGTTCGTAGTCGGAACCTGAACGGTAGTCAGGAGCGAACCCCCAGCGCGCAAGCTTGCGACTCGGAGCGCGACGAAGCCTTGGCGGCCCGGCCAGTTCTTCAGCCTAAGAGTTTTCCCTGCCACAGCTGGGCCAGGAATTCGCGCCACGGCAGGACGCGGACCCCGTCATGCTCCGAGGCGCGCTCCCCGGTGTAGACGCCGTACGTCGCAAGCACGCCTTTCGGTTGGAGCTCGCGCAGTTTCGCGAGGCCGCGGCACCAGCTCGTGTCCCACCGCGCCGCCGACTTCACTTCAATGGCGACGAGGCCACTTGGGGTATCGATGACGAAATCCACCTCGGCACCGTCCCGGGTCTTCCAGTAGGCGATTGGATACTCGAGGTCTGAGTAGTGCAGATATGCCCGCAGTTCGTGCAACAGGAAGGTCTCGAACAGGAAGCCGCGTTCTTCAGCGTGCATCGGCAGGTGCGCTTGTCCGGACAGTTGACGAACGACGCCGGTGTCGAACAGATAGAACTTCGGATGTGCGATTTGCTTGACGGCGCGCTTCAGTTTCCACGCCGGCAGCCAACTGGCGAGCAAAGTATCCACGAGGATCTGGAAGAATTCCTGCGCCGTCTGGCGCGCGATGCCGCTGTCTCGGGCGATGCCGGCGACGTTCGTGGCCTGCGCGTTCATGCGCGCGGCGACCTCGAGGAATCTGGCGAAGGGGCCGATCTGTCGCACCAGCGCCTCCGCTTGGATCTCCTCGCGCAAGTACACCTCGCAGTACGAACGCAGGAACGCAGCCGGTCTTGCGCGGGTCACCGCGAGCGGCAGCATGCCTTGCGTGAGGACCATGTCGAGCTCTCGTTCATCGCCGATCTCGGCTGAGGTCAACGGAAACATGTTGCGCGTCTCGGCGCGGCCGGCGAGCAGGTTGGCGCCGCTGCGGCGCAGCTTGCGCGCGCTCGAACCTGACAGCACGAAGCGCTGGCGCTTCTTCGTCATCAGATGCTGGACTTCATCCAGCAAGGCGGGTACGCGCTGGATCTCATCGACGACGATCCACGCGCGGTCCGCAAGCGCATTGCATTCGGCACGGAACTGCGACGGGTCGCGGGAGAGGCGCAGGCTCTCCGACGAAAGCAGCAGGTCGTATTGGGGGGAGCCGCTGAAATGCTGCTGGATCCAGGTGGTCTTGCCTGTTCCGCGCGCGCCGAGCAGGAAGAACGAGTCGTCCGGGGGGCGTAGTCGACGTGTCAACATCGTCGGCGAATATACCGTAAAAACGCCGACGAGGTGTACATATTGTGGACAGGCCTCTCGGCTTCTGGAAACCCGCGGCGGGCCGTTCGCTGTGTCCACAGCCCTTGAATAGGCCTTTCCGCGTACGGGGCGGGCCACGACCTGCCACCTTTCGGGCGATCCAAGCCGGTCGACCTCGAACGCCTTGGACTGCGCCGAGGAGAAGGAGGCCGTCGCGGACTCCCTGGCCGGGTGAAAGGCAAACCGCGGGCGTCGAGCTCCCGCTCAGCGGCCGAGACCACTGTAGTAGTCGACGACGCGCTCGTGCGCGCCGGAGAACGTATGGGCATCGGCCCTGCGCGTCTCGATCACCTCGACGATCACGCGCGCGACATCTTCGGCGCTCTGAGCATTGGGCATCGTGCGCGAGTCGGGGCCGCCGTGCAGCGCGCTCGATCCAAATCCGGTCGCGACGACACCCGGTGAGACCAGCGAGAACTGGATCCCCGGATATTTCTCTTGGACCTCCATGCGGAAGTTCGCGGTCAAAGCGTTGAGGAAGTGCTTCGAGCCGCTGTAGGCCGCGCGAAAATGCACGAAGGGAATGCGGCCGAGCATCGACGAGACGTTGATGACCTGGCCCGTGCCGCGCTGCTGAAAGTGCGGCAGCACTTCCTGCATGCCGTACAGCGCTGTCTTGACGTTGAAGCGCACCATCTCGTCGATGTCTTCGTCGGTCAGCGCCGAAGGCACGCGCGAAATTCCGCGGCCGACGTTGTTGACCCAGACGTCGATTTTGCCGTGGTGCTCGATCGCTTTCGTGACGGCGTAGCGGACCTCGGCGCGACTCGTCGCATCGGCGACGATTCCGATAGCGCGCGAGCCGCATTGAGCGGCGACGAGCGAAAGTTCCTGTTCACGTCTGGCGATGAGCGCGAGTTTCGCGCCGCGTCCCGCAAGTTCCCGCGCCAGCGCGGCACCGATGCCTTCGCTCGCTCCCGTGATCACGACGACGATGTCCTTCATCGAAGCAGTGTACGAAGAAGCGAAATCAACGGTACGGAGCCAGCCTCAACTCCGCCGCTTTCGCCCCTTCACCCCAACCGCAATTCAACCGCACTTCTCACTCGGGATTTCGAGCTGGGGTCGCGGAGAACTGGAACCGCCCAGAGCCACTGCACGAGTGCGGTCGAATCCAAAGGCGTTAAGACTTGCTCCGTAGCACAGCTCATTCGCGCGACACACGACGCGACTCAGAATGGCCGCGTATTCCGGAAGCTCCGACAGCGCTTGCGCGTGAAGCCGATAGGCGCGCATGGCCGCCTGCTCAGCCACACCTATGCGCGCGCCGATGTCGGCCCACGAACATCCGCACATGTCTCGCAGTAGCGCCGTTTCGAGCAGTCGCCAGCCACACGAGTGCTTGCGAGAGAAGTTGACCGGCAACTCTGGCCTGCTTGCGTGTTCCTCGGTCACGACCCGAGTGACCAACTCGGCATCCAGCACCGGGAGATCAATGCGCGTGCCATCCGCGAGTTCTGCTTTGCGGCGCATCCACGCCAGCACCCTTTCAGGCGCAGCGCCAAGCAGCTCGTCAAGCGGATCGTGGCTCGGGGCACGAATCTCGATCCGCCGCTCGATGACACGCGCAAGCTCAGGACTGCAAGCACCACCCAGGCAGGCCGGATACTCGAGCGGGTCGTACTCGTTCTGACCGGTCTCGGAACAAACCTGCGATTCCACCCAGCTGCGCTCCAACCAGATTGGACCGCTCCTGTGCGCGTAGTGCCTCGCACTGCCGTGCGGATAGATGTCGGGTTGAGCGACAAGTCGCGCGAGCACCGGATTGTTGTCGATGTAACAGACGAGTCGCCGCCGATAACCGGCCCAGTCCGCCCGCCGCGAGCGAAATCGGCCTCGAAAGAGCGAGCCGTCGCGCTTGCGCCCGCGATTGAACCAGCGGACGTAGTCATTGAGGATTCGCTCCATCGCCTGCGACAGGCTGGCGTCAGGGCTGCGAACCAGCAGATGAAAATGAGTCGTCATCACGCAGTACGCGTGTACCTCGATCCAACCGGCGCGAACAGCGCGTGCTAGGCACGAGAGGAAGTAGCGCACGTCTCTGCGTTCCTCAAACACCGTTCGCCGCGCGATCCCGCGGTTCATCACGTGGTGCCAAACCCCCGGCCCGTCCTCTCGCGGATTTCGTGTCATGCCATTTTGCCCTCGCAACTCCACGACTATGGCTGGGCGCGCAAGTGGGCAGAAAAATCGGAATTCTGCGGCGGGTGCGGGTTGGTGGGTGGGGGAAAGCGGCGGAGTCGAGGCTGGCTCCGTACCGTTGGTTTCATCGGTTCTGCCGCCAACTCTCGACTCCGCAGGCGAGCGCGAGCACGACTAAGGGCAGCATCTCGCCGTAGATGCGCAGTTCGTCGAATTGAGCGAGCACGAAGCTGACGGCGAAAAAAAGAGGCACGACGTAGAGCGCACGGCGCGCGAAGCGATCCTCGATGTGACGCGCGAAAACGAGCAGCGGCAACCACAAGAATCCAAAGACCAAGACCAACGTCCCCCAACTCGCCGGCACTCTCACCAGCGTCCAATTGTCCTTGAGCGCATCGGCGTAATACTCGCCGACCCCAGGATTGCGCGAGAACGTGAAGTTGAGCAAGAGCTTGATCCCGATCCAGATGGCGAACTGCGCCGCAAGGTGCTGCGCGAGATCGAACCAGCGGATTTTTCCGAATTGCGTCAACGCGAAGACCACGATCAAGAACGAAGTCGTTTCGCGGTTCAGCGTCGCGAACGGAAAGATCCAGTAGTACCAGGCCCAGCGTTGCTCGCGGATCCACAACACGCCAAGCGTCGTGAACAGCACCGCCGGAAGATCCCACGGATACCAATAGGGCCAGGTGCGCGGCAGCACGTAGTGGAACGGCAGCGCGTACAGACCCGCGGCGGCCCACAAGGTTGGCGGCCAATTGCCCGCGATGAATTTTCCAAGCAACGCGCGCAGCGCATAGAAAAATCCGATCACGCACAGCGCCTCGAGCGCCAGCGCGCACTCGAGTTGCGTGAAGCCGAACTTCGCGTTCAGCCCCGTGGCTTCGATCGCCCGCAGCAGCGTCGGAACCAGCACGCGATTCTGGTAGGGCGTCTCGGCCGTGTAGGCGCAAAGCCGATCGAGGGCCGCCTCAGGATGGATCAGATTGGCCTTTTGATGAAAGTGCGCGAACAGCCCGGCGAAGGCCGCGACGGGGACGAACAAGGCCGCTTCGACGGCAAGCGAACGTCGCGCGTGCGGCTGAGTGGGATCCATCGCGCGCGAAGATAACCGCGCAGGCCCAGTTCCCTCTGCCCGCCCTGACCCGCGGCAGGACTGGCTGAGCTAGGATGCACGCGTGGGCCCCCAACGAAACGTCCTTATCGCGCTTGGCGTCGTGCTGCTCCTCGCTGTCGGTTGGGCCCTCTATCAGACGCTGTCGATCGAGCCGCTTGTCTCGTCGCCCGTGGGGCTCGAGCGCGCTCTCGGCAAGCTCGAGGCTCCAGCCGCAGCCGGGGCGCAGTCGGCCAAAGGTCGCGAGTCGATCACTTCCGCGGGCCGGCCCAGCGATGATCAGCAGGCTGCTATCGCCTCCGGCCGGGTGCGCGGTCAGATCGATGTCGCTCCCGGCGCAACGTTCCCGGCGCAGTTCGAACTGGTGGTGACGAGCGACTCCGTCCCGGAACGAGTCTTTTCGTTCAGCGCCGCCGATCGCATCGTGACCCTCGACCTGCCGCCGGGACGTTCGCAGCTTTCGGCGCGCGCCGCCGGCCTGGCCTCGAAGCCGCTGACCGTGGTCCGAGAACCGGGTACCCAGGTCCCGCCCTTCCGCCTGGTGCTCGAAACCGGCGGCCGTCTGGGCGGCCTGGTGCTCGACTCGCGCGGCGCCCCACTCGCGGGGCTTCCTGTTTCGCTGATGACCAATAGCGCACCCGACCTGCGCACGGTCGCCACGGACGCCGAAGGCCGCTATAGCTTCAGCGATGTTCCGGTGGGGGCGTACCGCGTGATTTTCGGCGCTCCCGATGGCCCGATCGCCCCGGTGGTCGCCGTCGATGTCTCGAAGAGCGAGGTCCGCGACGTTCCGCCCCAGACCATGCCGGACCTTGGCGAAGCCGAGATCCGCGTGCTCAACCGCGCGGGTCAGCCGATCGAAGGAGCGCGCGTGCGCGGCCCGGGTCAGCTCGGCGGCTTCGTCGATGGCACGAGCGACCGAAACGGCATCGTGCGCGCGCGCTTCCTGCCGGCCGGCAGCTTTTACCTGACCGCCTCAATCGCGAGCGGCGGGTCCGCTCAGGCCTCGCTCGAAGTCGAAGTCGGTCGCATCGGCCGCGCGGAAATTCAGATCCGCGACTGATCTTTTTTCGTGTACGCAAAGATCTGCGATTGCGTCCTCGCGCGCACGCGGAGTAGATTGCACCCGCGCCGCGCGGAGGGCGCATTCGTCCAGTCCTGTCCCGTTCGCGCATTTTTTTTGCCGACGGAGTTCGGGGCAGCATCCCATCGTCCCCTAGCCCTGAAACCCAAAAGCGCGTGGAGCGGAACGGAGCATGAGCGAGCTCGAACAACCCGTCTTCGACGCTCGGCTTTCAGCGGCCGATCTGCGCGACGCGTGGCGCGTGCTCGACGCCACGGAACGCGCCGAGGGCTTTCGTCTGCTCAACCCGACCGAGGGCGAAGAATTCTTCATCGAGCTGCCGACGATCGATCAATTGGCCTTGTTCTCG
Organism: Planctomycetota bacterium; assembly: GCA_043754695.1. Taxonomy (GTDB): domain Bacteria; phylum Planctomycetota; class UBA1135; order UBA1135; genus JADJQU01. The sequence goes on from JAYUUV010000138.1 coordinate 23,224, forward strand.
TCGCTGAGCGCGGCGGAGCAACGCTTCTGGCTGCGCGCGCTTGCTCCCGACGACTGCGCCGACCTTTTGCAGGAGGCGTCGCCGGAGTGGCGCGCGGAAATGCTCAACATGCTCGACGAGGCTTCGCGGCGCGAGGTGCGCACGCTGCTCGCCTATTCCGAAGACGACGCCGGCGGTCTGATGAGCACGCGCTTCGCTCGCGTGCGGCCGGAGATGACCGTCGATGAAGCGATCCTCTACTTGCGCAAGCAGGCCAACGCGCGGCTGGAGACGATTTACTACGGCTACGTGCTCGATCAGGAGCAGCATCTGCTCGGCGTCGTCTCGCTGCGCCAACTTTTCCAGGCCAAGGGCGCTGCGCTGGTCAAGGACGTGATGCACACCGACCTGGTGCAAGTGCACGAGGAAATGGACCAGGAGCACGTCGGTCGCGCGTTTGCGCAACACGACCTTGTCGCGCTGCCCGTGATCGACGCGTCGGGGCGCATGAAGGGGATCGTCACCGTCGACGACATCGTCGACGTCGTGCAGGAAGAGGCCACCGAGGACATCCAGAAAATCGGGGGTAGCGAAGCGCTCGGCGCGCCGTACTTGGAAGTCAGCGTCTTCCAAATGGTCAAGAAGCGCGCCGGCTGGTTGACCGTGCTCTTCCTCGGCGAAATGTTCACGGCCACGGCGGTCGGCCACTATCAGGAGTCGATCGAAAAGGCGGCGGTGCTCGCGACCTTGATGCCGCTGATCATTTCCAGCGGGGGCAATGCCGGCTCGCAGGCTTCGACGTTGGTGATTCGAGCCATGGCACTCGGCGAAGCGCGTTTGTCCGATTGGCTGCGAGTCCTGCGCCGCGAGGTGATCGCCGGCGCCGCGCTCGGACTGATCCTTGGATTGATTGGCATGCTGCGCATCGCAATCTGGGAGCAGGTCGACGACATTTACGGACCGCACTACATGATGCTCGCCGCTACCGTCGGCGTCAGTGTGGTCGGCGTGGTCCTGTGGGGGACGATCACGGGCGCGATGCTGCCGCTGATCCTGCGCCGCTGTGGTCTCGACCCTGCGAGTGCCTCGGCGCCCTTCGTTGCGACCTTGGTCGACGTGACCGGGCTCTTGATCTACTTCGCCCTGGCGACGGCGCTGCTCACAGGGACGTACATCGCGACCTGAGCGGGCGGGATCCGGGCCGGGGGAGACTATGCTGACAGCCCTGGGCCAACCGCACAGATACGATTCGAGGAGTTTCCCGCCATGACCGTTTCAACGATTCCGCGCAAAATCCTGGTCGCCGTTTCCGAGGGCGGGCTGTCCGATGCCGCGCTCGTGTTCGCGGCGCAGCTCGCCGCGAGCGCCGGCGCACAGCTCGAATTGCTGCATGGCTTGCCGGTACCGACCATGATCGGACTGCGACTCTCGCCGGCCGAGACCAGCGCGCTCGAAAGCGAGCGCAAGCAGATGCTCGCGGATGAATGGAAGGCGCGAGCCGGCAAGAGCGGCCAAATGGGTTTCGATCCGAACGAAATGCTGTCGCGTCTGCGCGTGGTGGCGGGTCAGCCGGCCAAAGTCGTGCTCGACCAAGCCCGCGAGCGCGCTGTCGATCTGATCGTGCTCGGCACCAGCGGCAAATCCAAGGAACTCGATTTCGGCGGTGTAGCGCGCGCTGTGCTTTCGCAGGCGAAGTGTCCGGTCTTGCTCGTGCCCAAGAGCGCGCGCCCGGTAAAGAAGCTGCTGGTACCCGTCGATCTCTCGCCTGCGAGCCTGAAGGCGCTGGCCATCGCCCGCGACTTCGCGCGCATGCTCAGCGCAAGATTGCTCGCCATCCATTGTTTCAGCCTGCCGGAACTTGTCGCCTACGGAATCCCCGAGGCGCCGCTCGCGCCGATGGACTTCGGGCTCGACGAATTGCGCGCCGCCGCGAAGGAGCGCTTCGAGCGCGAGATGCGCGAGTTCGATTGGCGCGGATTGCCGTGGGATGCGCGGCTGATCGACGATCGACCTGAGCAAGCGATTCTCGAGATCCAAGACGAGTTCGACTTGATTGTGATGTCGACCCACGGCCACACCGGACTTGCCGCGGCACTTTTGGGTTCAGTGGCTTACGGCGTGTTGCGTCGCACGCACACGCCGACACTCGTCTGTCCGTCACACGATTGATCATTCCATGGATCTCGACACGACCTTTCTTGCCGGCCACGACCTCGCGGTCTACAGCGCGACCTGGTGCCCCGACTGCACGCGACTCAAACGCTGGCTCGCTTCCACGAACATTGCGACGCACGAAGTCAACATCGACTCGGTCGATGGCGCCGCGGAAAAACTCGAAGAAGAGACGGGAAAACGGGCAATTCCGTACGTGCTTGTCGATGGCAAGCAATGGGTGCGCGGTTATCACAAGGAGCTTGGCAACCGCTTCGACCCGAAAGTTCTGCTGAGCGAGTTGCGGCAGGCTGTTGCTTCCAACAAGGCGTAGCGATGAGTCTGTTCGCCCTGGTATCGATCGGCCTTGTCGCGCAGGCGCCCGCCGCGAGTCAGTCTCCGCCCGAACTGCTCGTCGCGCCCACCGGTTTCGTGGTCGACCTCGTCGACAGCGCGCCGAATTTGCGCTGGCCCTCGGCGGTGCATTGTCGCGCGGATGGATCGCTGCTCGTCGCCGAGGATCCGATGGACATGCCTGGGCCGTCGGACCAGCCGCTCGATCGCATCTGGCTCTATCGCTGGAAAGAGGATGGGAGTTTTACGCGCACGCTCTTCGCCGAGAAGCTCTTCGCGAGCTTCGGCCTCGAGGAAATCGACGGCGCGATCTACGTCATGAACATGCCGCACCTCACGGTGCTGCGCGATGTCGACGGAGATGGTGTAGCCGAAGAGCGCAAGGAATTGCTGACCGATCTTGGGCCCGTTGCGCCAGGAGTCGCGGGTGGATTCAACGATCACATCATTTCCGGCCTGCGCTACGGCATGGATGGATATCTCTACGTCGCTTGCGGAGACAAGGGCGTTCCGCTCGCGCACGGTACCGATGGTTCGACGATCTCGCTGCGCGGCGGGGGAGTCGTGCGTTTGCGGCCCGACGGCTCGAAGCTCGAAGTCGTCGCGCGCGGTCTGCGCAACATTCTCGACGTCGCGATGGACGCGAACGGCGAGATGTTCACGTACGACAATACTGATGATGGTCTCGGTTGGTGGACGCGCCTGACGCACGTCGTTCCCGGCGGTTATTACGGATATCCGTGGGATTACCACGATCGGCCGAATCGTTTTCTCGCGCCGATGGCGGAGTACGGGGGAGGCTCGCCGACGGGGGGACTGGTCAAACGCGAAGGCGGATGGCCGGCGCCGTACGAAGGCAGTTTGTTCTTCTGCGAGTGGGGCGATCAGACGTTGCGACGCTTCCAACTCGAGCGCGACGGCGGGACGTTCAAAGTCGCGGCGATGGAAGAGTTCCTGCAGCCGGGCAAGGTTGTGAATTTTCACCCGACGGATGTCTGCGAGTCGCCGGATGGCCGCTTCTTGTACGTGAGCGATTGGGGCTTTGGCGGTTGGGTTTCGAAGGAAGAGACCGGCCGGCTGTGGCGCGTGCGCAAGAGTGATGACGCCGGTCGCGCGCCGGGCGGAGTCGATGCGCGCGTCGGGAAGAATGCGACGCTTGCGCAGCGGTTGGCGAGCGATGGTTGGCGGACGCGGTTGCTTGCGCAGGAGGAGATCGAGCTGAAGCACGACGAAGGAGCCTTGATCGCAGCACTCAGTATCAATGGGAGGAGCGCACTCCACGGTTTCTACGTCGCGCGCGAAATGCTCGAGCCCTTGCGTGGAGCTTGGATCACTCAACCGTCGGGTGAGGAAATCGCGAACAAACTCTTGTCGCTGACACAAGCTGAGGATTCAGAGTTGCGCCGGGTCGCACTTGCCACGTTGTGCGCCGTAATGGCACCCAGGGAGGAGAGCGTCGGGGACACCGCTGATCTTGAAGGCCCCCGTGCCCTTGCTCCGATCGGATTCTCCGACGAGTCTCCAGCAGTTCGCAGGGAAGCCTTGGAATTGTTGCTAGCGGCCCGTGATGAAGCGTGGATGGACGAATCGCGGACAAAGGAGAGCGGACTTCGCGCCGAAGCATGGAGGGTCGCCTGCGAGAATGCCCAGGCTAAACAGGTTTGGCGGTCCATCGCTTCGAGCCACATCTCGCCTGCGCACTTTGCACTGTTCCTCGACGACGGCGAACCCCAAGCCCTTGAACTGCTTGACGCCGTCGAAGACGTCGCGACTCGAATGGCCGAGACGCGGCGCGGCTCGATGGAGGAGGCTCCGCCGCGCGGCCCGTTCGAGGACCTCGAACTGAGTGGAATCCTTGCCCTCGCTCGAGGGGGAAAATCTGGCAGCAATCCGCGCATACGCGCCGCTGCGTTGCACACGCTCGCTGTCCTCGCGCGCGTCTGCGAGCCGTGGGACGGAAAATGGTGGAGCATCGCGCCCGCGAAACTCCCGCATCCCGCGCGAACCGTCGATTGG
>JAYUUV010000139.1:0-7530 GCA_043754695.1 Planctomycetota bacterium
GCGGAGTCGAGGCTGGCTCCGTACCGCCGGTTTCCGCAACGGTGACTGACGCTCAGCGATGGGGTACAACCCCGAAGACCGATCCGTCCATCTCCGCCAGCGCCCGTCATGGGCTCCTATTCGTCGATGAAACTCTTCCGCCCCTTTGCTCGCGCCGCGCGCGCGGGATTCACGCTGGTCGAACTGCTGGCCGTGATCCTGATCATTGGCATCCTCGCGGTGGCGCTGCTGCCCAGGATCCAGGCCGCCGTAGACCAGGCCGAGGTCACGGCCTGCAAGAAGAACCTGCAGGAAATCTACAAGGGTTTCATCCTGTTCAAGGCGAAGTACGACCGCTATCCCAGCGAGACTGGCGTCCGATTCTTCGCTGAACTGATCTCGATGAAGGTCTTTGAGAACGACAGCCGCAGCGTCGATAAGTTGAACTGCCCCTCGGTGAAAATTCCGCCCGGCACGAAGGGCATGCCCAAGGAGGATTGGTACGGCGATCTCGCGCCCATCGACGGGACGTGGTCCTCCTACGCGGGCCGCGACAACAAGCAGTACCCGCTGAAGAAATTCTTGTCGGCCAAGGAACCGCTGGTGGCCGACGACAACGACGGCGGAATGAACCACTCCACTTCCACGGTCGTGCTCTACGGTGACGGTGCCCCGCAGACGTTCGAGCTCGCCGAACTCATCAAGGAAGGCAAGCTCCAAGAAAAGGAAGAGCTGATCGTCGGCCCGGGCTCGCCGGTCGAGGACCTGCAAAAGCTCTCGCTGGACTAGCGCACTTTCAGTCGTCACGCTCCAGGACCCCGTGCGGCCGACCCGAAAGAAGCGGGCAGCCGGGCGGGGTCCTCGGCGTTCCCGATGAAACCCCTCTCACTGCTGCGCTCGCTGCGGCCCCACCAGTGGGTCAAGAACGTCTTCGTGCTCGCCGCCGTCGCGTTCGCCTATGGCGAAGTCGGCCGCGTGCATCCGGCGAATCACTCAGACCTCGTGCACGCAATCGAAGCGTTCTTCGCCTTCTGCATGGGCGCGAGCGCGATCTACCTGGTCAACGACGTGCTCGACGTCGAGAGCGACCGCGCGCATCCTTCGAAGAAGCACCGCCCGATCGCCGCGGGCGAAGTCTCCGTGCCGCTGGCGCTGACGACGAGCGCGCTGTGCATTGCGGCGTCGCTGTTCCTAGGTTGGCTCGCCGGCGATCACGGCTGGTCGGTCGTCTGGGTCGTCGGCGGCTACATCGCGCTCAACTTCGCCTATAGCATCCGGCTCAAGCACATGGTGCTGATCGATGCCTTCTGCATCGCCGGCGGATTTTTGCTGCGCGTGCACGCCGGCGGCATCGCGGCCAATGCGAAGATTTCGCACTGGCTGCTGCTCTGCACGCTGTTCCTCGCGCTTTTCCTGGCCTTGTGCAAGCGTCGCGCGGAGATCGAGTTGCTCGGCGAAGAGCGCGGCGCGCACCGTGCCAATCTGCGCGAGTACACCGTCGGCTTTCTCGACCAGCTGGTGTGCGTGCTCGCGGCGGTGACGATCGTCAACTACACGATGTACACGGTGGCCGAAGAAACCGTGAAGAAGTTCGGCTCGACGCGCCTGATCTGGTCGGTGCCCTTCGTCGTCTTCGGCATCGCGCGCTACATGTTCCTGGTGCAGACCAGCCGGGCCGGCGGGAATCCGACGCGCGTGCTGCTCGGCGGCGATGCGATGTTCGTGGCCAATGCGCTGGCCTGGGCCGGCGTGGTCGCGCTCGCCTTGTTCCAGCATTGAGGGCGCTTCGTCCGCGCCGCGCTTGACCGCCGCGGCTTGCCGCGTACGCTCTTCGCTCGCATTCGCAGCTTTCGCACCAGGAGAATCGATGAGTTCCGCGCAATTGAAGCTCGCCAACCGCATGTCCCAGCTGGGGACCGAGTCCGCTTTCGAAGTCTTGGCGCGCGCCCGCGCCCTCGAGGCCCAGGGCAAGAGCATCGTCAACCTCGGCATCGGCTCGCCCGATTTCCGCACGCCCGAGAACATCGTCGAAGCCGGCATCAAGGCGCTGCGCGACGGCCTGCACTTCTACACGCCGGCCAAGGGCCTGCCGCAGGTGCGCGAGGCCGTCGCCGAATACATGCAGCGCCAATGGAGCGTCAAGGTCGATCCCGATCACGTCGTGATCGTGCCCGGCGGCAAGCCGACGATGGCCTACGCCATCGAAATGTTCGGCGAGCCGGGCGCCGAGATCCTGTATCCCAATCCGGGTTTTCCGATCTACGAATCGCTGATCCGTTTCACGGGCGCCACGCCGGTGCCCATCCAGCTGCGCGAGGAGAACGCCTTCAGTTTCAGCGCGAACGACGTGCTCTCCAAGATCACGCCGCGCACACGGCTCCTGATTTTCAACACGCCCGCGAATCCCACCGGCGGCGTGGTCTCGAAGAAGGAACTCGATCTTTTGGCCAAGGGTCTCGAAGCCCACCCGCACGTCGCGATCCTGGCCGACGAGATCTATTCGCGCATGACCTACGACGGTGAAAAACACACCTGCTTCTTGAGCTACGAAGCGCTGCGCGAGCGCACGATCCTGCTCGACGGCTGGTCGAAAACTTTTTCGATGACCGGCTGGCGCCTGGGCTTCGGCATCTGGCCGGCGAAACTCGTCGCGCACGCCGAGCGTCTGCAGATCAACTCGACTTCCTGCGCCAGCGCAGCGGTGCAGATGGCCGGCCGCGAAGCGCTGCTTGGGCCCCAAGGTCCGGTCGAAGCGATGATGCGCACTTTCGACGAGCGTCGCCGCCTGATTGTCGACGGACTCAATGCCATTCCCGGAATGCGCTGCGTGATGCCGAAGGGCGCGTTCTACGCTTTTCCGAATATCACGGGCACCGGCATGGCTTCGAAGGATCTCGAGGTCAAACTCTTGAACGAGGCCGGCGTCGCGATCCTGTCGGGCACGGCCTTCGGGCATTTCGGCGAGGGATTCTTGCGCTTTTCCTACGCCTCGAGCACCGACAACATCCGCGAAGCCCTGCGCCGTGTGAAGGATTGCCTGGCGGCCGCGGGCGCGAAGCGCTGACTCGATGGGTTCGCGGCCGAGCGATTTCCGAAGCGACACGGTCACACGCCCAAGCAGCGCGATGCTGGCGGCGATCACGTCCGCTGAACTTGGCGACGACGTGCTCGACGGCGATCCGACCGTGCGCCGGCTCGAGGAAATGGCGGCGCGTCTGCTGGGCAAAGCGCGCGCGCTGTTCGTGCCCTCGGGCACGATGGCCAATCAAGTGGCGCTCGGAGCCTGGACGCGGCCCGGCGACGAGCTCATCGCCGAGCGCACTTCGCACATCGTGACCTGGGAAGCCGGCGCGGCCGGATACTTGCACGGTTTGCAGTCGCTGACGCTCGATTCGCCGAGCGGGCCGCTGGAGCCTTGCGAACTCGAGCGCGTGTTGCGCCCGACGTCCGTGCATTGCCCGAAGACCGCGCTGATCTGTGTCGAGCAGAGTTTCATGGGCGGAGGCGAAGTGGCCGGCGGCTGCGTGATCCCGCTCGAATCGCTGCGGAACACCTACGAGTTCGCGCGCAAGGCCAAAATCCCGTTGCACATGGACGGCGCGCGGCTGTTCAACGCGGTCGTCGCTTCGGGCATCTCCGCGGAGCGTTATGCGGCCTGCGCGGATTCGGTTTCGTTCTGCCTGTCGAAAGGGCTCGGTGCGCCGGTCGGATCGCTGATCGTGGGCGACGAGAGCTTCATCGAACGCGCGAAACTCGTGCGCAAAAGGCTGGGCGGTTGGATGAGGCAATCCGGACTGCTCGCGGCGGCGGGACTCTACGCGCTCGAGCACAACGTGGCGCGGCTGGCGCAGGATCATGCGCTGGCAAAATCCTTGGCCGGCGCATTGCACGGCTTGCCGGGCCTGACTTGCCCGCCGGACGAAGTCCAGACCAACATCGTCATGGTGCGCGTGGACCATCCGCGTTTCGACGCGGCGGCGCTGGAGACTGCGCTGCTGCCTTTTGGCGTGCTCGTCTTGCCGATGACGACGAAGAGCCTGCGTTTCGTGACGCACATGGATGTCGGGCCGCAGGATGTGACGCGTTTGCAGGACGCGGCGGGGCGGATTTTGCGAGCGGGCTGACGCCTGTACGGTGCCAGGCACCGGACGGGCGCTCGAAAGCGATCGGGCAAGCCGTGCGCGCGCCGGAGCCAGCGGCTATCCTGCGCCGCTCCCTCGTCCGGAAATTTTTGGCGACAGCGACTACATGGGCATTTTCAAGGCATACGACATTCGCGGGCTCGTTCCTCAGGAACTCGACGCCGCGCTCGCGAAAAAAATCGGCCGTGGCTTCGCGCAGCTCCTGAAGGCCAAGCGCCTGCTGGTCGGCCGCGACATGCGCACGCACTCGCCCATGATCGCGGCCGCGGTGATCGAGGGCATCTGCGACGAGGGCTGCGACGTGATCGACATCGGTCTCGCTTCGACGCCGATGGCCTACTTCGCGATCGGATCCCAGGACGTCGACGGCGGTCTCAACGTGACCGCCAGCCACAATCCGGGCGAGTACAACGGAATGAAGCTTTGCGCACGCGGCGCACGGCCGATTTCCGCGGCGAACGGGATCCTGGATCTCGAACGCTTTTCGAAGCAGCCCTACCCCGAGCCCTCGAAGACGCGCGGCAAAGTCGTGCAACTTGACCTGCTCGCCGCCTACGCCGACCACGTCGCGAGTTTCGCGCGCATCGAACGGCCGATCACGATCGCCATCGACGCGGCCAATGGCATGGCGGGTTACACGCTGCCGTCGATCCTCGAGCGCCTGCCCATGGTGCGCGCGACCACGCTGTTCATGGAGCCCGACGGCCGCTTCCCCAATCACGAAGCCAATCCGATCAAGGAAGAGAACCTCGATCCGGTGCGCGAACTGGTGCGCGCGAAAAAGGTCGAGCTGGGCGTCGGCTTCGACGGCGACGCCGATCGCTGCTGTTTCGTCGACGAGAGCGGGCGCACGGTCTCCGCCGACTTGATGACCGCGTTGATCGCGCGCGAACTGCTCGGCAAGAAGCCTTCGCGCGCGGTCGTCTACGACCTGCGCTCGTCATGGGTGGTCAAGGAAGAGATTCAGAAGGCCGGCGGCATCGCGCTGCGCGATCGCGTCGGCCACTCGTTCATCAAGGCCACGATGCGCGACCACGGCGCGATCTTCGGCGGCGAACTTTCCGGCCATTTCTACTTCGCCGACAACTTCGTCAGCGACTCGGGCGTGATCGCGATGGTCACCGCGCTCAATTTTCTTTCGCGCGAGCCGCGCATCCTGCTCTCCCAGCGCGTGGCGGGTTTGCGGCGTTATTTTTCGACGGGAGAAATCAATTTCCACGTCGCGGACAAGGCGGCGGCGATCGCGCTGCTCAAAGCGCGCTACGCCGACGGACGCCAGGACGAACTCGACGGGATCACGGTCGAGTACGGCGACTTGAAAGCCAAGGAATGGTGGTGGTTCAACGTGCGCGCTTCGAACACGGAACCGCTGCTGCGCCTGAATCTCGAAGCCTCGAACGAAAAACTGCGCGACCAGCGACGAAACGAAGTCGTCGCACTGCTTGGAGAACCGGAAGCATGAGACTCTCTGGAATCAGCGGCGCTTTTGCGACGCTCCTCGTCGCACTGCTTCCCGTAGTGTGCGCGTGCCACAACAAGGGCGAGGCCGGATCGCCTGGCGAAACCAGCCGGCCGGAGTCGCCCGCTGAGGGCAGTGCCATCGTCTGCGGCAGTGTGATCGACCTGAAGAGCGGCGCGCCCGCCGCCGGTGTCAGCGTGGTCGGGCCAGGCGGCAAGACCACGCGCACCGACGGGCAGGGCCGCTTCGAGCTTCGCGGTCTGGCCCTGGGCGCGACGGGCGAGGTACGTGCGCGCGCGGACGACGGTCGCGAGGCCGTGAACGTACTCTTGCCCCTGGGCCACGAACGGCGCGAAATCGTCTTGCACCTGGAGGCTCGCTGAGCCGAGCCGGTCCACGGGAGAGGCGCTCGGCCCGGCCTCGAAAAGCTGACAAAACGCTTTGGATGCGGGCCGACCGTTGACTCGTCCAAGTCCGGGGACGATCTTGGCCGGGTCGCCATCGAGCACTTTGGCTCGAAAAGCCGATACGCCTCCCCTCCCCGCATGCGCCCCCAACAGCCACTGCTCCTGCCCCTGGCTCTGCTGGCGCTGCCCTTGGCACTGCTCCAGGTCTCCTCGGCCGCCCCGCAGCCGCAGGCCGCGCGTGGGGCAAGCCTGATTCAGGATGCCGACCGCGCTCGCGCTTCCGTACAGACTCTCCCCGAGCTTGATGTGCTGCTGGAGCGCAGCCAACGGGCTTCCTTCAACGCGCACTCCGCCGAACTCGCCCTCGCGGCCCTGGCGGGTGGCTTGGATGCCAACCTGCGGCCGATCGCCCTGTTCGCATTGGGTTCCTCCGCGGAACGCGGCATGAGCCCGCGCCTGGAGTCCTGGGCTGTCGAGGGCGCGCCTGCAGATCGCCAGGCCGCGCTGCTGGGACTTGGCGAAGGTGGTCTTGCTGCCCCTGATCTTCTCGCGCGGCTGGCGCGCTCCGGGGTGGCCGAGGTGCGCGAGGCCGCGCTCTTTTCGCTCGCGCGCCTGCCCGGCCAATACGCGCAGACTTTGTTCGCCAAACAATCAGAGCCGGGCGCGGCCGATCCCGCCACGGCACAACTCGCGCTCCTTTTTGCCACGGACCCCAAGGCCGCGCCGAACTTTGCCTGCGGACGTACCTGGCTCGCGCTGCGCTGGGAAGCCGCGCGCCGTTATGGCCTCATCGATGGCCAGCCCTGGCGCGCTGGTCTGTTGACCAGCCTGGAGCAAGATTCCGAATTCCTGGATGCGCTGGTCTACGGCGCGGCGAGCGAACTGCAGCGGGTCGGCACCGCCGACCACTTCCTGGAGATCGCGCTCGCGCCGGGGTCGCCTGCGAGATTGCGTCCGGTGGTCAACTCGATCCCGTCGGAGCTTGATCGCATGGTCCAGGCCGGCGTCTGGTTTCCGGCGGATCAGACCGAATGGGCGCAGCTGCTCTACGAGATCGACGACCGCCGGCTCGAGGGATTGAGCGGGGAAATCCTGCGCCAGGCACGCGCCTTTCCAGACCTCTCGGCCTATGCGGCGGTGCTGCTCGTGCGCTCGGGCAACTTCGAAGGGCTCTCCCTGCTCGAACTCGACATCGCCTCGCCCGACCCCCAGAAGCGCCAGCGCATCGCCGAAACACTGGGCGGAACGGGCGAACTGCGTTACGTCGATCTGCTCGAATCGCTCAGCAGCGACGACAACATCGCTGTGCGCGCGGCGGCGTTGATCGCGCAGATGCGTCTGGGGCACGTACTCTCGGTCGAGGCCGTGCGCAACACGCTGGACGGCGAGCCCGGTCCTGTACGCACGGCGCTGGTCGAGGGGCTGGCGCGCCTGGCCTATTTGCCTGAGATTTCGCAAGTGTTGCTCGAGCATGTCGAGAACATGAGTGCGGACGAGCGACTGGATGCGGCGATCGAACTGGCGCGCAGCGGCGAGTCACGCG
>JAYUUV010000140.1:0-8285 GCA_043754695.1 Planctomycetota bacterium
CCCACGCCCACGCTCCGCGGCAGCCGGGCGGTCGACAACTCGATCGCCCGGCCCCTGGCTTCGACTCCGGCCTGGGCTCGCAGAGCGGCCACGCCCACGCGGCGGCCGAAGCGTTCCCCAGGCTCGCCGTTCGCGACCTGGTCGGCGAGTCCATCGGTGCGTCCCACCGGCGCGAATTCTGGCAGGACGTGGTGGTTGCCGCCGGGCTCATGCTCCTGGCCTTGGCATTCCCCACCGAACGCCTGCTCGGCGATGGGCCGGCCTTGGTCACGGCCACCGATCGCGGCGTGTGGTTCTCACTGCACCTCGTGCTGCAGCCGCTCGCCCGGGTGCTCGCACTTCTCCCTTCGATCGGAGCTGAGCGCGCTTGGTATTTGATCGCCGCTGCATGCTGGGCCGCGACCTATCCGGTCCTTTCGCGCCTTAGCCTTTCGCTCGGGCTGTCGAGGCTCGCGTCGTGTGTCAGCGCGCTGCTCGTCCTGGCGTCGCCGGTCGCAATCCTTTCGGCGACGCTGCCCGGGCCTTCCGCGCCCGCTCTGCTCGGTTCCGCGATCCTTTTCTCGAGCCTGATCCGCTCGGCGGGTCGCGACACGGAATCGGAGCGCAGCATGGGCCCGATCGGAACCTGGTTTGCGGTCTGCGCGCTCGATCCGAACCTGGTGCTTTTGTTGCCGGCCGTGATTTGGAACGGGCTCGTGCCGCCCGGTGCGGAGCGAGGCGCACCGGCCAGGCGTGCCAGAGTGTTGCTCGCCTCGGCCACCGGCCTGGTTGGGCTCGGAGCCTTGGTCCTGGTGGGCGCGCGGGCTGAGATGTCGAGCACTGAGATCTCAGCGCTCTGGCACACGACCCGGTTGAAACTCCTGGGCACGGGGAGCCTGGGAGCCCCTGACAGCTTGACCTGGCTTTTCGTGGTCGTGCCGGCCCTCGGCATCGGTGCGCTCGGGCTGATCGAGTTGTTGCGCCGTCCGACGGACGAGACGGAGTCGGCGCCGCCGACCTGGATCGTCGCTTTCGCCGGCGTGCCCCTCAGCGTCAAGCTTCTAGGCGGCTCGCCCAACCTGGACCTGGCAGGCTGGGTGCTGGGCCCGCTGATTGCGCTCGGACTGGCGAGTTACCTCGCCCGACTCCAGAGCGAGCGACGCTGGAGGATCATCCTCATCTTATCTGGTGTTCAATTGGCGCTCAGCTATGGCTTGCGCATCGCCGTGGAGCGCACCGACCCGTGCCTCGAGTGGGTTCAGATCGCGTCCGGCGAGGACAAACCCGGCCCGAGGGAGGCCGGCGGGAGGAAGAGATTCGCTCCGAAGCCTCTTCAGGAAGGAGACCTGGTGGTCACCCGCGACCAGCAACACGACTACCTCCTGCGCTTTCGCTTCGGCCTGCGGACGATCAACCTGCGCTCACCGACCGAGCTGGACGATCAAGATCGAACTGCCTGGTGGATCGAAGCCCAAGAACGTGTGCGCGCACAGGGCCGCGCCGGCGGGCGGATGGTCGTCGACTGGAAAGTGGGCGAGACGCCCCCAGGAGGCGGGCGCGGGTATGCCTTCCCCCAACAACTGCACGAACTGGTCCTGCTGGCGCCAATGGTCCACCTCGACCCCCACGGCGAGGAGCTCGAGACGTTCGATGTCGAGGCTGACCCGAAGCCGGACGAGATCCTGCGCCAGCTGACGAAGGACTCGGCGAAGGACCCTTGATGAGCGGTATTGGGGGCGCGAGCGCGCTCTTTCGTCGACAGTCCGCGCTGGGTTTGTTTCAATCCCGCAGTTTGCCTCACAACGGCGCGTTCGTGAGTCCCCCACGCCGAATCGACTAGCTGCCCTACATGCCCCGCCGCACCGACCTGAAGTCCATCCTGATCATCGGCAGCGGTCCGATCATCATCGGGCAGGCCTGTGAGTTCGACTACTCCGGCACGCAAGCCTGCAAGGCGCTGCGCGCGGAGGGATACCGGGTCATCCTGGTGAACTCCAATCCGGCGACGATCATGACCGATCCGGATACGGCCGATGCGACGTACATCGAGCCGATCACCGTAGCTGCGCTGACCAAGATCCTGGAGCTCGAACGGCCGGACGCTCTGCTGCCCACTATGGGCGGTCAGACCGGATTGAACACGGCGCTTGGCCTGTACGACTCGGGCGTGCTCGACCGCCTGGGGGTCGAGATGATCGGCGCGCGCGCGGAAGTGATCCGCAAGGCCGAGGACCGCGACCTTTTCCGCTCAGCGATGACCGCCTGCGGATTGGAGACCGCGCGCTCCGGCGTGGCGCACAACATGGACGACGCGCGGCGCGCGTTGGCGCAGATCGGACTGCCCTGCGTGATCCGCCCCGGATTCACGCTTGGCGGCTCGGGCGGCGGCATCGCCTACAACGTCGAGGAGTTCGAAGAAATCGTCGGGCGCGGACTCGCGCTCTCGATGAACAGCGAAGTGCTGGTCGAAGAAAGCCTGATCGGTTGGAAGGAATTCGAGATGGAGGTGATGCGCGACCGCGCCGACAACGTGGTCATCATCTGCTCGATCGAAAACCTCGACCCGATGGGCGTGCACACCGGCGACTCGATCACCGTCGCGCCGGCGCAGACGCTGACCGACCGCGAGTACCAGAACATGCGCAGCGCGTCGATCCGCGTCATGCGCGAGATCGGCATCGAGTGCGGCGGATCGAACGTGCAGTTCGCCATCGATCCCAAGACCGGCCGCATGATCGTGATCGAGATGAATCCACGCGTATCGCGCAGCTCGGCCCTAGCCTCGAAGGCCACCGGCTTTCCGATCGCGAAATTCGCCGCGAAACTGGCCGTGGGTTACACGCTCGACGAGATCTTCAACGACATCACGCGCAAGACGCCGGCCTGTTTCGAGCCGGCGATCGACTACGCGGTGGTCAAGATCCCGCGTTTCGCCTTCGAGAAGTTCAAGGGTGCGGACGGGACGCTGACGACGCAGATGAAGTCGGTCGGCGAAACCATGGCGATCGGCCGCACTTTCAAGGAAGCGCTGCAGAAGGCCGTGCGCGGCCTGGAGACCGGCCGGCCGGGCATGGGACTCGATCCGCGCAATCCCGCCGACCTGTTGGCCGCGGATCCCGATGCCTTGAACCGGACGCTGCGCGTGCCCAATGAACTGCGCATCCTGGCGCTGCGCTCGGCCTACATGGCCGGCTGGAGCACCCAGGAAATCTTCGCCGCGACGAACATCGATCCGTGGTTCCTCGAGAACATTCGCGAGCTGTGCGACTTCGAGCGTGAACTCGGCGGCGCGAAATTGACGCGCGAGCGTCTGCTCGCGGCGAAGAAACTGGGTTACGCCGATCGCCAGATCGCGCTCGCCGTGGGACTCTCCACGAAGGAAGTCCGCGCGCTGCGCAAGCAATGGGCACTCGAGCCCAGCTACAAACTGGTCGATACCTGCGCCGCGGAGTTCCAGGCCTACACGCCTTACTACTACTCGACCTGGGAAGACGAATCCGAAGCCCCGCTGCCTTCCGGCCGCCGGATCATGATCCTCGGCGGCGGTCCCAATCGCATCGGACAGGGCATCGAGTTCGACTACTGCTGCGTGCACGCCTCGTTCGCGGCGCGCGAGATGGGCATCGAGTCGATCATGGTCAACTCGAACCCCGAGACGGTGTCCACGGATTACGACACGTCCGATCACCTTTTCTTCGAGCCCTTGACGCACGAGGACGTCATGGCGGTCGTCGACGCGATGAAGCCCGACGGAATCATCGTGCAGTTCGGCGGCCAGACACCGCTCAACCTCGCCGCGGGTCTGCACGAAGCCGGCGCGCCGTTGATCGGCACCTCGGTCGCATCGATCGACCGCGCCGAGGACCGCAAGCTCTTCACTGAGTTCCTGCGCGGGCTCGGGTTGCACCAGCCGGAGAGCGGCATGGCGAAAAATGCCGCCGAGGCCTTCGAGGTCGCGCGCCGCATCGGCTATCCGGTGATCGTGCGGCCGAGCTATGTCCTGGGTGGGCGCGCGATGGAGATCGTCTATGACGACGCCGCGCTCGAGCAGTACATGCAGAATGCCGTGCAGGCGACACCCGACCGCCCGATCCTGGTCGACAAGTTCCTCGAAGAAGCGATCGAAGTCGACGTCGACGTGATCAGTGACGGCAAGACGGTCGTGATCGGCGGCGTGATGGAGCACATCGAAGAGGCCGGCATCCACTCGGGCGATTCGACCTGCGTGCTGCCGCCGCACACGCTCGATCGCGGCATCCAGGAAGAAATCGCCGCGGCCAGCAAGGCCATGGCGCGCGAGCTCGAAGTCATCGGCCTGATGAACATCCAGTTTGCGGTCAAGGCCGACAAGGTCTATGTCCTGGAAGTCAACCCGCGCGCCTCGCGCACCGCGCCGTTCGTCTCCAAGGCGATCGGCGTCGCGCTGCCGAAGCTGGCGGCCAAAGTCATGGCCGGCATGACGCTCGAGGAACTCGGCTTCACGCAAGAAGTGATTCCGCCGTACTTCTCGGTCAAAGTGCCGGTGTTCCCGTTCAACAAGTTCCCCGGTGTCGACGTGCTGCTCGGGCCCGAGATGCGTTCGACCGGCGAAGTCATGGGCATCGACGTCGACCTCGGCTTCGCCTTCGTGAAAGCCTTCGAGGCCGCGAACATGAAACTGCCGCGCCGCGGGCGGATCTTCCTGTCGGTGAAAAATGTCGACAAGCGCGCGATCGTGCCGGAGGCGCGCGAACTGGCGCGCCTGGGATACGAATTGCTGGCCACGGAAGGCACTTGGCGCGCGCTGAAATCCGCGGGAATTCCTGTCGAGCGCGTCAACAAGGTCCACGAGGGCCGACCGCACATCGTCGATCGGATCAAGAACCGCGAGATCGACCTGGTCCTCAACACACCGCTCGGCAAACAGCAGCGCCAGGACGATTCGAAGATCCGCGCTTCGGCCGTGCAACTTGGCATTCCGTGCATCACGACGCTGCACGGCATTCGCGCCGTGGTCAGCGCGCTTTCGGCGATGCACAGGGGCGAGTACGCGGTGAAGAGTCTGCAGGCGCACCACGCCGAGCTCGAGACTTCCAAGAAGCAGCCGGCCCAGGTGCGCTGAAGCGCAGCCCGTTTCAGTCGCTCACCAGCCTGACCTCGAGCGCGCTGACCAGGAAGGTGCCCGGCTCGCTGGCGGGTCGGAACAAGAGCGGCCCGGACAGTTCGGGGTCGATGAATTCGACGTCGAGCACGTTTTGGCCCTGCTGAACGTCGAACTGCAATTGGCGTTTGCGGTTGTAGTTCGGATCGGATTTCGTGCGGAACAGGAACGACGCGCCGGCGGCGATCGGACTTTCGAACTCCAGATGCAGGATCGCATGCGTTCCCGGGAGCAGCTTGAATTCCGGCAGCAGGAATCCGCCGGCCGCGGAGTCCAGTTTGCAGGCGACGCGGGTCAGGCCGCCTGCGTTGCGCAGGCTCACGCCGGCTGCGCTGTAGGCCTTGATCGGCGGTGAATTCGTCGCCGCGTCGAAGCGCAGCGCGATCTCGCGCGAGGCTTCGAAGCGCGCCTGCACGCGCGTGTCTTCGCCGGACTGGAAGGCCTGGGGCTGCAGCGTGGACAAGACGCGATCGTTGAAGACCTGCAACACGAAGTCCGGCTTTTCCCGCAGCACGAGCGGCAGGTCGATCTCGGGCTTCCAGACGAAAACCGCGTGCGAAAGATGCCGGCCGAGCGGAGTCTGCAACGGCTCGCCGAAGGAATCGTGGAACACGACCGCGCGCGGCAGCGAAGCATCGTCCTGATCGACGATCACGGTGCGCTCGCTCGGCAGCGCAGTGAGCTTCACGCTGCGCGTTTGCGCGTCGCGAAGGATCACGCGGCGAACCGTCTGCTTGAGAGCCTCGGGCAGATACAGGCGCTCGGCCCATGAATCGCCGATATCGTTTGCGTCGATGATCTGCTCGGCGATCTCGTCTTCGATCTCGCCGACCTTGGGCCGCAGCTTGGCCAGCTCGGCAACGATCGGTCGCAGACCGGCGATCACGCCTCTTGCGTTCCAATGCGTGCCGAGCGGGAAGTACGTGTAGTCGTCGCCACTGTCGCGGCGCTTCTCTTCGAGCAGCGCCGCTCGCAGATCCAGCACGCGAAAGCTGGAATGCACGGACAAGTATTCGAGCAGCTGGTCGGTGCGCGAGACTCCTCCCTGGCGATAGTTGGCGGGCAGGAACTCCGGGTAGATCGCGGACTTGCTCGGTGCGAGCACGAACAAGTAGGCGATGCCGAGCTGCGCGAGTGCCTGCTGGCGACTCTCGAGGCAGATCCGCCAAGCTTCGAGTTCCGTTGCGCTGAACGGGTTCGCGCCGCGCCATTGATCCAGGTCCATCGCCGTCGAGAAGATCCAATGCTCGCGGCCGACCACGATTCGCGAGGACGGGCTCGTGTGCAGCACGAAGATCGCCAGGGCGTTGTGCGCCTGGAGGAACGTCGCGCGCAGACCGAAGTGGTCATCGTGCCAGGCCTCGAAAGCGCGTGGCCAGTCCGCCCAGTCGCGTACGCTCTTCGGCCTCGGCGGAAACTCCGCGGCCCTGCGGTTCTCGGCCAGATTGACCGGCGCTTCGCCGCGTCGCAACGCCGCACTGACGGCAGGAGCGAAGAGGAAGACCAGGAACGCTGCGCACAGGCACACATCCTGGAGTCTGCGCGGCGGATTCGTCGGCGTGCCCATGGCGCTCAAAAGCGGAAGTAGATGAACGGGTTGAAGGTGCCCGCACTGAGTTCGAGCGCGCACACCGCCACGATCGCACAGAGCAAGATGTCAGCGCCCGCGCGCAGCGCACCGAAGCGCAGCTCGAAGGCCGTGTCGCGCGCCAGCCTGCCCTGCAGGCGGGGCAACCAAGGAATGGAACCGATCAGGCCGGCGACGATGGCCAGCCGGCGTGCGTTGTCGAGGTAGAGCTGCGGATAGGCCAAGACCGGGTTGCCGGCCTGCAGACCGAACAGCGCCTTGAACCAGGTCGTCATCAACGCCGTGTCCTCGCAACGGAAAAAGACCCAGCCCATCGCGACGACGAAGATCAAGTAGACATGACGCACGGCGTTTGGCCAGCGCGCGAGTCGTGCGCCCAGGAAGGCGCGCTCGATCACCAGCACGCTGCCGTGAAAACAACCGAACAGGAGATAGTTGAGCGAAGCCCCGTGCCACATGCCGCACAGCACGAAGACGGTGGCGAGGTTGAAGTAGACCCGCGCCGGCGCGCCGCGGCCGCCGCCCATCGGGATATAGAGGTAGTCGCGAAACCAAGTCGAGAGCGAAATGTGCCAGCGGCGCCAGAACTCGGTCAGACTGCGCGAGACGTAGGGATAGTCGAAGTTCTCGATGAACTCGAATCCGAACATGCGGCCCAGACCGATCGCCATGTCGGAGTAGCCCGAGAAGTCGAAATAGATCTGCAGCGTGTAGGCGAGCACGCCAAGCCAGGCGACCGACATCGTCACTTGATCGTGGGGCGTGGCAAAAATCTCCGCGGCCCCGGCGCCGATGGTGTTGGCGATCAGGACCTTCTTGCCCAGGCCCACGCAAAAACGACGCACGCCACTGGCGAAGCGCTCGAGCGACTCGCTGCGCCCCACGATCTGCGCGGCGACGTCCTTGTAGCGCACGATCGGACCGGCGATCAGCTGCGGAAAGAGCGACTTGTACAAGGCGAAGTCGATCAGATTGCGCTGGGCGCGCACGTCACGGCGGTAGACGTCGATCACGTACGACATCGCCTGGAACGTGAAGAACGAAATCCCAAGCGGCAGGCGCAGGTGCTGGGTCGAGGTCAAGAACGCGCTGCGGCTCCAATCCGATGTAAACAGCACGCCGCCTAGAGGCTGCATGGGATGGCCGAGCAGCAAGCCGCCCAGGCTCTCCCAAAGCCAGTCGGCGTACTTGAAGACGAACAACATCCCCATGTTGAAGATCACTGCGGAAGTGACCGCGGCGCGGCCGCCGCCGTTGCGTTGTTCGCGTTCGACCCACAGGCCAAAACAAAAGTTCGCGGCGATCGTGGCCAGCATCAGCGAGACCAGCCAAGTCTCGCCCCAGGCGTAGAAGAAAAGGCTGGCGAGCAGCAGGATCGGGTTCTTCCAGCGCTGCCCGAAGGCGAAGTAGAGCGCGAGAACGAGCGGCAGGAACGCGAACAGGAAGAGTGTGGAGCTGAACAGCACGGATCGTTCGCGGCACGCTCAGGCGAATGCCATTGCGTCCATTATGCCACGCGTCCGGAGCGGGCCCCGACTCCGCCGCTAATCAACGGTACGGAGCCAGCCTCGACTCCGC
>JAYUUV010000141.1:0-11864 GCA_043754695.1 Planctomycetota bacterium
CTACTGTGGACGAAATCACCTGACTCGGTACATCGGTCTTCCTACAGCCGCCAGAAGCCCGTCCGATTCAGGCCTTCCATGCGCTCGCCGCCCAGGAAGGCTTCGATGTCGCCCATGCGAGCCTGTGCGTCGGAGTGGCCGAGGTCGATCAGGCGATTGATGTACTCCGGCTCGAAAAGCACCATCGAGAGCGACTCGGGGCTCTTCGACTCCTTCGTGCCCAAGCCGCGCATCATGAAGCGAAATGAATGCGGCAGGCGGATTTCGTGCTCGCCGGCGATCGTGGCCAGGTTGACCGTCGGCCGCACGATCAACAGGTCGACGGGTCGCAAGCCCATGCGAGATTCCTCCGGCAGCGCCTCGACCAGCCGATTCAAACGGTCGAGGTTCATCGCGTCGTGATCGAAGTTGTCCAGGAACACCGCGCCCATCAGGACACCGAGCACCTGGGCCGGAGCAGGATAGATGCGCGACGCCGCGCCCAGCGGTTCTTCGTGCGTGCGTTGAAAGCGCGTCGAGATCGCCAGGATCCGCGAGGCGCCCAGATGCAACGCCGGAGACAGCGGCGCCGTCAGGCGGATGCCGCCGTCGCCGTGCCACTCTTCGTTGATCTTGATCGCCGGAAAGAACAGCGGCAATGCCGACGAACCCATGATGTGGTCGATGCGCAGCGTGGTCGCGACGCTCATGCGCATCGGCCGGCTCCACATCGGCACGTCGCGGCCCTGCACCCAGGTCACCGACTTGGAAGTGGCGTAATTCGTGGTCGTGATCGCAGCCGCGCGCAGACGTCCCGCGCGCAGGTTCTCGGCGATGCCGCTCAGCACGCCGTCGGCGTCCGCACCCAGGTTCTTCATCAGGCATTCGCGCAGCGGAGCGGTGTCGACCATTCCGTGCGGCCGCGGCGCGACCTTGCTGCCGCCCGAGACCAGTCGCACGCCCCAGCGCAAGACCATCGCGCCCAGCGAAGACGAGCTGGCGTCGAAGATCGATTGCGTGCGCAGACTGCTCCACAGTGCGCAGAGTTGTTCCGTTCGCGCCTGGAACCCGGTCGCCTGGTTCGCCAAAAACGCAGTGTTGATCGCGCCGGCGGAGACTCCGGTCAGGATCGGGATGTCGAGGAAAGGAAAGTGCTCCGAGACCGCATGCAAAAATCCGGCTTGATAGGCCGCGCGCGCGCCGCCGCCGCCGAGTGCCAGAGCGAGAGTCCCCGAGGCGTTGGTCTTGTCGACTTTGGTTTCTACTTGTCCGCTCATCGCCTCGCTCGCGCTTCGAGCGACATGTGGCGATCTGAATCTATCGTCAAGCTCACTTCCACCAGGCCGGCCTCGCGCGCGTAGGCGCGCAACTCTTCCGGTTCGAGGGCCGCGTGCAGTGAAGCGAGCAGAAGTTCCTGTTGCGCCGACGTCGCGCCGGCCGCGTGCGTGCGCACCAGTTCGCTCGCGCGCTCCGAGGTCGGCGGACGGAACAGGTCGCGGATCAGGAACGCGCCGCCAGGACGCAAGACGCGCCAAGCCTCGGAGAGGAACTGCCGCGGGTCCGAAACGTGGTGCAGGATCGTGTTCGAGGCGACGACGTCGAAACTCTCGCGCGGAAAGGGCAGGCCCTTCGCGTCAGCCAGTCTGAACTCGAGCCGATTCGCATGCGGCGAGCGCGCGCGTCTCAACTCCGCGCGGCGCAACATGTGCTCCGAGAGATCCACGCCGACCACGTTCACGTCGGCGAGGCGCTCGACGAGCAAGAGCGGGATCTGACCAGGCCCGGTGCCGATGTCGAGGATTCTTCCATGGGCACCCAGCGTGACCAACCGCTCCACGAACGCGCGGTTGGGGCCAGAGTGATCCATGGCGTCGTAGATCAGCGCCTCCTCGGCGGTGTCCATGACTTCCGGCTCGAGCGTCCGTTGCATGCCGCCAGCCTAACTACTTGCTCGGGAGAGGATTAGGGCCGATTTTGTGACAAGGGGGAGAATTCGCGCCGCGCGGGGTGCCGAAGGCGGCCGTGCGCGCGGCCCGCCCGCCCGAGGCGGGTGCCGAACTGCGGCCGCGGATCCGCTTGGCCAGAAGCCTGTTTCAGCGCTCGATTTGAAAGGCCGAGCAGGAACCGCGCGCCGCAGCCTTGGAACTCCAGGTGGCCTAGGCGGCGGCCGGCATGGCGCGCCTTCTCGGGCGCACCTTTGGCAGCGCGACGCTGCTACTTTTTCGCCTTGAGGCCCGCGACCGTGGTCGACAACGTCTTGAGATCGAGCGCGAGTTTGGCGATGTCTTTTTTCCGGTTCTCGTTGTGCTCGGTGACGATGTTGCCAATGCCGCTGGCGTATTCATCGAGGATCTTGTGCAGGCGCTTGATCTCTTTGACCTCGTCCTTGAGTTTCTTGATGTCGTCTTCTGCGCTCATGGTTCCTTGTTCTCCAGCGAGTGAGTTGCGGTTGGCCGAGCGTGTCGGCGGGCCGCGAATCGTACCGAACTTCGGTTTGCGGTGAATCGTTCGAGTGGCCCGCAACTGCCCCTGATCAAGCGGCCTCGCCCGCCACCGTGCGCCGGCGGAAGACGAAGCGTTGATAGAGGAACGACACCACGAGCAAGGACAGCGCGAGTCCAAGCATCGAGGCCACGCGATACAGCCCGCCGAGATGTCCGAGGTCGAACAGGAAGACTTTGGCGATGGTCATCAGGAAAAGGATCAGGCTGGCCCAGCGCATTCCTCCAAGACTCTTCATGACGCCCGCGCCGAGCAGGAAGAGCGCGTAGAGCGCCCAGGCGATCGACATGGCCAAGTTGGCGCGTGGCGTGCCGCGCAGGCGCATGCTGAAGTTCTCCGTTTCGCTGAAGGCATCGGCGACTTCGAGATTGATCCAGGCGAAGGCGAACAGCACCGCGCAAATCGAGGCGACGATCGCGCACAACGGGCGCGCACCCTGGAAATGCTGGAGCTCGAAGCCGCGCGCGCGCGCGACTTCGCGGGCTCGCAATAGCCAGGCTGCGAGCGCGGCGCACAGGGCTGGAAGCAGGAAGAGATAGGCCTGTGGATTGAACAGGCGCCAGCGGGCGCGCGGGAAAGTCCCAAACCAACGATCGCCGACCAGGTTCCACATGGCCAGTACGAGCGCCGCGACCGCCAAGTACTTCAACATGCGGCTGTCGATGCGCGTCCAAGCGGCGGCGAGCGCAAGGCCGAAGATCGCCATGCCGAGCGCGAACGGATCGCGATCCACTTGCAGCGGAACGCTGAAACTCGCGAAGAACAAGGCGGCTGCCGTGAAGCATGCCCGCGCGACATGACGCGTGCGAATTTCCGCGGCGCGTTCGGCTGAAGCGTGCTTGTCGATGCGCTCGCGTTCGTCGCGTTCAGCCTCGCCGCTGCTCCACAATCGCCAGGCCAGCAGGCCGACAAACAAGGCGAAGCCAAGCGGCGCCGCGAAGCGCAGCCCGGCTCCAAGCCGCGCGACCACCAGCGCCTGGATCAAGCCGAACCACACGAGCGAGCTGAGCGCAGCGGCGCGCCACATGCCCGGCCGATCGCGGAACACCGCCGCGGTCTGGAAAGGCCACGCACTGAAGGCCGCGACTCCCAAAGCGGCGATCAGCAGCACGCGCAGCCACTCCGGCGACTGCGCGCAGGCCGCGACATCGACGCTGGCGCCATGAACCTGAGCGGCGGCGGCGGCGAGAATCGCCAATCCGAACAGCACGCTCGAGCGCGCGCCCGTCGCCGCCGCGCCCATCATCAGGCCAAGCGCAAAGGTCGCCGCCAATTCGAGGCCTGTGGGAGCGATCAACCGCGGCTCACCGTGTCCGGCCGCGAGCAGGGCAGGCAGGAAGAATGCCGCAACCGCCGCGAAGCTCTTCGTGCGATCCGCGGTGCGCCGCAGCGAGCAGGCCGCGAGCTGCAGCGCACCAAGACCCAGCAACGTGGCGAAGAAAAGCGTCGGCGCAGGCGCCAAGACTCCGCCTTCGTGGTTCAGAGTCCAGGCTGCGAGACCGGCGCCGGCGACGAAGCTCGAGACACTGGCGAGCAGCGCGCGAGAGTCCAGGACGGATTGGCGCAAGTGGAAGAGCGGCAGCAGCGCGGACGCGAGCACCCAGGGCCACAACGGAACCCTTGGACAAATCGCCGCGGCCAGCGCGCAGGCCACGCCCAGCCCCAGCGTGAGGGTCGTGGCCGCCTGCACCACGGGTTTGGGATCCGCTGCCCTGCGCGCTTCGAATTCGGCGAAACCATGCTGGACCAGTGCCAGCGCGAGCGAGCAAAAGACGAGTTCCCACGCTCGCGCCGCCTCGAGATCGGGAACCTTCACGCCGACCCAGACCAGCACCAACGCCAGCGACCCCGCAGACGTGCCCAGCGACAACCACGGAGTGCCCTGCAGCCGGCTCAGGACGCCCGCGCCGATCGACATCACGATCGCGATCGCGGCGAGCGGCGCGAGGTGCGAGCCCAGCTGGATCTGCTGCGCGAAGTAGACGACGAATGCGAACGGCAAGAGCAGGGCGCCGGCCTGCGTCGGGATCCATTGCGCGCGCGACTCGCGCGGCTGCAGCGCGGTGAACACGGCGAACACGATGCCGAACACGCAGAGCACGCCCAGCGCCAGCGGCAAACGCTCCGGCCCCATGCGCCAGAAGATCCACAGTCCCTGCAGCAGCGTCGTGCCGATCAGTCCGACCAGTGCGATGTTGGGCCAGCGCCGCTTGTGCGAGACGAACAGAAAGCCAAGATCGAGCAGCAGCGCGTAGCCGAAAAGTCCCAGCGGCCGATCCTGACCCGTGGACAGTGCCAGCGGTGTCGCGAATCCGCCGACGAGACCGAGCACGGCGATGAGTTGCGAGCTGTGGCGGTAGGCGAGCCAGCCGCACAGCACGGTCACGCCGACCATGATCGCGAAGGCGCTCAGAAATTCGATCCGTCCGTAGAGCACGTGCGCGGCCCAGGCGACCGCGTAGAGCAAGACGACCCCGGCTCCGGTCAGCGAATTCGCCAGCACGTCGTATTTGCGCGGCCGCAGCCGGCCCGCGACCGCGAGGCAGGCGACGCCAAATGTCGCGCCGACGATCAGGCGCACCGCGGGCGTGACCCAGCCGCGCTCGATCGAATGCTGCAGGAAAAGGAAGCCGGCGAAAATCATGAACACGCCGCCGAGCACGGCCGCGCCGCGCACGCCCAGCCAGCGTTCGAGATTGAAGGCGGGCTTTTCGACCTCTGGCTTCGCAGGCCCGTGCTCGCTCACGCGCTCCGCCCGCGAACTCCAATCCTGCGTGTGTGTGCTCTGCTCGCTCGCTTTCGCCGCGCTCACTTCCAGGACAAGCGGCGGCGGTGGGGGCGGCGGGGCCGCGATCGGGGGCGGCAGCGGAAACTCGACTCGAATCTGCGGCTGCTTTTGCGTGTCGGGTTGCGCCGGCTCGGGCGCGAGCGGCGGGGGAGCGGCAGGCCACTTCAATTTCGCTTCGCGCAGTTCGCGCTCGAGGCTGGCGATGCGGCTCTCGACCTCGCTCGCCTTGCGATGGGCGAGCCAGCCGATGAAGACGCCAAGACAGGCGAAGCCCAAGATGGCGAAGGCAAAAACGAACCAGATGTCCATCGGCGAGCGGCTCCGCGGGCCAGAGCGCGGCGCCTATCCTTCCGTGCGCGCGCGGCGGACGCCAGCGCAGCGCCGCTCAATCCGGCTTCACGCGGCGATAAGGGCGAGCAGCGTGACTTCCGCGGGAAACTGCCCCGCATGGTCGTGCCTGATGCAGGCCTGCGGCGAGCAGTGCCCGCGGCGGCCGTCAAGCACAGCTAGGCGGGGCAGCTGGACTGCCGGGCCCCGCGCGGCGTGGGCCAACGAGCCTGAAAATGAGCGCGGGGGCGTCCGACGCAGCGCGGCGGATGCCCCCGTTTGCGATTCCCGTTCTGCGGCTCGCGCTCCCTAGAGAACGCGCGAGCAGCAGAGCCGGCCTGTGATCACGGAGTGAAGCTGATCCGCAGGCCGTTCGAGAGGTTGGCGCGCGTGCCGCACGGCGAGCCGCCGGCCGAGTCGCGGTGCCAGGTCTGGAAGTGCCAGGTGCTGCCGGCCGTGATGAGGAAGTTGGAGAACGCCACGGGAGTGGTCAGGTTCCTCGCTCCGAACGGCGTGGACTGTCCACCGGGGAAGCGCTTCTGCGGGCTCAGGCACAACAGACCGTCGTAGAACGGAATGCCGGTCGTCGCCACCTGTCCGCCGATGAACAGGCAGGCCTTGTTGCCAGGCAAGCCCACCGTCGAGAGGAAGGCGTTGTCCAGCGACACGCTGGTCCCGCCGATGTTGGCGAGTCTCGAACCATTGCCGGTCGAGTTGGCACAGCCGCGACCGCTCGTGCCGATATTCCCGCACGGGCAAGGCGTTCCGGTTCCGTCGCCGAAGCAGTAGGCGATTCCGCCTGACGATTCGCACTCGTCGGGGATGCCGTTGGAGTTGTTGTCGTAACTGAAGCCGGAAAGGATGTCGCAATCATCCGGCAGCCCGTTGCCGTTGCAGTCCAACTGCGCGACTTCGCAACTGTCGGGGATGCCGTTCACGTTGCAGTCCAGCGAGATGCCGGATGCGATCGCACAGACGTCGCCGAGGTTGTCGTTGTCGCAGTCCTCCTGACCGGGGTTCGCATTCAGCGGGCAATTGTCGCAGGCATCGCCGACGCTGTCGCCGTCCCCGTCTGCCTGGGTCGGGTTGAAGTTGATCGGACAGTTGTCGATGCAGTTCGGCACACCGTCCGCGTCCGTATCCGTTTCCGGCACTCCGCAACCACACACGCCCGGCGCTTGCTTGAGCGGATCCGACGGGCAAAGGTCGGTGTTGTTCGCGACGTAGCCCGAAGGTTGCGTGCACGATTGGATGAAGACACTCGGGTCGCCGAATCCGTCGCCGTCGAGATCCTGGAACCAGAACGGCCCGACGCCCTCGTCGATCTGCGTATCGCAGTCGTTGTCGAGGCCGTCGCACAATTCCGGAGCGCCCGGATATACGGTGTTGTTGCTGTCGTTGCAGTCCGTGAAGTTCGCCACGTAGCCTGACGGCTGCGAGCAAGCTTGAAGCGTGACTGCCACGTTCCCGAAGCCATCCGCGTCGAAGTCGCGGTACCAGATCGGTCCCACGCCTTCGTCGGTCAGGCCGTCGCAGTCGTTGTCGAGGCCGTCGCACTGTTCCGGAGCGCCCGGGTAGACCGCGTTGTTGTTGTCGTTGCAGTCCGTGGAATTCGCCACGTAGCCCACGGGTGCTGAACAAGCCTGCAGCGTGACCGCCACGTTCCCGAATCCGTCGGCGTCGAGGTCCTGGAACCAGAACGGTCCGACACCTTCGTCGACGAATCCGTCGCAGTCGTTGTCGAGTGAGTCGCACAGCTCCGGCGCACCGGGGAACACCGTGTTGTTGTTGTCGTTGCAGTCCGTGGAGTTCGCCACGTAGCCCGAGGGCTGCGAGCAAGCCTGCAGCGTGACCGCCACGTTTCCGAAGCCGTCGGCGTCGAGGTCCTGGAACCAGAACGGCCCGACACCTTCGTCGACGAATCCGTCGCAATCGTTGTCGAGCAAGTCGCACAATTCCGGCGCACCGGGGTACACGGTGTTGTTGTTGTCGTTGCAGTCCGTGGCATTCGCGACGTAGCCCGCGGGCGGCGTGCACGATTGCAGCGAATTGAACGCATCGCCGAAGCCGTCCGCATCGAGGTCGCGGAAGTAGGTCGGCGCCGCCGGCGCGATCGTCACGTCGCCGATCCCGGCGAAGTCACCGACATCGAAGATGCAGGCTTCCTTCTGCGGGTGCGTGATCGCACTGCCGAAGACAGTCGAGCAATCCGCGCTCGCTCCGCCGGTGTTGACCACCGCCAGGCCGACGTAACCCGTGCCCTGGCAGGGGAAGACAGTGTTGCCCAGCAAGAGCGGCGGCCCGGTGTGGTCGAGCTGCATGCCGGTCGCGAAACCCGTGAACGGTGCGTTCGTCGAGACGACGCCCGAGAGGTTCAGGTTCGAGAGCGAGACATTGGAAATGTCCGTGTAGAGCTGGATGTAGACGCCCGGTCGCTTGGTCGCGCCGGAAATCGACACGTTGTCGATGACCACCGCGCCCAGCGGCGACCAGGTTCCGGGTGAGCCGCTGACGCCCGCGCCGCGGAACTGCACCGGAACCTGCGTCGGACCGCTCATGGTCAGGTTGCGCAGGATCGCCGAGCCGTTGTAGACGAAGTAGCTCACGTGTCCCGTCCCGCCCGAGCCGGGGCTGCCGTTGTTCGCGAACAGCGTGCCGTCAAAGGTGATGTCGTCGCCCAGGCAAGTGGCAAGTCCGCTCGGGTTGAACATGAATCCCTGGGAGGGATTGTTCTGCATCTGACCGCCTGTCACGTGCACGCCGGTGGTCGAGAGCATCGAAGACGCAACCGTCAAACCGGTGTTGGCGTTGTTCGACAGGTCGCAGGCGTCGATGGCGACGTCCGCGGCAGTGCCGCTCGCACTGAAGCGCACGCCGTTGGTGTTGCTCACGCAAGCGAGGTTCAAGAGGCGCAAGAAACTGGCGCTCGAAGCCGTGATGCCCACGCCATCAGAGCCGCCGCTGACGTGCATGTCGCGCAGGGTCAGACGATTGGCGTTGTTCACGCCGCTCGCTCCGATCGAGAAGACGGGAGCAGCGCCGCTCGCTGCATTGACGACCGTGTCGGAAGCCGAGGTGCCGGAGCCCGCTCCGTCGATCGTCACTCGCTTGCCGATGGCGACGTTTTCGGAATAGGTCCCGGGTTCCACGTTCAGAGTTCCACCGACCGTGAGCAGGTCGTGCCCTTCCTGGATGCGCGTCACGGCGCCGGTCTGCGGACTGTTGTCGTCCGCGGACAGCGAGCTGAAGTCGCCTTGGAAACCGGGCACCACCGTGTCCAGACCGGAGTTGAGCCACGGCGTGTAGTCGACGCCGACGTCCGCTTGCGCGGCGACGGCGGCGGCCACGTTCGAGCCCCACCAGTTGGCGGAAGCATCCGCGACACCGACCGCTTCGTTGCGGAAGCCGCGCGTCACGTTGTTCGAAAGATCGTTGCCGTTGGCGGTGCACGTCGTCGTGCCGCCCACGTCCTCCTGCATCCAGACGCCGTAGTCCCAGCTGTTGCTGAAGCAATTCTGGATCGTGACGTCGAGGGTCGAGCCGTAGCTGTAACCGTAGACTCCGGCGCTGAAACCCAGGCCGTGGCCTGTCATCGTCGTGCCGGTGACGGACACGACCTGCGCGAGCACGCTGTCATCCGGCGTGAAGCCGGTGTCGAAGGGCGACGGCCTGCGCGGCGGCGTGGCGAAGAATGCGTTGCTGCCGTCGTTGACGAGATCGATCGCGTCGTAGATGCCGTTGTTGCTGGTGATCGTCGAGTCGGCGATCGCACCGTTGGCAACGTAGTAGTAGGCACCGGTCGAGTTGTCGCTCAACACGCAGTTTGTCGTGTTGATCGGCGTGGCGCTGAAGATCGCAAGGATCCCGCAGGCCGTCTCCGGTCCCGGCGTGTAGACGTGGTTCGAAGCCGAGCAATTCGTGATCGAACCGCTCGCTCCGAAACCGATCTGAATACCGTTCTGGGCCGTGTAGCTGATCGGACCCTGGCCGCTGACGTCACAGCCGTTGAGCTGCACCGTCAGGCCGATGCCCGCGAGCACCATGCCGTTCTTCTGGTAGGTGTCCGCGTCGCAGTTGTTCATCGCGAGCGTGTAAGGACCGCCCGTGTTGTTGTTGGCGTAGTACGCGACGCCGTGCTGATTGCCGTTGATCGGCGTCTCGCAGATGCCGGTCACGTGCAGGTTCGTCTCGCTGCCGCCCGCGTTGAAGTAGGCGATGCCCTGGAAGCGATAGTTCGCGTTGCCACGGCCAAAACCGTCCACGCGCAGGTTGGAGATCGAAACGTTCGTGCAGTCGTGCACGCCGATCACCGGGAAGTTGTTCGGACCGGTGCTGAACGAGTAGGTGAGGTTGATCGGCGAGCGCACGATCGAGTCGACCAACGGGTTCGTGCCCGAGCCGGAGCCGAGCACGGTGAGACCGCTGTTGCTGATCACCACCTGCTCGACGAACAGACCCGGCTCGACCACCACGGTGCCGCCCGCCGCAACCGCGTTGACACCGGCTTGGATCGTGGCGAACGAGTCACACAGGTAGGAAAGACCCGGACCTGCGGGATTGTCGCCGGGGTTGAGCGAGCTGAAGCTCGGGTTGCAGTAGACGATGCTCGGAGCCGGCACGCCGTTGTCGACGAAGCCGTCGCAGTTGTTGTCGAGGAAGTCGCAGACCTCCGGAGCGCCCGGGTAGACCGTGTTGTTGGTGTCGTTGCAGTCCGTCGAGTTCGCGACGTAGCCCGAGGGCTGCGTGCAGGACTGCTGGGTCACGGCGACGTTACCGAAGCCGTCCGCGTCGAGGTCCTGGTACCAGATCGGTCCGACACCTTCGTCGACGAAGCCGTCGCAGTCGTTGTCGAGCGAGTCGCACAGTTCCGGGGCGCCCGGGTAGACCGTGTTGTTGTTGTCGTTGCAATCCGTCGAGTTCGCGACGTAGCCCGAGGGCTGCGAGCAAGCCTGCAGCGTGACCGCCACGTTCCCGAATCCGTCGGCGTCGAGGTCCTGGTACCAGATCGGTCCGGCGCCTTCGTCGATCAGCGTGTCGCAGTCGTTGTCGAGGCCGTCGCACAATTCCGGTGCGCCGGGGTAGATCGTGTTGTTGGTGTCGTTGCAGTCGGTCGAGTTGACAACGTAGCCGAGGGGCGCCGCGCAAGATTGCGCGCTGACTGCGATGTTGCCGAACAGGTCACCATCGAGGTCCTGATACCAGACCGAGGCCGTTCCGTTGGTATTCGTCGAGTTGCGCGGATTGGGCGCCAAGACGGTGAAATCCGCTGCGTTGTTGCCCGAGTCCGTGCAGCCGTTGCCGGCTCGCAGGGCCGCGGTCGTGTTCGAGAGAACTGGCGTCGGGGCAGTTTCGGAGCAGTTGGCCGTCGGACCGAACCCGACGAAGTCGACGATCGCCGGGTTGATGGGGCAGGCCAGCAAGAGGGCCGTGCCTGTGTTGGTCAGGGCGACCTTGCCAGTCGTTGCCGAAATGGCGATCGTGCCAGTGATGTCGGCAGTCGGGAGCGGGACTCCATTCCCGGCTCCTGCGCCTTCCTTGATCAAGAAGTAACTGTTGGCGGGAATCGTGCCAGACAAAAGAGTGATGTTCGTCCAAGTGCTCCCCGCCGCGGACCCATACTGAACCGCCCAACCGGCGAGGTTCACGGGCGTGTTGCCCCCGTTGTAGAGCTCGATGAAATCGTTCTGGTACGGGGCGCCGGTGTTGCCACCGCCGCCATACACCTGGCTGATCCGCACCTGCGCCACTCCGGGCACGGCGAGGGCGACGATCAAAGCCGCCAGGAAAACGAGGGTGCCGATGAAACGGGGAAGACGTACGCCGAGGGGCGAAATCCGGGCAGGCATGGCAAGACTCCTGTGGGGGACCAAGCGACGCGGCAGGAAGTGCCGAATCGCGCGGATGAGTCTCGCTGGAGCAGCCCGATTTCCGCAAGGGGGCCTCGGGACAATCTTCTGGAAAGATCAGGCGACGGCTCACTCCGGGCCTACGAATGTTCCGGGGCACTACTCAGTAATGCGTAGTTGGCTAATTGCGTTCTGGCTGCGCAGGCAATGCAAGTGCCCCTTTGAGGTCCCCTGGGTGCGATCTGGGCAAGAAACGGCTATGCGCTGATGCTGACCGCTCGGCTCACATCGGCAACACTTCGGCGACTTTCAGCACCACGATCAGCACGCACATCAAGCTTTCCCCGGCGATGAAGCCTGACGCGATCGGGACCAGGTAGCTCGACGCGAAAAGCGGTCGCCAGCGGCGAAGGCCCTCGGCG
>JAYUUV010000142.1:0-7112 GCA_043754695.1 Planctomycetota bacterium
GTGTCGATGAGCCGGGCCCATGATCACGATGGAAGAACTCTTGGCGTTGCTTATCCGCCAGGGCGGGTCCGACCTGCACATTTCGGTCGCCTCCCCGCCGCGCATTCGCGTGGACGGCGTGCTGCTGCCCGTGGACTGTCCGCCGCTCTCGCCTGACGACACACGCCGGCTCGCCACCAGCGTGCTGACCTCTGACCAGATCGCGAAACTCGATCGCGACCTTGAACTCGACTGTTCCTTCGGGTTGTCCGACCAAGGCCGCTTCCGGGCCAACGTCTTTCACCAGCAAGGCGCGATCGCCTCGGTGATGCGTTTGATTCCCACGAAGATCGCAACCTTCGAGCAACTCGGCCTTCCGCGCGCGGTCTGCGAGCGCATCTGTTCCTTGCGCTCCGGACTCGTGCTGGTCACCGGCTCGACCGGCTCGGGCAAATCGACATCGCTGGCGGCGATGATCAATCACATCAACATGTCCCATCAGGGACACATCGTCACGATCGAGGATCCGGTCGAATTCACGCACACTCACAAGCAGTGTCTGATCACGCAGCGCGAAGTCGGCGGCGACACGCAATCCGTCGGCAAGGCGCTGAAGAGCGTGCTGCGTCAGGATCCTGACGTCGTCCTGATCGGGGAAATGCGCGACTTCGAGACCATCGAAGCTGCGATCACGCTGGCTGAGACCGGGCACCTGACCTTCGGCACGCTGCACACGTCCGATTGCGTGCAGACCATCAACCGCATCGTCGACGTGTTCCCGGCTCACCAGCAACAGCAG
Organism: Planctomycetota bacterium; assembly: GCA_043754695.1. Lineage (GTDB taxonomy): Bacteria > Planctomycetota > UBA1135 > UBA1135 > JADJQU01. Next base: position 779 of record JAYUUV010000142.1, read on the forward strand.
GTCAGGACTCAGCTCGCCTTCACGCTCGAAGCCGTGATCAGCCAGCAGCTCTTGCCGATGGCTTCCGGTCGTGGCCGCGCCATGGCTGCTGAGATGTTGATCGCCAACCCGGCGGTGCGCGCGCTCATCCGCGAGAACAAGGCACACCAGATCTATTCGCAGATCCAGACCGGACAGCGCTTGGGCATGAAGACCATGGCCGTAGCCCTGGCTGAACTCGTGCGCGCCGGAAAGGTGCGCATGGACGACGCCGATCGCTGCGCTTCGGATCCGACGGAACTGCGCAACTTGCTGCGCGCGGCGTAGGCCCATGGTTCGCGTCTCAGGCAAGATTCGCCGCCTGCTGGTCGATGCCGGCCTGGTCAGCGACGAGGACTGGGCCTCAGCGCGTGAGCAAGGCGGCCAGCCGGTCGCTGTGCTCCTGGGCCGCGGCGTACTGTCCGAGGGCTCGCTGCTTTCCACGCTTGGAGTCGCGGCCGGAGTCGCGCCGGTGGACATGACGCGCATGCGGCCCTCGGCCGAGGCGCTGGCCATGATTCCGCAGGAGCAGTGCATGGAGCACGGCATCCTGCCGCTGGCCAAGAACGGCGACATTCTGACCATCGTCGTCAGCGATCCGTTCGACGTGCTGCTGCTCGACGATATCAAGCGCATGACGCGCTGCCACGTGCGCACGGTCCTGTCGCACCCCTCCGCGATCAAGACGGCGAGCGACACGCTCTTCGACACCGGTTCGCGCCAGGTCAACGATCTGCTCGGCGAGGTCGGCGCGATCGAGGTCGAAGTCGCGCTCGAGCGCGAGCAGGAGAACATCGAAGCGGCCGCGGTTTCTTCCGAGGACGCGCCCGCGGTCAAGTTGATGAACCTGATCATCCTGCGCGGCCTCAAGGAAAAAGCCAGCGACATCCACATCGAACCCGGTGAGACCGCGATGCGCGTGCGCTACCGCGTCGACGGGGCGATGTACGAAGCGATGCGACCGCCGAGTTCGATCGGTCCGGCCTTGCTGTCGCGCCTGAAGATCATGGCGTCACTCGACATTGCCGAACGTTTTGCACCGCAAGACGGCAAATTCCAGATTCGCTTCGAGAACCGCAAGATCGACTTCCGGCTTTCGATCCTGCCGGTCGTCGGCGGCGAGAAGGCGGTCATGCGGATCCTCGACACCGGATCCATGTCGCTCAAACTCGACAGCCTGGGCTACGAAATCAAGGCGCTCGAGGACATCAAACGCGCCTCGAACGCCGCGTACGGAATGTTGCTCCTGACCGGTCCGACCGGATCGGGCAAGTCGACGACGCTGTACTCCTGCATCAAGGAGGTCGCGACACCCGACGTCAACGTCATCACCGTCGAAGACCCGGTCGAATACCGCATGGACGGCATCAACCAGGTGCCGGTCAATCCCAAGCGCGGCATGACCTTCGCGGGCGCGCTGCGCTCGATCCTGCGCCAGGACCCTGACGTCGTGCTGGTCGGAGAAATCCGCGACACCGAGACGGCCGACATCGCGGTCAAGGCCGCGCTCACCGGCCACCTGGTGTTGTCGACGCTGCACACCAACGATGCGGCAACCACGGTCACGCGTCTGATCGACATGGGCATCGATCCGTTCATGGTTTCGAGTTCGCTGTTGTGCATCGGCGCCCAGCGACTGGCCCGCAAACTCTGCCCGGGATGCCGGGTCAAGCTCGACCGCCTGCCGACCGAGGAACTTCTTTCCGTCGGCTTCCTCGAGTCCGAAATCGAGACCTTGGAGATCTACGGGCCGGGCTCGAGCGGCTGCGCGCGTTGCAAGGAGGGCTACAAGGGTCGCTTCGCCATCCTCGAGACGCTCTACCTGGAGGCCAGCCTCAAGCGCATGGTCATCGAGCGTCGATCAGCCATGGAACTCAAGACTGAGGCCATTCGCCTGGGAATGCTCTCCCTGCGGCGCGTCGGCCTGCTCAACGTGGCGCGCGGCAAGACATCCCTCGAAGAGGTCCTGCGCACGACGTTGGACGACAAGTAACCAAACAGGGATCACGCACACGTGGCAAGCTTCAAATACGCAGCGAAAAAGTCCAGCGGACAGTCCGTCGAAGGCACCATCCAGGCCGACGACAAGACGCAGGCCTTGGCGGAATTGCGCAAGCAAAACCTGGTCGTGCTCAACGTCGAACCTGTTTCGGCCAAGGCGGCCTCGAAGTCATTCAAGGTTGGCGCAGGTCACAACACCTTCTTCAAGCGCGGCCCGTCGATCGACCGCAACGAACTGGTCTTGTTCACCCGCCAGCTCGCGACCATGGTCGCCTCCGGCCTGGCCTTGCTCGAGGCCATCGATGTGCTCGGCGAACAGGCCGACAGCAAGGGTCTGCGCATGACTTGCCAGAAGCTCGGCGCCGAGCTGCGCGCCGGAGCCGACCTTTCGAGCGCGATGGAAACCTGCCCGCGCGCCTTCAACCCGCTCTACGTGTCGATGGTGCGCGCCGGCGAGGCCTCGGGTCAGATGGACATCATCCTCGAGCGTCTGGCTGACTATCAAGAAGCCAGCCAAGCGCTCACGCGCGAGATCAAGTCGGCCATGACCTACCCGGTCATCTCCATGACGCTCGTGCTGGGCATCACCGCGTTCCTGATGATCGGTGTCGTGCCGACTTTCAAATCGGTCTTCGAAGGCTTGGGCGCCAAGTTGCCGGCAATCACCCAGTTCGTGCTCTCGACGAGCGATTTCATGCGCGCGCAGTGGATGCTGATCGGGATGGTGGGCGCGGGCTCGATCGTCGGCTTGATCATGTTCAAGAAGACGCGCACGGGCGCGCACTGGTTCGATGTGCTCGCCCTGAAACTTCCGGTCTTCGGCCCGCTGACACGCAAGGTGGCGCTGGCGCGCTTCTCGCGCACGTTCGCCACGCTGATCCGCTCCGGTGTGCCGATCATGGCAACGCTGGAAATCGTCTCGAATACCGCAGGCAACTCGGTCATCTCCAACGCCGTCGACGCCTCGCGCGAGAGCGTCAAGAACGGACAGTTGCTTTCCGATCCGCTGGGCAGGACCAAGGTCTTCCCGTCGATGGTCGTGCGCATGATCGCGATCGGCGAAAAGACCGGCAGCCTGGAAGCGCTGCTGGAGAAGATCGCCGAGTTCTACGACGCGCAGGTCAAAGCCTCGATCAAGGCGCTGACCAGCCTGATCGAACCGCTCTTGATCTCGTTCATGGGCGTGATCGTCGGTGGAGTCGTGCTCAGTGTTTTCCTCCCGATCCTCGACGTCGTCGGGAAGCTCGGCGGCGGCTGAGCGCGCCGCAGGGCTGCGAGCCCGGCTGAAGCATTTTCGAGGCCGGCCCCGTTGGGGCCGGCCTCGTTCGTTTCCTAGCGAGCTTCGTGCGGACGCTTTGGATTCCGGCCGAGCGTGGGCCCATCCGGGACGGCTGCTTAGAAAAACTTGGAAAAACATCTGTTGGCTCAAGGCCGGCTGGCCCGCCCGCCGATCCATCCCGCGTCGAACGCCGCCCGCCGGACAGGGACGACCTGGAGGGGGGGTGGGAGGGACGGTCCATGTGGGCCGCCCCGCATGTCTAGTGCGGTCACCGGGGTAGAAGCCGGCGCCCGCGTTTCAAAAAGCAAACCCTCCCGCGTGAGGTAAAGGACTGCCGAAGCCGAGGCCGCGAGGCGCGAAGCAGGCAGACGGACACCACCAAGATGATGACCAACCGTAAGAATGCAGGTTTCACCCTGATCGAACTCATGATCGTTGTCGCGATCATCGCGATCATCGCATCAGTTGCGATCCCGAAGCTGCTGAGCGCTCGCCTGTCGGCGAACGAGTCGGCCGCGATCAGCACGCTCCGCTCACTCTCTTCGTCGCAAGCGCAGGTTCAATCCTCCGGCGCGATCGACTCGGACGGTGACGGCGCAGGCGAGTACGGCTACTTCGCCGAACTCGCGGGCGCGCAGCCGGTGCGCATCAGCGTCGCCGGTGCCGCAGCCGCCGGTGTTGTCGGCACCGACGAATTGACCCCGTCCGTGATGTCGTCCGCCTTTGGGGCGGTCAACGCCACGAGCCAAGTCTCGCGCTCGGGTTACCTCTACCAGATCTACCTTCCGGCCGCGACGGTCGGTGTGACGATCGCCGGTATCGCGGAAGACCCGACCACGGGCGGTAAGCTCGGCGCTCCGTTCCCGGACTCGGACAACGGCGAAGTCATGTGGTGCTGCTACGCGTGGCCGATCCAGGCCAGCCAAACCGGCAACCGCGTCTTCTTCGTCAACCAAGAAGGCGACCTGCTGCAGATGCTGAACCGTCAAGCGCCCCCGTACAGCACGACCCTCACCGGTCCTGCTTTCGACGCGGTGTTCTCGGTTGCGCTCGACATGGGCAGCCCGCTCGGTATCAACGGTGTGGCCGCGAACGACGGCTTCACCTGGTCGCCGGTCCAGTAAATCCCAAGCTCGCTTCGGATTTCTCCGCGGGGCGTCGCCGGTTTTCCGGCGGCGCCTCGCTTCGTTCATGGAACCGGCGGCAGGTCGAACAACTTCGCCGCATTTTGTGAAGTCGTGCGCGCCAGATCCGCGACTTCGACAGCGCGCACGCCGGCGATGTGCTCGAGCACCGTGCGCACCAGCGCCGGTTCGTTGCGTTGTCCGCGGCTGCCCTGCGGCGCCAGGAATGGGCAATCGGTCTCGACCAGCAGTCGATCGGCGGGCACGGCCCGTGCAGCGGCGCGGTTCTCGACGTTTTTCGGGTAGGTCACGACACCGCTGAACGAGATGTAGAACCCCAGCTCGAGATACGGAGCGAGTTCGCGCTCGCCCATGGTGTAGCAATGCATCACGCCGCGCACTCCGCGGAACTCGTTCAGCATCGCGACGGTGTCCGCGTGAGCTTCGCGCGAGTGCACGACGATCGGCAATTCAAGTTCGCGAGCGAGCTCGAGATGCCAGCGGAAATTGTCGAGCTGCGCTTCGCGCGGAGAGAACTGCTTGAACCAATCCAAGCCGGTTTCGCCGACGGCCACGCACTGCGGCCTGCGGCACAGTTCAGCGATCTGTGCGCGCGCCTCGGGCCCATGCTCAGCAGCGTCGTGGGGGTGGATTCCCGCCGTGGGGTACAGGCCGCTTTCGGACTCGCACAGCGCAAAGGCCTGGCGCGAGGTCTTTGGATTCGTGCCGACAATGATCATGCGCGAGACTCCGGCAGCTCTCGCGCGCGACAGCACCAGGGCCCGGTCGGAGTCGTAGTCCGTCCAGAAAACGTGGGCGTGCGTGTCGGTGATCACTGACAGTTCTTGTTGAGCATGTCGTTCAGGAAATCGATGAACGCGGGGTCCGCTTCAAGTTGCGCAACCCGCAGCAGGATCGCGCACATCTCGGCGCGCGGCAGTGCGCTGCGCATGGCCTGCGCGGTCTTGCGCCGCAACATTCCATCGGAGCCCGATTCCACCAGCACGGTCTCCAGGGCCTTGCGGGCGCGGCTGCTCTCCCGTTCCGATCCCAGTTCGTCGACCGCGACGTAGCGGACCTCGGCGGGTTGAGCGATGTCCGTCGCAATCGTCGCCAAGGTCTCGTCGACTGGCTTGCGAATCGAACGCGCGGCGAGGATCCACTGGCGCAGGATCTGTTCCTTGGGCGGGTAAGTGACGCGCGGGCGCGGATCGATCAGGATCGGCTGGAACAATTCGGTCGCGGACGCCGGCGAGGTCTCGCACAGGAGGCGCATCGCTTCCGTGCGCACACCCAGAGTCGAACTCCCGTCGTAGGTGACCGTCAGCGACTCGAGCAAGGGTCGCGCGAGTTCGCGGTCGGTGTGCGCGGCCACCGAGAGCAGCGCCCAGCGCCACTCGTCGTCGGCCTTGACCTCGCGCTTGAAAGTCTCGAGAGCCAGTGGCGCGAGGCTGGCGGGTCCGCGCTCGAGTTCCGCCAGGCGATCGCGCCTCGCGTTGCGCCAGGCGGTCTGCTTGTCGCTCGTCGCTGTCGGCGAGATCGGCTCGTAGGTCTTCCGAAGGGAGTCGAGCTCAGCCTGCGCCGAAACAGCTCCGGCCGCGGGGCTGGGGCTCCCGGGCGCCGCCGCACCCGACTTGTCGCAGGCGCCGATCAGACTGGCCGCCAAGGCCAGTGCAATGAGCCTCTGGGCCACCCAAGTGTGCGAAGTCGCTCGCAAGTTGAGCGGGTTGAGGCGCTGGAGGAAGTGAAGATCAACGTGCAAGGCTTCGTGGGAGGTCATGGCGCTGGGGTGGAGGGGGAGAGAACGGTTGGGCTCCCTCGGGCACGGGATTTGACCATTCCTGAGTTGGGGTGTGGGGATTGGGACCGGTTTCCAGCCCCAACCTGGCCAGGGGCTGACTCCAGGCGAATC
>JAYUUV010000143.1:0-12809 GCA_043754695.1 Planctomycetota bacterium
CTTGGAAGATACGCGGCCGGCCAAAGATCAGAAAAAACTTGACGGGGAGCCGGGAATCACTTGGGGAGAATCACGCTGTCGATCACGTGCACGACACCGTTCTTGGCCTCGATATCGGTCTTGACCACGTTGGCGCCGCCGACCATGACCTTGCGGCCGTCGACCTTGATCGCGACTTCCTGTCCGAGCAGCGTCGGAGCTTTTTCGAGCTTGACCACCTGATCGGCGTAGAAACGTCCCGGGATCACGTGGTACTTCAGGATGTTCGCGAGCTTTTCCTTGTTCTCAGGCTTGAGCAGGCCTTCGACCGTGCCGGCGGGAAGTTTCGCGAACGCTTCGTCCGTAGGCGCGAGGATTGTGAAAGGACCGTCTCCGGCAAGCGCCGTGTCGAGGCCGGCGGCTTTCGCTGCGGCGAGCAGAGTCTTGAACATCCCGGCGCTGTCGGCGACACCGACGATCGTCTTCGTCTCGGGCATCAGGACAGCGTCGATGACGTGAATCACGCCGTTCGAGCAGACGATGTCGGTCTTTGTGACGCGCACACCGTCGATCGACACGCCGCGGTCATCGACCACGATGTCAATGCGTTGTCCGTTGAGTGTGGTCGCATTCTTGAGCTTGACCACCTGCTCGGCCTTCACGGCTCCGGACACGACGTGATAGGTCAGGATCTCGGCCAAGGCCGACTTCGCCTTGGGATCGAGCAGACGCTCGAGTGTTCCCTTCGGCAATTTCGCAAAGGCCGCATCGGTCGGGGCAAACACGGTGAAAGGACCCGCGCCCTGGAGCGCGTCGACGAGACCCGCGGCCTTGAGCGCAGCGGCCAGAGTATTGAATTGCCCGGCAGCGACCGCAGTGTCGACGATGCTCTTGCCATCGCCGGCATGGGCTGCGGTTGCAGTGGAGCAGGTCTTGCTGTCGCCCGCGCTGGCGAGCATGGGAAGCGCGGCGCACAACGCGCCGAGAGTGAGGATCGAGAGGGTCTTCATGGGAGAGATGTGGGTAGCGTGGACTTTGTTCAGAGCCCGTTGGCGGATGTGCTTCGTGGCTTACGGGCTGCTGTTCGGGCCCCGCCGCGACCTGGATTCATCGACTGGATGGAAATTCCTGCTGGCCGGTCGGCCAATTCTGGTCCTTGAAGACGGGGGGTTTGCATTCCCTGCGCATTGGCGCTGGTTTCCGGGGAAACCCGTATAGACCCCGACGAGGCGGCCAACCCGCGCACGGCGCGGCGAAATACGGCGATGAACGTATGCATCCCGCCGCGCGGCGGAACTAGAAATGACGACATGCAGGTCGTGCCGCTGCCTGGATTTTTCGAGCCCTTCAGCGCCATCGTCCACCTTTTCGGAGCGCTGGTCTTCGCAGTGCTGGCGATTCCGCTGATGCGCAAGGCCAGCGGCGACTCGCGGCGCGTGGCTTTGCTCGCGGTCTATGCCTGCGCCTGTGTGCTATTGCTTTCGATGAGCGGCGTGTTCCACATGCTGCACGAGGAGGGCGCGGCACGCGACGTACTCGGTCGCCTCGACAAAGCGGCCATCTTCATCCTGATCGCGGGCACGCACACGCCGGTCCAAGGGCTGTTTTTCCGCGGCGTCGCGCGCTGGGGCGTGCTGCTGGCCATGTGGCTGATCGCGGCGACCGGCATCACACTGTTCTCGATCTTCTACGACGAACTCCCGCGTGGACTGGAGATCGGCGTCTACCTGCTGCTGGGTTGGATCGCGAGCCTCTCGGGCCTGATCGTCTGGCGCCGCATCGGCACGGCGCAGATCGCGCTGCTCGTGCTCGGCGGAGTTGCCTACTCGCTAGGCGCGATCCTGCTCGGGCTGGATTGGCCGACGCTCGTGCCGGAGGTGTTCGGTCCGCACGAGTTGTGGCATCTTGCGGTGCTCACAGGCATGGGGCTGCACTGGAGCTTCCTGTTCAAGCACGCCGCCCGGCCCATGAACGACACTGTGAACCTGCTCGCGACTACTTCTTGAGGAAGGCTCCGAAGAAGAAGAACACGAAGCCGAACGCGATCGCCACGACGCCGATGACGATGCGGATCCAACCCATCCAGACCGCCGAGCGGCCTTTCATTTCGCCTGATTTCCCGAGCGCCGCGAGCATAGCTGCGCGACTGCCTGTTTCCTCGGCCTCACGCGTGCGCACGTTGGCGCGACCGATGAAAATCATCCAGGCGCCGAAAAGGATGCAGACGGCGAGAACGCCAAGACGCTGAACGAGAGGTTCATCGGGAGCAAGGAACGCGGCAAAGGGCGGGTGCTGCATGCCTTGAGGGTAAAAAATGCTAGCCCTGATGGTCCAGTCAGGTGTCGGAGTCGGCCTGGCTGGATCACGGCACTCGACTAGTGCAGCTGGAATGGTTGTGATCCCGCCATGACACTCGCGAGCTGCAGCCGATCCCCGAGTCAGCGGCGCACTGCGCTGGGCCTCGCGCTAGCCTGCGCGCTGTCAGCCGCATTGCCCACGGCAGCCCAGGATCCCAGGCCGCCCGCGGATTACGCCGTCACGGTCTGGTCGATTGCCGAGGGCCTGCCGCAGAGTTCGGTCAACAGCATCGTGCAGGCCAACAACGGCGAGCTGTGGCTCGCCACGTTCGGCGGTCTGGCGAGTTTCGATGGTGTGCGCTTTCGCTGTCTCGATGTCGACACCTGCGCGGATCTGCCCTCGCAGCGACTCACGGCCGCTGTGCTCGATGATGCCGGCGAGCTCTTGGTGGCGACGCAGAACAACGGCCTGGTGAAGCTCCACGATGGGCGAGTGATCGCGACGATTCAGAAGCCGGCGGCCAGCGGAGAAATCCTGGCGCTGGCGCTCGATGGCGCACAGAACATCTGGGTCTTCAACAGCACGGGACAGTTGTACCGCTATGCGGATGAAGTCTGGTCGCAACCCATCAATGACGTCCTTCCGGGCAGCTACGGCAGTCTTTGCCGGGCTGGCGACGGAACGATTTGGGCGGCGCACAATCGCGAGCTGTTGCGCTTCGACATGACCGGAACTGTCGTGCAGCGCAGCGCGTCGCCTGCCACGATCCGATCGATCGCGGTCGACAGCTCCGGAACTTGTTGGCTCGCCACGAACGCGGGCCCGGCGAGACTGAGAGAGGGCACGATCGAAGTCCTCGCGGTCGAGCCTGCGCTGCCGGCGCCGAGCATGATCGTCTTGCCGATCGATGAGGATCACGTGTGGGTCGGATCCACGCGCGGGCCGCTGCTCCTGGTGCGCGACCCCGCCAGCGCGCGCTTCATTCAGCAACCACCGCCGCGAGACCTGCCCCTGAATTTCTCAGTGCGCTGGATGTTGCACGATCGCGAGGGCAACCTCTGGATTGGATCGTCCACCGACGGGCTCGCGCGGCTCGCGCCGCAATGCCTGCGCGAGTTTTCGATTTCCGCGCCGCCCCGGCCCGCATCCGCGCTCGTCGGCGCGGGCGGCGGAGATTGTTTCATCGCTGCTGAGTGCGATGGCCTCGCCCGCGTGAATCGCGAAGGTGCGCTCATCGAGAGGATCGCGCTACCCGAAGCCAACGGCAAGCCCGCCTGCGTGTATTCACTGCTGCCTGACTTGCGCGGGCGCCTGTGGATCGGCGGCCAAGGCCAGCTCCTGCGCCGAGAGCGTGAGGAGATCACGCAGCTGCCGCTCGAACTTGGCGGCGCTCGTGTGTCTCACATCGTCGAAGACAGCGGCGGAACGATCTGGTTCGCCTCGTCCGACGGATTGCTCCGCGAACTCGACGCCGAAGACCGTGAACTCAGCCGGACGAAAATCGATATCGGCACGAGCGCGCTGGTCGCCGCGCCTGATGGAAGCCTATGGATCGGCGCCGACGGCGTACTGATGCGCTTCGATCACGGCGCTTCGCAGCGCTTCGGTCCACAGCAGGGTTTGCCGCGCGGCAACATTCGCGACGTGCTGTTCGACACGGACGGCAGCGCGTGGATCGCGGCCTACGGCGGCGGACTCGGGCATCTTGTCGATGGTCAGGTGACGCGCATCGCGCGCGAGCAAGGCTTGCCCGATGCGTCGCTGACGCGCATCTTCGACGACGGCTTGGGGCGCATGTGGCTCTTGTCGAACGCCGGCTTGATCATCGTGCAGCGCACGGAACTCGCCGAATTGTCCGCGGGCTCGCGCCGAAAACTCGATCCGATCCTGCTCGGTCCGGAATCCGGCATCAGCGAAGCCAAGTTCGGCTCGCCGGCGGGCTTCAAGGACGAAGACAAGAGCCTCGTGTTCTGCACGATTCGCGGAGGCGTGCGCATCGACCCTTGGCTTTTTCCCTTCAATCGCGTCCCGCCCGCGGCGCGCATCGAACAACTGCTCTGCGATGGACGCGTGGCGGACCTCTCGGCCGGACCGGCGCAGGTCGCGCCGGGCACGCGGCGCCTGCGAGTCGACTTCACGGCCTTCGCGCTCGCCGCTGCGGCGCGCGTGCACTTCCGCTACCGGATGAAGAGTTTCGATCCGCGTTGGATCGACGTCGGATCGGAACGCAGCGTCGAGTACTCCGCGCTTTCGCCGGGCAAATACACCTTCGACGTGCTGGCGCGCAACGAGCACGGTGTCTGGAGCACACAGCCTGCGCTGCTGCGCTTCGAAGTTCTGCCGATGTGGTGGCAACGTCGCTGGGTGCAAGCCTGCGCGCTGTTCGCAGTGCTGCTCACGCTGTTCATCCTGCACCGATTGCGCGTCGCGGCCGTGGATCGCCGCGGACAGGTGCTGCTCGCGGCCAACGAAGGCCGGCGCGAGGCCCAGGCGCGCGAATCGCGCATGCGCGAAGAGCTCGCGCACATGAGCCGCGTGGCCACGGCCGGCGAACTGGCAACTTCACTCGCGCACGAAGTCAATCAGCCGCTGGCCGCGATCGTCGCCAATGCTTCGGCCGCTCGGCATCTCTTGCAGCGCGACGACGCGACGCACGTCGAACTGGCCGAGATCCTTGGGGACATCGCGCGCCCGGGCGAGCGCGCTTCGGAAGTGATCCGGCGCATGCGCGAATTCCTGCGCAAGCGCGAGTCCGAACGCAAGCCGGTGTCGATCGAGGAGATCGTGCGCAGCACTTTGCCGCTGGTCCGGCGCGAATTGGACGAGCAGAACGTTCAGCTGAACCTGGAGATCGAACCCGCCCTGCCGCAGGTGCTTGCCGACGCAGTGCAGCTCCAGCAAGTGCTCGTGAATCTGATCAAGAACGCCTGCGAGGCGATGGCCGGGGCGAGCGGACTTCACCGGATCGTGATCAGCGCCTCGCAGCTGTCCGGCCGAGTCCAAGTACAAATCCGTGACAACGGCCCGGGGCTTGCGCCAGGGGTCGAAAGACGGCTTTTCGAACCCTACGTCACGACCAAGACGGGCGGCATGGGACTGGGATTGGCCATCTGCCGTACCATCGTGGAAGCCCACGGTGGACGCCTGAGCGCTTCCCCCGCACAGACCGCAGGAGTTGTGTTCCGCTTCGACTTGCCGACCCAAGCCCCATGACTGCAGCCGAAATCGTCTTTCTTGTCGATGACGACGCTGACCTGCGCACGGCGACGACTCGCTTGCTAGGCGCTTGTGGTTTTCTCGTGCGTGCTTTCAGTTCCGCCGAGTCTTTTCTCGCAGCCTTCGATCCAGCGCAACCGGGTTGTCTGCTCTTGGATTTGCGCATGCCCGGCAAGAGCGGCCTCGAAGTTCAGCAGGCGCTGCGACAGCGCGCGGCGCAAATACCGATCGTTTTCCTGACCGCTCACGCGGACGTGCCGACCAGCGTCTACGCGATGAAGGAGGGCGCGATCGATGTGCTCGAAAAACCAGTGGCCGAGGACACACTGGTCGCGGCCTTGAAGCGCGCCCTGCAGCGCGACAGCGAACTTCGCAAGCAGCACTCCGACCGCTCCGACATGCAGCTGCGCTTCGACAGCCTGACGCCGCGCGAGCGCGATGTGTTCCGCGAGTTGATCGCGGGCCAGCGCAACAAACAGACCGCGCATGCGCTGGGCATCGCGGAGCGCACGGTCAAATTGCACCGCGCGCACGTGCTCGAAAAAATGGGCGCCGCGACCTTGGCGGATCTTGGCCGCATCGCGGAGCGGCTTGGACTCGCTGGTCGCAGTGCGGAGCCGGCCAAGCCCACGGGGCGCGAGTAGCCCAGCGTCAGGACCAAGCCCGCGGAGGAACTTGATCGCCCGCACGGTGCCTGGCACCGCACGAGACAGTCAAAGCAATCCCGTCGGCGGCCAAAGCAGCGCGCGCCAGGCCGTGGCGCAGACGGAATGACTCATCGATACGGCGAGTTCCCCGGAGCGCGCTTCGAGCACCAGGCGGGTGATGTGATAGGTCACGAACATCCCGGCGAAGATCCAGGCCACGCGCGAAGAAAACGCGATGCGCGCAAGCCATTCGAAACGACGGCCGCGACGCAACTCCAGGATCGCGATCGGAATCGCCAGCGCGGTGAGCACGAAGAGCAGTGGGCCGAAAAGGTGGAAGCCAAAGGCCTCGCCGAAGGCGCCGTGCGTCATCGCGCAAAACGAACGCGTCAAGCCGCAGGCCGGACACGGGATCCCGAAGAACAAGCGCGAGCCGCACAGGATCGGGCCGTCGCTCACCCAAGGCGCGTAGGCAAAGCTCGCGCCAAGAGTGAGCGCGGCGATCGCGCACACGCCCCACCGAAAGCGAATCGCTCGCCGGTCGAGCCCTGCTTCAGCTGAGTTTGCTCTGGACGTCATCGAGTTCGTTCAAGTGTCCCTGAACGATCATCGCCGACACGGCCGGAACGAAGAACCCGAGCACGACGAGCAACGTGCTCTTGTCCTTGAGCGCGTCCGGGCGTCCGATCGCTCGCCCGAGGTCCTCCAGGGCCTGGCCGGCCATGTAGTAGTAGTAGAGGTTCACGGGGAAACAACAGCCCGAGATCACGGCCACCGGCATCGAAATGATCTCTCGACCCGCGACTCCATTGAGCACTTCCGCGGCCTTGATGTTCCAGTAAATCAAGTACAGGCCGCAGGTGATGAACCCGAAGATCAGGACGAGCACAGGGTCGTTGCGAAAACGCGGGATCGACTTCAGGTCCATGCGACAGAATCCTCGTGGGAAGCGGAACTCTTGGGGGGGGCGCCGAGTGAGTCGCAGAGCTTAGCGCGCGGCGCGCGACTTGGGCAGCGTCCAGCTTCGTCGCCGCTCCGACCGGTTTCAGTCCTGAGAACCCGCGCGCCCGACGCGGCTACTTCCTCTCGGGCGGGTCGAGGCCATCGTTGACGATGCCCTGCATCGTCGATTCCGCGAGACTGGAGGGATTGTCGATCCAGCGCAGATTCCCGAAGCGGTCCACCAGGGCCAGCATCGGAATCGTCTCCACCTTATATGTATTGCTCGTCGCGCCGTTGTCCTGCAGGACCGTGAACGGGATGCGCTTTTCGACCAGATGCGCGCGCACGACATCGGGCGTCTGGCCCTTGCTCTTGTTCACGACGCCGACGAAACGCACGCCGAGAGGTTCATAGCGCCGCTGCAGGTCCAGCACGAAGGGCAATTCCTTCTCGCAGTTCGGACACCAGGTGGCGAAGAAGTAGATCGCGACCACCGCGCCGAGTTGCGCTTCGAGCGGCAGCGGATCGCCGCTGTACCACATCTCGCCCTTGTAGGCCGGCGCGGGCTTGTCGAGCATTTGCGCGCGCGCAAGCTGGCTTTTCATCTTCGCCAGCATGTCGGTAGGTGCGCCGATTTCCTTGATCCAGCGATTCATGTCGTCGAGCGCCTCCTGCGTGCGCAGCAAATGCCGCCGCACGCTCGCGCGCTGATCGAGCGCCTTGCCGAAGTAGTTGCGGTCGCCGGGAAACTTTTCGAGGACGTTGGTGTAATCCCGGTCCGCTGCTGGGAGATCGCCCGAATAGAGGTGCACCGAGCCTTGCACATAACAAGCGCGCGACGCTTCGGGCGCGGAGGCATGCTCCGAGGTCACATTGCGCAACAGCGCCATCGCCTTGTCGAAACGCGCCTGCGCCTCCGGTGTCATGCGCTGCAAAATCTGGGCGCTGCGACCGGCCGTGAACCAGCAAACACCGGCTTCGACGCTGCTCAGCAGCGCCTTCGGCGACTGTGGAAAGTCGCGGCCAATTTTCTCGAAAGCCGCGGCAGCTTCGGTGTTGGCGCCTTTGGCCTTGAGTGCCTGGGCCGCTTTCCAGGCATCTTCCTCGGCGTCGCGCGCGAAAGGCGCGAGTACGAGAGGCAGGCAGGCGAGCAGCAGAAGTTTGAAAGGATGTTGGAACATGGGAGTGCGAGTCCTTATTGCCTAGACCGTCCATCCTATCGGACTCGCGGCCGTCCGGGGTTCGCTGATCGTGCTCCCGCAAAGGCTAGGTTCCCGCAAGGCAGCGCCCGGCGGAAGGAACTGCGCGTACGGATGCGGGCCGACTTGGCAAAGCCCGCCCGCGGCGTCAGGCTGTGCGGCAGAACACCCGTCCACGCACCAATCAAGCCGCTGTGCGGCGGCTGACCAGCAGGCCTCGCATGCTTTCACGAACTCTATGGCTTGCACTCTTCGCGTGGGCCGCAAGTTGCTTCGCCGCCTGCGCGCCGATCAGCTTCGGCAAGCAGGAACTAGCGCTGCGCCACGACGCGCAGGCGAATGCGCTCGATCTCTTGATCGTCTACGACGAGATCGAGGCCAGCGGAGAGGCTCAAACCGCCTGCGGTTTCGCTACGCGCGTCAGCGGCGGCAAACGCGAATTCATGATCTACGACTGGCCGTTGCACTTCGACCTCGACGGCATCCAGCAGAAATACGAGGAGGGGGCTGACGACGAGATCTCACGCTGGCGCGAGTGGGAACGCGAATTGGTGAGCGGCTTCAAGGGCGTCAAGGTCGAACACTCCGGCTACTTTGCCGGCGAGGACGGACGACTGGGCCTGTTCCAGTGTCTGCATTTCGCTGACGCCGCGCACTGGATCAAGCTGATCGAGCGCGCCCTGTACGTCGCGATCGAAGAATCCGTGGCCAACGGCACGTTCGAGAGCGACTTCAATCTGCTCGACGCCAAGAGCCGCGAGCTGTGGATCGCGATGGCCAAGGACAAACGCAGCTGGCTTGCGTTGCAGGATGGCGCGTTGGTCGTGGACTTGCCGATCTCGGGAGCCTGCGCGGGCCACCTGGTCGCGGAGATACTGAGGAAATCCGGTGAAAATGAGGACTTCGCGCGCTTTTTCGGCGGCCTGGCTTCACACCTTGGCGACATGAACATCGCCAACGAGCGTGTCGTGCTGCGCTGGAAGCTCGACGGCCCGACGTTCACGCTCGCTGCACCCAAGGGGCACGAGTACAACGACCAACTCGCGAAAACGCTGCGCGAATCGAAGTCGCTGCCCGAAAAACCGATCTCGCGCGAAACCGTCGTGCACAGTTTCTACGAGCACTGAGCCCGACTGCACGATCAGGAAATCCACGCGTGGCGCTCGATCGAGCGAAAGCGCAGCCCGACTTTTCCAGAGATCCTGCGCGCCCTGTGGGCCGCACCCGACGCGCAGAGGCTAGAAGCGAAACCACCGGGCCTGCGTGCATGCTCACGTAAGGAGCCGTCGAGCCGCTGACCGACCGGATGGGAGCGGGCGGCCTCAACAGGCCGCAGCCTTTCAGCGGCAAACTTTCGCGTCCCGCTTTGAGCATTCACCGGCGCCAATCAGAGTGCATCGCGCGCAGCTTGGCTGGGGTGTTTCCGCACCAACAAAGCCAAGCAGAAGCTCACGGCCACTGCTGCCCTGCAGCCGCGCGAATTGACCCGGCGCTGGCGAACGTGCACGGCGAAGCCCGGCGAAGATGACAAGCTAGCGAAGGACAGGGGCAGGCACGGCGGCGACAGGTGGCCTGGAACAAACTGCGCGCCCAGCCACCCAAGACCGACGCTTCGCGATAGGCTTGAGCTACGTTGCGCCTACCTGGGCGTGACCTGGACCTGACCTCAGGACCGCCGACTCCTCTCGACGGTGGCGTAGGACATCAATGGAAGTGCCCATGAAGAGAAATCTCACGATCGCCGCGATTGCGGCCACAGGCTGTCTCTCGCTCGCGCTGCTTGCCGGAGCCGGCGGTCAAGACAACAACGTGCTCAACTACCTGCGCGGTTGGCCGAACTACGGCCAGAATTCCCAGCACACCGCGCTGTCGCCCGTCGCCGCGCAACCGCTCAATCAGATCCACTGGCAGACGCCGGTCGACCTTTTCCCTCAGTATCAGAGCAACCTGCTCCTGATCCACTACGGAAGCCCGTTGATCACGGCGCGCAACAACGTGCTGATCACGGTCAAGACCGGTACCACGGGCGGCTTCCGCGTCGATTCGCGCAAGGGCTCGAACGGCGCGCTCAACTACTCGGTGACAACGGACTACGTGCTGCCGAGCACCAGCGCGTGGACGCCTTCGTGCGGCCCGACCTTGACGCCCACCAACGCGCTCGTGGTCCCGGCCATCGGCGGCACGGTCCTCGTGCGCAACGGAGCCGACCTGCTCTCGGGGAGCACGAGCCGGCAGGCATTCTTCGGCATCGCCAACTACAACGCTGCGCCTGGGACCTACAACACGGCGATCAAGATCAACACGCCGATCACCAGCGACAACCAAGGGAATCTCTACTTCGGCTTCCTGGCCAGCACGAATCCGCTGAATCTCGTCAGTGGGCTCGCGCGACTGGCCCCGAACGGCACCGGCATCTGGATCTCGGCGACCAGCGCGACCGCCGATGCGGCGGTCGGCAAGTGCGCCATGAATTGCGCTCCGGCGCTTTCGCCCGACGGTTCTGTCGTCTACGTCGGCATGCGCGGGAACACCTCGAGCACCGGCTATCTCGTCGGCCTGAACAGCACGACGTTGGCGCCACTCTATAAGATCAAGGTCAAGGACCCGAAGTCGGGTAGTTTCGCCTCGCTGAACGATTCGGGGACGTCGTCTCCGACGGTCGCTCCCGACGGAGAGGTCTACTTCGGCGTGCTCGAGAACCCGGGCGGTTCCAACCACTCACGCGGCTGGATGCTGCACTTCAACTCCACGCTGACGACGACACTCACCCCGGGAGCCTTCGGCTGGGACGACACGGCTTCGGTTTTCGATTCGACGGCTGTTCCGCAGTACATCGGCAGCTCGCCGTACCTGTTGCTGACGAAGTACAACAACTACGCCGGAGCCGGCGACGGTCTGAACAAGGTGGCCGTGCTCGATCCGCACGCGTCGATGACCGATCCGATCTCCGGCATCCAGGTCATGAAAGAAATCCTGCTCAAGGTCGGCCCGACCCCCGACCCGCCGAATCAGGGACCGGGCAGCCCGAACGCGGTGCGCGAATGGTGCATCAACACGGCCGCCGTCGACACGGTGACCAAGTGCGCCATCGTCAACAACGAAGACGGCAAGTGCTATCGCTGGGACTTCGCGACGAACACGCTCATCCAGCCCGTGACGCTCACGGCAGGGATCGGCGAGGCCTATACCCCGACCCTGATCGGCCCTGACGGCCAGAGCTACGCGATCAACGACGCGAAACTGTTCGCCCTCGGACAGTAGGCCCCTGCCCCGCAGCGGGCGCGCTGCCGGCGCGTCCGCCGGAAAGCGAGCGCTTGTTTGCACGGCCGGTCACACGGCCTGCAAGCGAGCGCTCGCTGCATTTCGAGCGCGCGTGCAGCCGGGGCCGCAGGCGGGGCGAACAACGAGCAGCCAGCCGGCCCCGCCGAGGTCCGACGCCGCTCGCGGTCCAGGGTCGCGCTCGGCGGCCTAAACTCGCCCGCCGACATCACTTGTATCCCTATCGCATTTGAGGCGTCAGGTGTAGGTTCTACAGAAGCCCCGAGACTCTCCGGCCTAGCCGGCGCCGACTCCCGAGGCTGATCCCCACCTCAGTTGACCCTCAACAGAAAGCGTCTGGAGTCCATGATGAAACCGATTTCGAAACTAGGCCTGTGGTCCGCGATCGCTGCGGCTTGCATTGCAAGTTCAGCCAGCGCGCAAGCACCGTTCGTCGACAACTTCGACACCTACGCCCTCGGTAGCCAGATCGCCGGCCAGAACGGCTGGCACGAATGGGATATCGCCCCGCCAGGCAATCACCCCGGCGTCAGCCTCAGCGTGGACAACACGACTGGATTCGCGCGCAGCGGCAGAGCGCTCTCGCTCGATTCGCTCGGCAACAACTACGCAACCACGAGTGACCTGGTGCACGAGTTCACCGGCTACAACAGCGGTCAGCACACGATGCGCGCGTACACCTACGTGCCGACCGGCGGTGTCGACAAGTGGTTCTTCCTTGTCCTGAACACCTACTCGATCCCGGGACCCTACAACTGGTCGGTCCAGCTCGCCATGGATCCCTTCACCGGGACCTGGACCTGCGATCGCGGCACGGTCACTCCGTCCCAGGGCAGTCTCCTCTATGACCAGTGGGTCGAAGTGCGCGCGCAGATCGACCTGTCGGCCAACCTGGTCGAGGTCTTCTACAACGGCGTCTCCACGTCCGCGCCGTACTCCTGGACAGGCGGTGTGTTCGGACAGGGTGGCGGTGCCTTGAATGTCGCCTGCGTCGACCTGTACCACGCTGTGACCAACTCCGGCGGAAGCCGCGCCTACTACGACGACTTCGGCCTGACCCCCGGCTTCCCGCCCCCGGCGCCGATCATCTACTGCACCGCCAAGACGAACTCGCTCGGCTGCACGCCGACGATCTTCTCGGTCGGTTTCTCGAGCGCCACCGCGGGCTCGGGCTTCGCCGTCAAAGCGAGCAACGTGATCAACAACAAGCCGGGCTTGATGCTGTACACCAACACCGGTGCGGCCGCCG
>JAYUUV010000144.1:0-6167 GCA_043754695.1 Planctomycetota bacterium
GTCGTCGGCGGACTCGTCGGCGTGATCGGCGGATTGGGCGGCTTCGTATGCCCGATCCTGTTCGGACAACTGCTCGACATGACCGGGCTGTGGACGACCTGTTGGATCTTCCTGTTCGCGATCTCCGTCGTCAGCCTCTGGTGGATGCACCGCGTGGTCGAGCGCATGCTGCGCGACGCGAGTCCCGCTGCGTCGCTCTGCATCGAGAGTCCGGCGCGCAGCAAGGTTGACGAGCGCGCCCTGCAGCCGAGCGCCGCGCGCTGAACGCGATTCGCTGCGCGCTTCAAATCGAGATCGTGACCCAGACCCAGAACTTGGTCGTATCGGTGGCGAACTTGTCGGAGTCGTAGTCGGCGTACTTGACGCCGATCAGAAGTTCCTTGCGCAACGGATAGGACAGCGCGAGGTCGATTTCATTTCCGTAGTGGTCGCTGCCGTGGTCGGCATCGAAGATGTGCCAGACCGCCTGACACTTGACCTTCGCAAGCGTCGTCTCGAGCCCCGCATAGCTGTCGTTCAAGCCGTCGTCGGGCGTCACCAGGAACTTGTCCGCCCAACCGTTGAAGGAGTGCAGCGTGGCCAACGGAGTCTGGAAGGCGTCCCCGGGCTTGCCGGAGCCGCCGAGCAGTTCATGGCCGACCGTCAGCACGAAACCGCGCAGGCTCGCGCCTAGCTCTCCCAGATAGTAGGGCTGATCGACATCGTTGGGATTGTCGCCGACGTCCTTTTGAGTCGCGACCTCCGCCGCCCACAAAAAACCTAGCTCGCGCTCGGGAGCGTGCTTTCCGCTGAGCCGCACGCCGAACGAATCAGTGGACGTCCTCGGGTCGCGATCGGAATCGAGCAGGTAGGCATAGGCGACGAGCGTTCCAAGCGGGCCGGCCTGGCGCGACAGGTGGAAGAGGTGCGTGTGCGAAGGCAGATCGCCGATCGTAGAGTTGTCGCCGTTGATGCGATTGACGTTGTCGACGTAGACGTAGGTCGCTTCGATCCCGGCCAGGTTCAAGGCCGTGAGCTTCACGGCATCGAAGGTCTGCTCGTTCTGGCGCCAGGCGACACCGCCGACGAAGCGCTGGTTGTCGAAGTTGATCCGCTGGCGGCCGACGCGCACATCCCAGCGAGCCTGCTCGGAATGCTCCAGGAAAGCCTGGTTGATTTCGGCGCCCTCGGGGTCGACGACCTTGGGGAACTGCGTGTTGCCGTTCGTCGTGCTGTCGTAGTTCTCCTCGAACAGCGCGGTGACGTCCTCGAACTCGAGCGTACCGGAGAGGCCGCGCCACTGGGCGGTCTGGAATCCGAGCACCGTGCGCAGGGTCAGCGCGTTCGCGCGATTAGAGAAGCTGTCCTGGTCCACGTCCTCGTAGCGAAGCCTGGCCCCAACCCAGTAGTGGCCTTGCTTGAGCCAGTCCACCCAATCCGTGGGCGTCTTGTCGGGCTGCGCCGCGATGTCCTTTTTCGGTGCGTCCTGAGCGTACGGCTTTTCCTGGGGGCACGCCGCCACGATGCCGCTCGGAACGAGCGTTGATGCAAGCAGAGCGAGGCAAATGCGTCCAATCGGTGCAGACGAATCGGAGCGGTACTTCATGCCTGCTTTGTACCCCCACAATCGCGCATGCGATCCCGCCAATCGACGTAGAGACGCCGCTACTTAGTGCGTAGCGGCTGAAAGTCGCGCCGATTGCGGCTCGACTACTCGTGCCGTAGCGCCTCGACCGGATCCATGTTGGCCGCGCGCCAAGCCGGATAGAGGCCGAACACGATTCCGATCCCGACCGAGATACCGAAGGCGATCACCGGATTCCAAGGCGTCACGATCGTGGGCATCTTGTAGGCGTACTCGACGTACTGCGGGATCAAGAGTCCCAGGGCAACTCCGAGCACTCCCCCGCCGACCGAGAGCACGACCGTCTCGACCAGGAACTGGGTCACGATGTGGTGACGCTTGGCGCCGAGCGCGCGGCGGATACCGATCTCGCGCGTGCGCTCGGTCACCGTGGCGAGCATCACGTTCATGATGCCGATGCCGCCGACCAAAAGACTGATCGAAGCGATCGAGCCGAGCACGATGTTGAAGGTCTTCTTGGTTTCTTCGGCCTGCAGCAAAAGCTCCAGCGGCACGACGATTTCGTAGTCGCGCTGGCGATGGTTGCGCGCAAGCATTTCGCGCGCAGCCGAAGCAACCATCGGCACGTTTTCCGGCGCGCCGACTTCCATCACGATTTCGTGCAGCTGGACTTCTTCCATCTCGCGGCTGCCCGAACGGATCTTGACCTGCATGTCGCCGTACCACTTGCGGCCGGTTTCAAGCGGTATGAAGACTTCGGCCGCGGAGACTTCTCCCGCGAGGGCCGGATCGCTGCCCAGGCGCTTGCGCGAAAGCGTCGTGCCGACGACGACGTAGTAGTCCGCACCGATCTTGACCTTCGAGCCCAGTGGCGACTGGAACGGAAAAAGGTAACGCGCGACTTCGTCGGACATCACGCAAACATTGGCGACAGCTTTCTCGTCGGCCTCGGTCAGAAAGCGGCCTTCGCTGACCACGCGGCCGGTGACATCGCGATAGACCGGCAAGGTCGACATGACGCGCGGATTGAGCGCGCGATCCTGGTAGCGCACCTCGAGCGGAATCTCGCGCACCGGCACGACACGCTTCACGCCGGGAAAAGTCTTCTCGACGCGGGTCAGATCGTCGTTCAGGAGCCCGTAGCTGACCACGCGCGTAGCCTGGCTGCCGGTGGCGAAATCCTCGCGCGGCTTGATGCTGCGCAGAATCACGTTCTGGCTGCCGAGTGCGCGAATCTGGTCCTGGGCTTTCTTCGACGCGCCTTCGCCGATCGCCAGCATCGCGATCACGCTGCTGACGCCGAACAGGACGCCGAGCGTGGTCAACATGCTGCGCAGCTTGTGCAGCATCAGGCTGCCCACGCCCAGGCGAACCGTGCGCCAGAGAGTTCCGCGAATCACGCGCCACTCCCGCGGTTGTGGCGCACTTCTTCGATGCGCCCATCCTTGAGGCGCAGAAGATGTTGCGCGCGGCGGCCGACCTCGGGCTCGTGGGTCACCAAGACAATCGTCTTGCCCTCGGCGTGCAACTCGTCGAGCAAGGCCAGGATTTCTTGGGCCGTGGCGCTGTCCAGGTTTCCGGTCGCTTCGTCGGCCAGGATCAAGGCCGGATTGTTGACCAGCGCGCGCGCGATGGCGACGCGCTGCTGCTGGCCGCCGGAAAGTTCCGTCGGCCGGTGATCCAGACGCGATTCCAATCCGACGCGCCGGGCGAGTTCGCGGGCGCGATCCTCGATGCCCTCAGGCGGTTCGTCCTGATAGAAAATCGGCACGAGGATGTTTTCCAGGACATTCAGCTGCGGCAGCAGGTTGTAGTTCTGGAACACGAAGCCGAGGTGGCGGCTGCGCAGTTCCGACAATTCATCATCGTTGAGGTTCTTCGTGTCCTCGCCGCGCACCTGATAGGAGCCGGTCGTCGGGCGGTCGAGACAACCCAGGATATTGAGCAGCGTTGACTTGCCCGAACCGGAACTGCCCATCACGGCCCAGTACTCGCCCTGGCGAAACGTGAAAGAAAAATCGTCGAGCGCGCGCACGTCCATCTGGCCCATGCGATAGACGCGGCTGATGTGATCGAGCGCTGCGACCGGTGCGGCCTCGGTAGCGGGTATCACTTATGCCCGCCCGCAGTGCCTGAGTCCTTCTTCTCGTCCTTCGGAGCATCTTCCTTGGCGGCGTCGCTCGCCGCGGCGGCGTCGCCCTTGGCAGAATCTGCCTCCGCGCCGGGAGTCGCGCCATCGCCGGAGGGACGACGTCCACCACCCGCGCCGCGCTGGCCTCGGCCTCCACCGCCGCCGTTGCCGTTGAAGTTCCGGCCGCCGCTTGGCGCCCCGCCCCCCGCGGCGTCGCCACCGGCGCCACCGGCGCCACCGGGGCCGCCGCGGTTGCCGCGCATGCCCTTCGGCGCAGCTCCGCTCGGATCAGCATCGCTCGCAGCACCGGGAGCACCGGCACCCACGGGCATGTTTCCGGCGGCTCCTGGATTGGGCATGCCCATCGGCGACCCTGCCCGGACTTCATCGGCGTTCGCGCCGGCCTGAATCTGGAAACTGGCCGGCGGAGCGAGCAGCACGATCTGGCCCTCTTTCAGGCCCTCGGTCACCTGCACGTGGCTGTCGTTGAAGCGATCGGTCTTCACGTCGACGACTTCGTACTTGCCGCTTCCCTGATCGACGAACGCGATGTTCTTGCCAAGGTGGCGGAAGACGCATTGCACGGGCACGTAGATCGCTTCAGCGATGTCGTCGACGCGAATTTCCACCGAGCACGACATGCCCGGCCGCATCTCCTCCGTGCCGTCGAAAATCTCGACCGTTGTCGTGTACAAGCGCGTGTTCGGATTGGCGAACCAGCTGTTCTGATCGGGCAGCACGGCGACGCTCTTGATCGCGCCGTGGAACTGCGCTGAAGGAATCGCGTCGACGCGCACGTCGCACAAGAGGCCCGGATGGACTTGCTTGAGCACGGACTCATGCAAGCTGACGGTGCCCATCATTCCACCCGCGGTCGGGATCGTGATCAGCTCCTGGCGCTCGCGCACCTGCGTGCCTTCCTGGATCGGCTGGGCCTGGCCCATGCCGCGACCTTCTTCCTGCTTGGCGTAGACGACCATGCCGGACTTGGGCGCGTAGAGCTTGGCCTTGCCGATCTGCGCGTCGAGCTTGGCCAGTTTCTCCCGCTCGATCTTGAGCTTGGCCTCGTTGGTCAGCTTGTCGGATTCGAAGTCCACCAGGCGCGCCTTGGCTTGCAGTTGCACGCGCTCGAGCGTGCGCTTGCTTTCGGCCAGATCGGCTTCGAGCTTGTCGGTGTCGCGCTTGACCGAAAAATCGACGAGCAGACCTTGCTCGTCCTTGGCCTGGGTGAGCAAGACCTTGGCCCGATTCTTCGCCAGCTTGTCCGCTTCGAGCTCGGTCGCCGTCAAAAAGCCCTTTTCGGCGAGCTTCGTCGACCATTCGAGCTTGTTCTCCGCGCGCTTGTAGTCCTCCTCCTGGAGCGTGATCGTCTGGTCGGCCTTGGAAAGCGCCAGCTTCTTGTCGCCTTCGAGGTACTTGCGCAGGTCCTGTTCCGCGAACGACAGCTTCTGTTTCGCCAAGGCGATGTCGCTTTCGTTCTGGCTGACTTGGATCGCGTAGGTCTGCGTCGATTTCACGAAGGCCGCGTCCGCGTTGCGCACGGCGATCTCCTGTTGCACGCGCTTCTCGATCTGATTGGTCGCGTCGAGTTCGCAGACCAGATCGCCTTCCTTGACCAGCGTGCCTTCCTTGACCAGTGTCAGGATCGTCGAGCTGCCTTCGAGTTCGTTCTTGATGCTGACGAAGTCGGCGGCCTTCAAGTTGCCGCGTTCGACCACGCGGATCGCCAGCGGGCCGCGGCGCACGGTTGCGCCGGGAATCAGCACCGACGCATCACCCGCGAACCACTTGCCGGGGCCGCGGCCGTAAGCCACGACGCCTCCGCCGGCGACGACGATCGCGGCGATCCAGATCCAGGCTTTCGAATTCTTCTGCTTCGTCATGGTCTCTACTCCGGCGGATTCTGGCCTGGTTCTGGCGCTACGTCTGGCTGCGCGTCCGGAGCAGGGGTAGCGGCGGCCGCGAGCAGTCGCTCGCGGTCCATTCCGATCCCCGTTTCGTCAACGCCCAAAAGTTCGAGATCGAGGAACAGAGCCAGCCGCGCCAATTGATAGTCAACCAGCGCCTGGGTGGCGGAGTTCTGCGAATTGAGCAGCGCCAACTGGGACTCGAGCACGTCGCGCGTGGTCGCGCGACCGGCTTGCAGGTTCATGGCCGAACTCTCGACGCGCCGCTCGGCGAGGGCCACCGAGAGCCGCTGGATCTTGTAACCCTCGAGCGTCGCTGCGGTAGCGCCAAGATCGTTGCGAATATCGGCGCGAATGCCGTCGCCCTGTGCTTCGACGTCGCGCCGGGCGCTCTCGACCTGGATCAAGGACTCGCGGTAGCGATTGCGTTCGGGGAAACGGTCCAAGGCGATGTCCGCGTTGAGCCCGAGCTGCCAATCGATGCCCGACGCACGCACGTCGAGGGGCTTGCCCGAGAGGCTGGTCGCATTGACGCTGGAGGAGATCGCCAGCCGCGAGCGCAGTG
>JAYUUV010000145.1:0-7361 GCA_043754695.1 Planctomycetota bacterium
CGATGCGCGTGACTTCCTTCCCGCGCCAATGGAAGTGCTGTTCTTGCTTGTAGAAAACCTTGACCAGCGAATCGCGCAGCATCTTGGACTCTCCCTTTCGTTGTCCAGCGGGCTTGAACAGGGCGAGAGGATACAGATTCGGGGCCGCGTTCAACCATGATCCGCCAGCGCCGCGAAATTCGAATCGGGACTAATTCACTGTGCGTTCGAAATGCGCCCTGAAATGCCGCAGCACGCGCGGTTGCCAGGCGATGCGCACACCGGGGATTCTCGCGCGACGATGCCAGACTTCTTCGACGACTTCGAGCAGGTAGTCCATGTGACTTTGCGTGTAGGTCCGGCGCGGGATAGCAAGACGCACGAGCTCATGGGGCGCGGCGATTTCGCTGCCGTCGGCGCTGACACGGCCGAGCATCACGCTGCCGATCTCGCAGGAGCGAATCCCGCCTTCGAGATAGAGCTCGAGGGCCAGCGCCTGACCCGGAAAGGCATGCGTCGGGATGTGCGGCAGGAAGCGTGCGGCGTCGAGGAAAATCGCATGTCCGCCGGCCGGCCGCAGCACGGGAATGCCGCGTGCGTGCAGGCGATCGACGACGTAGCAGATGCTCGCGTGGCGGTACTCCTGATAATCCTGGTCGACGACTTCGACGAGACCTTGCGCGATCGCTTCGAGGTCGCGGCCGGCGAGTCCGCCGTAGGTCGGAAAGCCCTCTGTGACGACCAGCGCCGTGCGCAACACTTCGGCCAAGTCCGCGTCGCGACAGGCGATGAAGCCGCCGATGTTCGCAAGACCCTCTTTCTTCGCGCTCATCGTGCAGCCGGCGGCCAGGTCGAACATCTCGCGCGCGATCTCGGCGATCGAGCGCGTGCGCTCGGAGGGTTCGTGTTGCTGGATGAGATAGGCGTTCTCGGCGAAACGGCACGCATCGAGGAACATCGGCACGCCGTGACGATCGCAGGCCGCGCGCACGGCGCGCAGGTGCGCGAGACTTACCGGCTGGCCACCGCCGGCGTTGTTCGTGACCGTGACCAGCACAAGCGGGACGTGACCTTGGTGTTCGGTCAGTTCGCGTTCGAGCTTGGCCAAGTCCAAATTGCCCTTGAACGGCGCGTCGCTTTGCAGGTCGCGACTCTCGACGCAAGGCAGGTCGCGCGCGATCGCGCCGGCCATCTCGATGTTCGCGCGCGTCGTGTCGAAGTGCGTGTTGCCGAGCACGACATCGCCCGGCTTGGCCATGGCGCCGAAAAGCAAGTGCTCCGCCGCGCGACCCTGGTGCGTCGGAATCACTTGCTCGAGGCCGGTCAAGGTGCGCACCGCGGCTTCGAAGCGCGTGAAGGACGGTGCGCCGGCGTAACTCTCGTCGCCGCGCATGATCGCGGCCCACTGTTCGCTCGACATCGCGCCCGTGCCGCTGTCGGTCAACAGATCGATCACCACGTCGCGAGACGGCAGCGCGAAGAGATTCTGGTGAGCGAGCACCAGCGCCGCTTCGCGCTCGGCGCGCGTGCTCATGCGGATCGGTTCGACCGACTTGATACGGAAAGGCTCGATGATCGTCTTCATGGGCTGCAGGATACGCTCAGGCGAGCTGGCCGCCGTCGACAGGCAGCACGCTTCCCGTGATGTGCGCTGCGGCCTCCGACAGCAGGAACATCACGGCGGTCGCCACGTCGCTGGATTGACCCAAGCGGCCGCTCGCCGTTTCGGCCATCGCGCGCTCGCGCACCTCGAGCGGCAGCGCCGCGGTCATCGGCGTCTCGATCAAACCCGGAGCGACCGCGTTGACCGTGATCCCGAAGTGGCCTAGTTCGCGCGCCGCGGTGCGTGTCAGCGCGATCACACCGGCCTTCGCGGCCGAGTAGTTCGCCTGCCCGAACTTGGCGCGCATTCCGTTGATCGAGGCGATCTGCACGATGCGGCCCTTGCCGCGCTGGCGCATCGGCGGCACGACCGCGCGCAACATTCGAAAAGCTCCGCCCAGATTGACGTCGAGCACTTCGTCCCAGGCCTCGTCTTCGAGCTTCCAGATCACCGCGTCGCGCGCGATGCCGGCGTTGTTGACCAGGTGGTCGATGCGCCCATCGAGCGACAGCACGCGCATCACGAGCTTGGCCGGCGCGTGCGGGTCCCTCAGGTCGACCGTGTGGCAGACGACGCCGCCCGGGACGGCGGATTCGAAATGCTTGTCCAGCGCGTGCACGCGCGCGCCCGCGTTGGCCAGCGCCTCGACGATTGCACGGCCGATCCCGGACGCGCCACCCGTCACGATCGCCACCTCGCCGGTGAAGTCGAAATGCGCGTGGCCCATCGCTCAGGCGCGCAGAGGATGCGCTCGGCCCAGGCGCCGGAAGCGGTGCGCGCCCCAGATGCCGGCGCCGATCGCGCCCGCCCAGGCTGAATCGGGATGAGCGTGAAAGGTCGCCTCGAGTTCCTGCTCCGCCGCGCTTTCGGTCAGCGCCGCGATCAGTCCGCTGTCGGCGGCAAGTCCGCCGGTGACGATCAGCTGACCACTTGCTCCTGCCGCGCGCACGAGTTTGAGCAGGCGGCCCGCCATCGAAAGGTGAATGCCCTTGAGAATGTTCGGGGCCGAGATGCCGCGGCTGACCATGTTGATCACGTCGGTCTCAGCCAGCACGGCGCAGATGCTCGACACCGTCTCCGGCTTTTCGGCGCGCCTCGAGAGCGGGCCGATCTCTTCCAGTGTGATGCCCAGGTAGCGGGTGATGTTTTCGAGGAACTGGCCCGAGCCCGAGGCGCATTGACTGGTCATGCGATGGCCTAAAACTCTGCCGCGCTCATCCATGACGATGACTTTGCCATGCAGCGCACCGATGTCGATCGCCGCGCGAGCTTCGGGACACAGAAACAACCCACCGCGCGCGTGGCAGGTCATCGAATAGAAGTGCCCGGTGCGGAAGGTCACGTTTTCGCCTTCGCCGGTGGTCGCGATGTAGTCGACGGACGACGCAGGCACGCCGATCGAATCGAGTGCGTCCTCGAAGTTTGCGCGCACGATGTCCGCCAATTCACCGCCGCGCACCTTGGCGCGCGACTTGGCCAGCACTTTCGTGCCGTCACCCAGGTCTTCGATGATCGCCGTCTTGACGGCGTTCGAGCCCACGTCGATGCCAACGCTCAGGACCATGCCAGTTCTCCCATCTGTTCCGCGCTGTAATCGGCGCCGGGCTGCTCTTCGCGCAGCGCGAAAATCGCCGCGCCCAACGCGCCCATGTAGATCGAGTCGGGCGAGATATTGATGGTGCGCTCGCCGTAGTTCTCGGCGACCAGCGCACGCAGCGCGCGCACCGCCGCCGGGTTCTTGGCCACGCCGCCGGTGAACGTGAATTCATCTTGAACACCTCCGGAGCGCGAAAGCAGGCTCATGGCGCGCAGCACGATCGCTCGATGCAATCCTGCGAGAATGTCCTCGCGCCGCTGGCCGTTGGCCAGACGATCGCGCAATTCCGCGCCGGCAAACACCGTGCAGGTCGAATTGATGCGCACTTCGCGCGTGGCTTCCATGGCGATCGGCCCAAGCTCCTGCAGGCCGATGTTCATTTCCTCGGCGATGTAGCCGAGGTAGCGGCCGCAGCCCGCAGCACAGCGATCGTTCATCTGGAAACCGCTCACGATGCCGTGCTCGTCAACCTGGATCGCCTTGGTGTCCTGACCGCCGATGTCGAGCACCGTGCGCGTGTTCGGGAACAGCGCGTGGGCGCCGAGGCCGTGGCACAGGATCTCGGAGCGGATGCGCTCCTTGGGGAACGGCAGACGCGCGCGGCCGTAACCGGTGCCGACGCTGACGACTTCGACGAGTTGCACGGCCAGCACTTGCGCAAGCGCGGCGTCGAACTCGCGTTGCAGATCGGTGTCGTGGTATTCGGCCATGCTGCGCTGCACGGCCGCGAGCAGCATTTCCTGGAACCAGGTCGAGCCGATCGTGTTCTCGACGGTCAAGATCGACTTGTCGTAGATCGCGATCAGGTCCTCGAACTCTATCTTGGCGCTGCGCGAGATCGTGCGCGCGTGGACCGAATAGCGCGAGCTGGCCAAGTCGCGGAAAAAGTCCGATTTCGGCTTCTTCCCTGCGGCATACAAACCGGCCGCCTCCTTTTCGAGCGCGGCGAAGAGCCGCGTGACCGCATCGACGATGCGCGTGTCCGACATGCCGGAGGCGGGCTTTTCGGCATGCACGCGACAATTCTCGCCCAGTTGGCGCAACTGGAGCAGGTATTGCTCCAGGCGAAAATTGCGTCGCAACAACTCGAGGAACTCATCCTTGTGCTGCGACAGCTTCGGGCTCTTCGCCAGCAATTCTCCGAAGATGTGGAAGCGCGCATCCATCAACGCTTCGCCGCGTGCCACGTCGCAGGCGATGTCGTAGTTGGAACGACTATTGGTGATTCCGCGGCCGAGAATGTGTCCGCCGCGGTCGAGCACGACCGACTTCGTGGTGGTCGAGCCGAGGTCGATGCCGACGAAGATCTTCATGACGTTGTGCCGGCCGCGTGCTTCTGCGACAGCATCTGGAAGTAGCTCTCGAGCCGGTTCTTGACGTTGGCCGCCGAGAAGTAGCGCGGATCCACCAGGTCGGTCTCGATGAACGCGCCCGAAAGACCTGTGCGCTTCTCGATTTCTCGCAGCATCACCAGCTGCCCCGCCGAGAAGGAATCGCAGCTCTTGACCGAGTTGATCAAGAAACCATCGGCGTCGTAATCGCGTATGTAATCGCAGATCAGATCGACGCGCGAGGGCAGGTTGAGGTTCGTGTAGCAGCCCAGGCAGTAGTCGGCGAGCGATTCGAGCGGCCGATCCGGATCGTGGCGGAAGCCGCGGTCGTACAGACCGCCGACTTTGGTGTAGGTGCTCGCGACGACCACAGCGCCCTCGTCGGAAAACATCTTCCAGAACTCGCGGAAGTGCGTCCAATTCGGCGGACCTTCGACGACCAGGCGATGCTTTTCCTCGGTCATCGGCCCTTCGGGCGTAAGCGGACCGAAACCAGCGTCGCTGCGCGCGTTCACTTCCTCGCGCAGTTCGCGGTAGTAGTCGATCGCGGCCTGCGTGCCGCGGAAAGCGGTGAACAAGGGGCCGATGTAGTAGACGCCGCCGAAGTAGGCATCGATCGGCGAAGGATGGTGTTTCGCCGATTCGAGCACCGTGACCAGGTCGTCCTCGGCGCGCGCCGAGCGCGCCAAGAAACCCTTGAGCTTGTCCTCGTCATAGGCGATCCCGGTGACCTTCTCGAGCGTCGGGATCAGCTCCTCGCGCAGTTGCTTGACCACGTAGTCGCGAATCTCGGGCGTGATGCGACCTTCGCCCTGATAGGGCACGTGCAACATCGCGGTCGGGCAGTGGTAGCGCTCGCGCAGCAGCTCGAACCACTTCATGAACGTGTAGCAGCCCGTGTAGGAAAGCAGCAAGAGATCCGGCGGCGGCAGCTTCTCCCCCGTCGGCCCGATGTTGCCCTTGAGCGACATGCCGATGTCGCACTTGACATAGGTGCAGACGTCCTCGGAGTGGCCGGCGCGCTCAGCTTCGGCGATGTACTCGCCCGACAATTTGCGCATCGCGTTCTGAAGTGCGTTGATCTCCGGGTGCACCGGCAGCATGTCGAAGGTCAGCATCAGCTCGGTCAAGTTGCCGGGCACGAACGTGTAGCAGACTTTCTTGTTGTCTTCCTTGGCGCGCGCCAGAGCGTGATAGTGGTTGGCCACCATCTCCTTCTGGCGCAACATCGAGTTTTCCTTGAGCGCTGCGGACGTCATGCTTCACCCCACAGTTTGATCGAATCGGCGAAGGTGCCGGCCTGCTCGCGAATCGGCTGCAGTTGACCGGTGTTCTCGGCGTACTTGAACGAAGTGCACGGGATGCGCGCCGCGGAACAGGCCTTCTGCAACAGCGGCCGGTCGAGCAAGGCCGGATCGCAGAAACTGGGTGCAGCAAAAATCACGCCCTCGGCCTGGCTCTGTTCGACGGCGCGCACGAGTTTTTCGCCCTTTTCGCTGTAGCTTTGCGTATAGCGCGAGGCGTGATCCAACGGCAGCTCGAGCCAGGCGTCGACCATTGCGTCGAGCGGATCGCCGCTCTCGCGCACTCCGTCGGGCGGCCAGCGCAGCACCGGCAGGAAATCGTCCTCGACCAGATAACAGCCGGCGCGCTCGAGTGTGCGGATCAGAGCGACGGGCGGCTGCTCGCAGAATGCTCCACGCACGGAAATGCGCGCGTTGTCCAGCGGATGGGCGTCGCGTGCACGCGCCTCGCTCATGTAGGTGCGCAGCAACTCGCTGTGCTCTTCGACCGGCAGTCGCAGCCCGGCGCGCAACACCAGGTAACACTCCGAGGCACGCGCGAGCCACGGTTCGCGCGCGCGCAGGGCGTAGAGTTCTTCGACCAGCCTGCGATTCTCGTTGTAGACCGCGATCGACGCGCGCAAGACTTCGGGATCGCACTTGGCTCCGCTCAGCGCACACAGTCCGCGCCACAACTCGTCGAGGATCTGGCGATAGAAGCGCCCGCCGATCTGCTTTTCGAAGTTTTGCGGGAAATCCAGATAACGAATGAAGCGATCCGGGAATTGGAGCTTCCAGATTCCCGACAGATTGCGGATGACGTCGCAGGTCGAAGGGAACAGCATCCCGTCGAGCGAGTCGAGTCTGCCCGACAGTCCGAGTTCGACCACCGAGCGCGGCAGGTGACAGATGTACGATTGGAAACACGCGTCTCCGCGCACGATTTCGAGTTCTTCGCCCGCGCCGACGATGCCGACTGGCAGGCAGCCGGCGGCGTGCACGATTTCGCGCGGCGCGTAGACCGGCAGGTAGCCGATCGCGCGCCTGCCCGGCTCGCGTGAACGCCATTGGCGCACGTCCTCGTAACTCGTGTCTTCGATCAGGCGCTCGCAGCGATCGAGCAGCGCCTCGAGCGGTTTCAGCGGTTCGCCCATTGCGGTGACCTCTTTTCGAGGAAGGCCTGGATGCCTTCGCAGGCATCGTGGGTCGCCATCAATTCGTTCAGGTATTCGGATTCGAGTCGCGCGAGTTCGCGGGTGAACTTTCTCGCCCACGCGCAGCGCAGCGCCTTCACGCCGTGGCGCAGGGAACTCGGGCTCTTGGACGCGAGATGTTCGCCGATCCAGGTGCGCGCCGACGCAGTCGGGTCGTCGGCCAGCGCGAACACGAGCCCGGCTGCAAGGGCCTCGGCGCCATCCATGCTGCGGCCGGAGAGGATGAATCCGGCTGCGCGCTGAATCCCGATCAGGCGCGGCAGGACCAGCGATCCGATCGGTGCGAAGACACCGAGCGAGAGTTCGGGCTGCGCGAATTTCGTCTCGCGCGTAGCGAAGACCAGATCGCACAAG
>JAYUUV010000146.1:0-6492 GCA_043754695.1 Planctomycetota bacterium
CCGGACGACAGTCGGAGCGCCAGGTCCGGCCGGCTGCATTCCGGGGAACCGTTACTGCTGCCCTTCGACTCAGGAGGCATAGGGTTGATCACCACCTAAGACTCCGAGGATAACACCCAGGACGGGGCGACTTTCCGGTCATGTTCCTAATCATTCTGCAACCTCTTCTCGGGGCAAGACTTCGAGAAGTGCCCGGCGCAGGTTCTGCGCGGCCCGCTTGAGGCGGTACTTGACCTGTTCAATGGATATCGAGAGCTCGAGCGCGATCGTAGGCAGGATTTGTTCGTCGACGACCCGCAGCTCGAGCAGCGCACGGTCCTCGGGTTCGAGTTTGAGCAACGCAGCGCGCACCAGTCGGCCCATTTCGGCTTGGCCGGCCTCATCGCTCGGCGCTTGGCGAGGGTCCTGGTGCTCGGCTGCGCCGCGACCGGATTCAAGCGCCTGCAGCGGCACTTTTCGGCGCGCATTCTGTTGACGCTTGCTATCGACGCAGCGGCACCACGCGACTCGGTATAACCAGGTACCGAACGAGCCCTTTTCTGGGGAGTAACTGCCCTGATTCAGGCGCTCCAGCGCGTACCAGACCAGGTCCTGAAAAAGATCCTCGCGGACACTGGGATCGCTCTCGAATTGCCCAATGCAATGGTGAAAGAGCGAGCGGTAGCGCTCGACATAGGCTGCCACCGCGTCCTCGCGGCGGGCGAGCAAGCCGGCTACGAGTTCAGCTTCCTCCAAGGCGAATCCTTGCGGCGCTGCGCTCACCGATTTCGTAGGGCAGCCGCTTCGGGCGGGGAGGGTCGAGCTTGGGACGCATCGGATTCATGCTACTGCTCCGGAGACTGCCCCGCATGATTGTGCCTGATTCGCGCTAGAGCCGAACCCCGCCTCGACTTGTGGCGGTCGACCGCGGCTCGTTTCGGAACCGCCAGAAGTCGAGGCGGGGTTCGGCTCTAGCGCGAATCAGGCACAATCATGCGGGGCAGGTCCGTCGGCCTCTGCGGCGCGGCCGTGGACACGCCGAAGATCGGGAGGAGCGCCCGGGGGGGCGGCTGCTACACTACGCGGCCTTCCGCTCCCCGACGGAATCCGGCAGGAGGGGGGGCCTCGCGCCCCCGCCGCGCCCCGGACCCATTCGGTCCGTCTTCAACCGCAAGCCGCAGCAATACTCCCGTGAGAGAAGTCGTCCTCGTCAGCGCCGCTCGCACTCCGATCGGCAAGTTCCAAGGAGCCTTGGCAGGCTTCAAGTCGACCCAACTCGGCAGTCTGGCGATCCGCGAAGCGCTCGCCCGCGCGAAAGTCGCCGCGACTGATGTAGATGAAGTGATCATGGGCTGCGTTCTCGCAGCCGGACTCGGACAGAACCCAGCGCGGCAGGCGGCGATCGGCGCCGGTGTGCCGAACACTGTGGGCAGTTTCACGGTCAACAAGGTCTGCGGATCCGGCCTGAAGGCCGTGATGCTCGCCGCCCAGGCGATTCGCGCCGGGGACGCCGATGTGATCGTCGCCGGCGGCATGGAGAGCATGAGCAACTCGCCCTACCTGATGCCCGACGCCCGCAACGGCATGCGCTTGGGGCACAGCAAGGTGATCGACTCGATGGTCTGGGACGGTCTGTGGGACATCTACAACGATTTCCACATGGGCAACACCGCCGAGCTGGTGGCGGCGAAGTACGAGATCACTCGCGCGGCGCAGGACGCTTTTGCTGCGAACTCGCACAAGAAGGCCTCCGAGGCGACCGCGGCCGGCCGTTTCGACGCCGAGAAATTCGCGGTCATGATTCCGCAGCGCAAGGGTGAGCCGCTCGCTTTCAGCACGGACGAGAGCGTGCGCTCCGACACGACAGCGGAGGGCATCGCCAAGCTGCGCCCCGCGTTCAAAAGCGATGGTTCGGTGACCGCCGCAAACGCGTCCTCGATCAACGACGGCGCCGCCGCGGTCGTGGTCATGAGCGCCGAACGCGCGCAGAAATTGAAACTCGCGCCGCTGGCGCGCATCAGCGCCTACGCGACCTCGGGTTGCGCACCCGAGTGGGTCATGATGGCGCCCGAGGGCTCGATCCGAGCCTGCGCGAAGAAGCTCGGCCGGAATCCCCAGGACTTTGATCTGCACGAGATCAACGAAGCGTTCTCGGCCGCGGCACTGGCCCTGGTGCGCGTGCTCGACCTCGACGCGAACAAGGTCAACGTCAACGGCGGCGCGGTGGCGCTCGGCCATCCGATCGGCGCCTCCGGTTGTCGCGTGCTCGTGACCCTGCTCCACGCCATGCGCCAACGCCAGGCCAAGACCGGCATGGCCTCGCTGTGCCTGGGCGGCGGCAATGCGGTCTCGCTCGCGCTGGAGGCGCTCTGAGTTCGTGGCGGGGCTGATCCGAGAAGTCGCCGTGATCGGCGCGGGGACCATGGGCAACGGCATTGCCCAAACCTTTGCGTCCTGCGGAGCGAATGTGCGCTTGATCGACGTCGCCCCTGCCGCGCTCGACAAAGGTATGGCGGCGATCCGCACCAGCCTCGAGCGCTTCGTCAAGAAAGGGACGCTGCCCCAACCCGATGCCGAAGCGTGTCTCTCGCGCATCCGGGCAAGTGGTCGGGTCGAGGATGCCTCGACGGCCGAGCTCGTCGTCGAGGCGATTGTCGAGAAATTCGAAGTGAAGGCGGGTGTGTTCAAGGCGCTCGACGCCGTTTGTCCGGCCGCGACCATCCTGGCGACGAACACGTCGTCGATCTCGATCACCCAAATCGCCGCGGCGACTTCGCGCGCGGACCGCGTGATCGGCATGCACTTCATGAACCCGGTCCCGTTGATGAAGCTGGTCGAGGTGATTCGCGGCCAAGAAACTTCCGCCGCGACGACTGCCAGCGTGATCAGCTGCTCTGAAGCGCTCGGCAAGACGCCGGTCGAAGCTCAGGACTATCCGGGTTTCGTCTCCAA
Source organism: Planctomycetota bacterium (assembly GCA_043754695.1). Lineage (GTDB taxonomy): Bacteria > Planctomycetota > UBA1135 > UBA1135 > JADJQU01. The sequence continues at coordinate 2,932 of JAYUUV010000146.1, forward strand.
TCGCGTGCTCATGCCGATGATCAACGAAGCCGTGTATTGCCTGATGGAGGGCGTCAGCACGCGCGAAGGCATCGACACGGTGATGAAGCTTGGCATGAATCACCCGCTCGGGCCGCTGGCCCTGGCCGACCTGATCGGACTGGATGTTTGCCTCGACATCCTGAACGTGCTGCACGACGGCCTCGGAGATCCCAAGTATCGCGCCTGTCCGCTGCTCAAGCGCATGGTCGCGGCGGGTCGCCTGGGCAAGAAGAACGGCAAGGGCTTTTACGACTACGCCTGAACGGCGCCCCAACTCGGAACTCACTGCCCAAGCATTATGGATTTTGGTCTGACGGAAGAACTCGAGCTGATCTCCAAGCTCGCCCGCGATTTTGCCGAGCAGGAACTCTTTCCGCGCGCCGCGCGCCACGATCGCGAAGGCGCGCTCGACGCGGAGGTGTTCCAAGGCCTGACCGACTTGGGTTTCTGGGGCCTGACGGTGCCCGAGGAATTCGGCGGCTCGGGCCTGGGCAATCTGGCCTTGAGCCTGGTGCTCGAAGAGATCAATCGCGGCTGCGCTTCGACCGGCGTCACGCTGTCGGTGCACAACTCGCTGGTCTGCGCGCCGCTGATGAAGTTCGGCACCGAGCAGCAGAAAAAGACCTGGCTGCCGCGACTGGCGACAGGCGAGATCCTCGGCGCGTACTGCCTGACCGAGCCCAACTCAGGCTCGGACGCCGCTGCGCTGGCCACGCGGGCAGTGAAGGATGGCAACGAGTACGTGCTCGACGGCACGAAGATCTGGGTCACCAGTGGTTCGATCGCCGGCATGCTGATCGTCTACGCGCGCACGAATCCGACGGCTTCGAAAGCCAGCGGCTTCACGGCCTTCATCGTCGATCCGAAGACGAAGGGCGTCGACGTGGGCAAACACGAATTGAAATGCGGCATCCGCGGCTCGCCCGCGGTCGAGGTCGTGTTCAGCGGCGCGCGCGTGCCGGCCTCGAACGTGCTCGGCCAACTCGAGCGCGGATTCCAGATCGCACTCGACACACTCGACGGCGGCCGCATCGGCATCGCCAGCCAGGCCATCGGGATCGGCCGCGCGTGCCTCGAGGCATCGATCAAATATTCGAAGGAACGCCAGCAGTTCGGCAAGCCGATCGCCGGCTTCCAGGCCATCCAGTGGAAGCTCGCCGACATGGCCACACGGCTCGACGCGGCGCGCCTGCTCGTGCAGCGCGCGGCCTGGCTGCGCGATCGCAAGCAGGCCTGCGGACCGCAGGCGGCACAGGCCAAACTGGCGGCAAGCCTGGCGGCGAATTTCGCGGCGGACGAGTGCCTGCAGATTCACGGCGGCGCGGGTTACACCGACCACTTCCAGGTCGAGCGCTTGTTCCGCGACGCGCGCATCACCGAGATCTACGAAGGCGCGACGGATATCCAACGGCTCGTGATCGCGCGTTCGCTGCTGGCCTAACCCAAGCAGACCGAGCGAGGGCCATCGTCGTGAGCGCACCGACAGCAGCAAGCCTCTCCGAGCGCCTGATCCAAGGCGATCGCGCCGCGCTCTCGCGCATGATCTCCTGGGCTGAGAACGGCGACCCGCGTTTCGGCCCGGCGCTCGATCTCGTCTACGCGAAAATCGGGCGCGCCGCGCGCAGCGGTTTCACCGGTCCGCCCGGTGCGGGAAAGAGCACCTTGGTCAATGAAGTCGCCAAGGCCTATCGCCAGCGCGGCAACACGGTAGGCGTGCTCGCGGTCGATCCTTCGAGCCCCTTCAGCGGCGGCGCACTGCTCGGCGACCGCATCCGGATGGAGGATCGCACGCTCGATCCCGGCGTCTTCATCCGCTCGATGGCCAGCCGCGAAAGTCGCGGCGGAATTGCCCAGGCCACGGTCGATGCCTGCGACGTGATGGACGCCTTCGGCCTCGAGCAGATCCTGATCGAGACTGTCGGAGTGGGCCAGGCCGAGTACGATGTCGTCTCGGCAGCGGACACGATCGTGGTCGTGCTCTGCCCAGGCGCTGGGGATGGAATCCAAGCCATGAAGGCCGGCTTGCTCGAAGTCGCGGACGTGTTGGTCGTCAACAAATCCGATCTGCCCGGCGCGGATCGCCTGGCCGACGATCTCGAAGAGGCGGTGCACGTGCGCTTCGGGCGCGAGGCCAATTTTCCGGTGCCCGTCGTTTCGCTGAGTGCCGCGAGCGGCGCGGGCGTCGACCTGCTGCTGGCCGCCATCGACAGCCACAAAGCCTGGCTCGCCGCCCATGATCTTCCCAGTCTGCGCCTCTCGAAGCGCGCCCAGCGCGTGCGACAGGTGGTCGACGCCGAGATTTCCTGCGCCCTTTGGACGGTTCGCGGTTGGAATGCGCTTGTGCGTTCCAGGCTCCAGCAGGGACACTCGCCGCATCGAGTCGCCGCGGAGATCGCCTCGCGGGTGCAGGCTCAGGTTCCCTCACCGGAAGGGCAACGTTCATGACCAAACAAGCACAGAGCGGACAGCAGAGCCCGCTGCAGAGCATCGACGCGCGCGCGGAATGGGAGTCGCTGTTCAAGGCGGCGAAACTGCGCGACGCGAACTTCACTTCGATCTCCGGCGCCGAACTGAAGCCGCTGTACGGGCCGGAGGACGCGCCGCTCGACGTCGAGAGCGATCTGGGTCTGCCCGGTTCATTCCCATTCACGCGCGGAGTGCATCCGACGATGTACCGCGGTCGTCTGTGGACCATGCGCCAATTCGCGGGCTTCGGCTCGGCGCAGCAGACCAACGAGCGTTTCAAGTTCTTGCTCGAGCTCGGCCAGACCGGACTCTCGACCGCCTTCGACTTCCCGACGCTGATGGGCTACGACTCCGACCATCCCTTCGCCGAGGGCGAAGTCGGGCAGGTCGGCGTGGCGATCTCGAGCCTCGAGGACATGCAGACGATGATGGCCGGCATTCCGATGGCCGACGTCTCGACCTCGATGACGATCAACGGGCCGGCGCCGATCCTGCTCGCCTTCTACATCGCCTGTGGCGAACGTCAGGGCGTGGACTCGAAGCTTTTGCGCGGCACGGTGCAGAACGACATCCTCAAGGAATACATCGCCCAGAAGGAGTGGATCTTCCCGGTCAAACCGTCGCTGCGCATCATCACCGACATGTTCGCGTGGTGTTCGAAGCACACGCCGAAATGGAATCCGATCTCGATCTCCGGCTACCACATCCGCGAGGCCGGTTCGACCGCGGTGCAGGAGCTCGCCTTCACTCTCGCCGACGGTTTCGCCTACGTCGAAGCCGGGATCAAAGCCGGTCTCGACGTCGATTCGTTCGCGCCGCGGCTGTCGTTCTTCTTCAATTCGCACATGAACTTCTTCGAGGAGATCGCCAAGTTCCGCGCCGCGCGCAGGATCTGGGCGCGCAAGCTGCGCGACGAATTCGGCGCCAAGGATCCGTTGTCGTGGAAGCTGCGCTTCCACACCCAGACCGCAGGGTGTTCGCTGACTGCGCAGCAGCCGGAGAACAACATCGTGCGCACCGCCTGCGAGGCGATGGCGGCGGTGCTGGGTGGTACGCAATCGCTGCACACCAATT
>JAYUUV010000147.1:0-11800 GCA_043754695.1 Planctomycetota bacterium
TTGCGCGTTGCCGCAAAGGAGTTTCGGCAAGTGAGGCCGCGAATCAGGAGCGTTTGGTCGCACGGATCATCAGCCCTTTCCCGTCGGCACTGAGATCCACCGTCAACTCGTCCACCATGGTGAGCATCAAGAAGAAACCGCGCCCGCGTTCATCGTCGAGGTCGGGCATCTCGCCCGGCGTCAGATGGACGCGCAACTCGTCGGGGTTGCCACCGCCCTGGTCAGAAACCTGGGCCATCCAGCCGACGCGCGAAGCCTCCAGCACCAGGTGCATCGTGACCGGCGACTCGAGGTCGGCCTCTTCCATGGCTGCCTTGCCGCCGCCATGGTCGACCGCGTTGGCCAACAGTTCGGAGACCACCAGCACCAGGGTCTCCAGCGATTCGCCGCGCACCCCGGCCTCAAGCGCGAACTTGCGAGCGACCTGACGCGCCATGCGCACGGCGCTGTGGGCCGCGGGCAGGAGCATCTCGAGCACTTCCGGAGGCTTCGGTTGCGTGGGCATGCTCAGGCCGGTCGCAGATAGAAGGAAAAGTCGAGCGCCGGGGCGGAGTGCGTGAGTGCGCCGATCGAGATCCGGTCGACGCCGGTCTCGGCCACGCAAGCCACGCTGCGTTCGTTGATCCCACCGGAGGCTTCGATTTCGAGCGCTCGCGACCTGCCGCGCGCCCGCTCGCGCAGCAGCGGAACGGCTCGCGCCAGCTCGGCAGGCGAAAAATTGTCCAGCAGCGCCACGTCGGCGTCTCCATCGACTGCGGCAAAAGCCTCCGCGAGGTCGCGGGCTTCGCTGGTGATGCGCACGGATCCGCCGAGTTTTGCGCGCAGACGGCGAAGCACATCGAGCAATGCCGCTCCTGCAAGGTCGGCGTGGTTGTTCTTCAGCATCGCCTCGTCGTAGAGGCCGAAGCGATGGTTGAAACCTCCCCCACAGCGGACCGCGTACTTCTCCAGCGCGCGCAGGTTCGGCGTGGTCTTGCGCGTATCGAGGACGCGGGCGCGCCCCGCGCACAGTTCGACGTAGCGCGCCGTCAGGGTCGCGATGCCCGAAAGTCGCTGCACGAAGTTGAGGCCGGTACGCTCGGCGTAGAGCAGCCCACGGGCCCGGCCGAGCACCGTCAGCAGTTCCTGTCCGGGCACCACACGATCGCCGTCGCGCGCCAAGAACTCGATCCGCGCGGTCGGATCGCAATGCTCGATCGTCCGTGCGAACACGGGCAAGCCGCACAGCACACCGGATGCCTTGGCCACCAATCGACCGCGCGCCAGCGCCTGCTCGGGAATGGCTGAATCCGAGCAGAGGTCCACACGGCGGCGGACCGTCGCAGCGCCGGACGGGCCCGCTGCTGGAGAACTCAGATCCGCGCCGCTTTCCTTCGGCAACCAGGCCGGAGGAATTCCGTCTTCGTCCAGGGCAGAACTCACGACGGCGTCGATGGCCTCGCGCGGCAGGGCGTGCACCACGGCGCGACGCTGATCGGACGGAAGAAGGCCGTCGGAACGGCTCGAAGACGAGAGGTTCACGTGGGCGGCGCGCTGGCGGGGAAGTCGAGTGTACGCGAGCGTAGGTAGAGCCTCTACCGGAACGCCTGCGAGACTTGCGCCCGGCTGCCGGACTGGACACTTTTCGGACGCCGGTCTCCGCCGGCGGCAGCGCTGGTCCGCCCTCCCCAGCGTCCGCGGCGCCATCGCAGGGGCTCGAGCCCCCAGCCCCCGTCAACGACAGTTCCGGGGGCCAGGGCAGAGACACGCTTCGCTCCAGCGTCGCGTCGCGCCAGGCGCGCAGGCGCGCCTCGGTCACAGGCCCAATGCCCGGCACGTCATCGGCCAGCAACGCGGGCCCACGGCGATCGTGCGACCAACGAGCCGTTGCGATCGCCGTTGCCCGCCCCTCTCCGATCCCAGGCAGCAGCCTCAGTTCCCGCGCGGTCATGTTGCTGAGATCGCGCACGGCGGGGGCAACGCTGCCCGCTGCCCCGTGCCGCGCCGCCTCGGGCTCGAAGTGGACGTCCATGGGCGCAGGGGGGCGAAGGATGTCGGCAGAAAGCACGCCCAGAACGGCGAAGAGCCAGGCTGGAGAAGGCCCGCGTCTGTGCAAGCTCGGGGTGCCCGATTCATCGCCACGCGAATCCCAGGCTTGCGCCAAAGGCTCGGAAGAATCCGGAGTGTCCACCACTCTCACGACTCGCTTCACGCGCCCAGACGGCCAGAAATCACATTTTTTTTTCGCGTCCGGTCCTAAAAAATCAGGTCCGCGGCAGGACCGAACCGCAGGAGGCCGCGAGCGATCGGCCCAATCCGTGGTGCGCCAGCGTCGCCATTTCCTCTGCGACCAGCCGCTGCAATTCGCGCAAGGCGATCGCCGCCGGACAATCGGGCGCCCCATGGATCACGCAGCGGCGCTGGCCAACGCTCGTGACGACGCTGCGGTCCTCGGGCACCGAACCCAGATAGCGCAGCCCGCGGCCGAGAAAACGCTGGCAGACACTCTCGATGCGCTCCGCGGTGCGCGGACCTTCATTGGCATCCACGCTGCGGTTGACGATCAGTCCCGCGTGGGCGTCTCGACGGCGCGCGAGCAGCACTTTCAAGAAGGCATAGGCATCGGTCATCGCCGTCGGATCGCTGGTCGTGACAATGACGACCATGTCCGCGGCTGCCGCGAAGGCGATCGTCTGCTCCGAGATTCCAGCGGCGGAATCGACGATCAGGGCGTCGTACTGAGCATCCAACTCCTCGATTCCGTGGGCAATGCGCGCCAGTTCCGCCGGCGTCAACGAAGCCATTTGCGACACGCCGCTGCCGCCGGCGAGCAGATCCAGCTTTGGCGCGCAGACAGTCAAAGCCTGTGCCGCGCTCGCGCGCCCGCGCACGACATCGACAAGCGTCAATTTCGGCTGGACGCTTTGCATCAAGTGTGCATTGCCGACGCCGAGGTCCGCATCGACGAGCAGCGTGCGGGCGTGTTCGGACCAAAGTGCCGCGAACGAAGCGCTGACGACGGACTTGCCCGTTCCGCCCTTGCCGCTCGCAACGCACACCGAAGGCGCATGGGCGCTGTGCAACAGCACCGACTCGCGCATCAGCGACGAACCGGCCGACTGCACGGGGCGCAGCGGCTGGAAAATCCGCAGTGCTTGATCCCAATTCATCGCGGCGGCGACGAGCTTGATACGGAACGACCTCGACGAGCGTTGCACTTCCGAAAAGAGCGGCGAGAACGAATCACGTTTTCGCGGCGGTCTCGCAAGCGCGATCCCGCGGAGCCTTTGATCGTACGCTTGGGAAGCGCTCGGATCACGCTCCTCTGCCAGCAGCCCGGCGGCTAGCCGGATTGCCGGAACGCGGCGATCTCTTCCGGGGTGAGCGTCATGCCTGCATCGACCGCCGCATACATGGTGAAATCTGACGAGGGTGTCATTGCCGTCCCGCTGAGCAAGCTCACATAGCGGCCGAGGACGTGGTCGACGAAGACTTCGACGTGCGTGGCGTCCAGAAGCTCGATCGGTTCGCCGAGCGGAGAAACCTGGCCCTCGATCATGCCTTCGATCTGCGAAATCGAGCACAAAGGCTCATCGCCCAGGCGCCAGGAAAGGCTGTGGTCCCCCGCCGTTACCGAAAGTCGCTCGTCGATGCGGCCGATGCGCTTGACCAGCAGCTCGGCAATGGGCCGTTGGGCCTGCGCAAGCGTGGCCAGAAACGACTCCGCACCGCGCGGCGCCGGCGGTGCGTTTCGTCCGAAGCTGGGTGTGACTGGAACCAGGTAGGCACGGTCGCCGCGCGCGCTGGAGAGCTGGCGCAGTTCCAAGAGCCGCAGGCCGCCGGCACCGAGGCCGCACAGCCGCGCGAGCAATTGCTCCGAAAAGGAATCGGAGATCAGCGCGACGATAGGCGCGAGCGAGGCGCGCACGCGCGCGGACTGCAGGTGTTGCCCGAAAACAGCCCGATTGCGCTCGAAAAAGACCAGGGCATCGAGCGCCAGAATCACGGCCGATTCGCCGCTTCCATCGCAGCGCAGTGCGAAAACGACCCTGCCGGTCGGGTCGAGGCCGACCCAATCGATGCTGCGGCTTTCTCCGAGGTCGAGGTCGCTGTCGAGCCACTCAACATCGGGAAAGGCGTCTCGCAGCGCGGCGACCCACAGGGGCGAAGCCGCCCCTGAAGGCCCGCCAATGGATCCCGTTTCCGCAGGCATGACTCCATTGAATGGGGCCAGCCGTGAAAGCGCCAGCCCGTGGCGGGGTATTCGCGCCCTACGCGCGTCCGCGCCGCGAGCCCCGGACTCCTTTCACCCGTCCCGGCGCGGACGAGACTTGCAGCCCCAGACTGCGATCGAGGTGGGTCAGCGCCAGCGCCAGCGCATCGGTCGCATCCAGCGGCTCCGGCGCCTTGGCCAGTTCCAGTCTGCGCGCCACCATCGCCGCCACCTGGGATTTGTGCGCCGCGCCGTTGCCGACCAGGGACTTCTTGGCGCTGGCGGGCGAGTACTGATGCACGGAAACCCCGGCAGCGGCCGCGCAGGAGAGCACGACTCCGCGACCTTCGCCGATGCGCAGCGCGCTCTGGATGTTCTTGTGGGCAAAAGCCTCTTCCACGGCCATCGCCGCGGGGCGCCAGGTGGCGATCAATCGATCCAGTTCGCGGCGGATCAGACCGAGCCGCCCGGCGAGTTCGCCGTCGCCGGCTCTCAACACGCCGGCGGCGAGCAGACGCGGCCCGCGGGCGGTGAGTTCGATCGCGCCCCAACCGACGACGCGCGTGCCGGGATCGATGCCGAGGATCACGCTGCCGTGCGGCGTGATTCCGCGGGAAGCCTGCTGGGCGGGCGCTGCTCGCGGGGCGGGGCGCGCGGCGGGAGCAAGCGCGGGTTGCAGTGCGGCTGAGCGGGGCTGGGCGGCGAGCTTGGCCGACGGCGCTTTCCGCGCGGAAAAAGGTGCTGCGGAATTCGGGCCGGCGAACGCGGCCGCGCGCTCTTCGAGGCTCGGCGCGACCAGCGGACGGCGCGACGGGCGCGACAGCGGACTTTCGGGCGGCACGGGCGCACCCTACGCTTTGACGCGCCTCGGCGAAAGTTGCCGGCGCCGGCGACGATGCAAGCACCCAAGGACTCAGAACGCCCGCCGCGAGCCGCGGCGGTGATCGTCGCGGCCGGCGATTCGACGCGCATGGGTTCGGGCCCGCGCAAACCGCTGGTCCGCTTGGCGGGCCGCGCGCTGATCGAGCACACGCTGGCCGCGTTCGATGGCGTGGCGCTGATCGAGGAGATCGTGATCGTCGCCCACGCCGCGGACCTCGAGCTGTTCGCGCAGATGGCGCGCGACGCCTCGAAGCTCCATCCCTCCTTCAGAAAAGTGCGCGCGATCGTGCCCGGCGGCCGGCGCCGCACGCACTCGGTGCGCATGGGTGCGCGCAGCGTTTCTCCGGAGATCGACGTCGTGCTGGTCCACGACGGCGCGCGCCCGTTGATCGGCTTCGACGTGATCGAGCAAGCCGCGCGCGTCGCCCATCGCGAAGGCGCGAGCGTCGTCGCCGTGCCCGTGCACGACACGTTGAAGACATCGGCGTCGGGGACGCACGCCGAGCGCACGCTCGATCGCTCGGTATTGTGGGCCGCGCAGACGCCGCAGGCTTTTCGTCGCGCTGTCCTGCTAGAACTCTTGTCGCGCGCCGAAGCCGACGAGTTCGAGCCGACCGACGATTGCGCGTTGCACGAGCGCTACCTCGGACCGGTGACGATCGTCGCCGGCGATCCGTGCAACTTGAAAGTCACGACTCCATCGGATCTGGTCATCGCCGAGGCGCTGCTCGCCTGGCGCGCAAAGGAAATCACATGAGCATGCGCGTGGGATTGGGCTTCGACGTGCATCGCCTGGTGCCGGGGCGGCCGTGCATGCTCGGCGCAGTCCGCTTCGATCATCCCAGCGGCCCCGAGGGCCATTCCGACGGCGACGCGGTGCTGCACGCGCTGACCGACGCATTGCTCGGCGCCGCGGGCCTCGACGATCTGGGCACGTTGTTCTCCGATCGCGATCCGCGCTGGAAGGACGCGGACAGTTCCAAGTTGCTCGGCGCCGCGCTGGAACTCGTGCGCGCGAAGGGCTGGCGCGTGGTCAACGCGGACATCGTCATCGCCACGGAAGGTCCGCGCATCGCACCGCAGCGCGCCGCGATGCGCGCCAGGATCGCGACTTTGATCGGCGTCGACGCCGACGCCGTCAACGTGAAAGGCAAGACGCTCGAAGGTCTGGGCGCGCTCGCGCATGGCGCTGGCATCGCCGTGCAAGCCGTCTGCCTGATCGAACGCTAGCGATCTCCCGCGGGCCGCAGTGGTTCGACGTTGGCGTTGGGCTTGCTCAGCGCATGAAACTTCGTATTGCGGTAGAGCGCATCGAGCCACACATCGCGCGAGGTCTGTCGCGCGGCAAAGAGCACGATGACACCGAGCAGCGGAAAGCCAAACAGCAGCGCGCTCGTTGTATGCGTGAAGCGCGCTGCGAGCGCCAACGCGCTGCCGGCCATCGCGATCCACAACCACACGATCGCGCGACCCGTGAGTCCGCGGTGCTGGCAGAAACGCCACAAGATCCATGGCAGCGCGAGCAGCGCGCCGCGGGCGGCCTCATTGATGAACGGGACCATGCCGTCGGTCGCGGTATTGAAGTAGGGGAAAATGAGCGGCGAGTCGGTGAACCCCTGCACGAGCGCGGAGATCAGGGCCACGATTCCAAGCAAGATCGCGGCGCCACGCGCGAATCGCGGCAAGGGCCCGTGGGGCGTCGGCGCCGCGATGCTCACGCCGAGGATCACGCCCAGGAAACCCAGCGCGGTGACCAGCCAGCCCGAGAGCGAAACCCAGTGATCCGCGCGCGCGAAGGCTCCGACCACCATGGGCACCGCGAAGGCCACGAGGCCGAGGCCGAGGCCCAAAATGCGCAGACCCGTGCGCGTGTTTTCGAGCGCGATCAGATCGAACGGCAGCGGCTGGACGGCCGGATGTTCTTCGCCGCTCGAATCGAGCCTGGGATCGTGGGGCCTCGCCGCCGCGCCGGCCGGCGAATCGTCGCCTTCGTGTTCGTGCTGTTCGCTCACGCGTTTGTACTCGCTTGCGCCCGCGCATCCTTGCCGTCGGGAAATTGGACACAGTAGAAGCGCCAGTACGCGCCGCGTTTCGCGATCAATTCGTCGTGACTGCCGATCTCGACCAGGCGCCCTGCTTCGAGCACGGCGATGCGGTCGGCATTGCGGATCGTCGACAAACGGTGCGCGATCACGATCACCGTGCGGCCGACCATCAGGCGATCGAGCGCTTCCTGCACCACGGCTTCGCTCTCCGAATCGAGCGCACTGGTCGCTTCGTCGAGCAGCAGGAGCGGCGCACCCTTGAGAATCGCGCGCGCGATCGTGATGCGCTGGCGCTGGCCGCCGGAAAGCCGCGTGCCCGCATCGCCGACCGCCGTCATGTACTTCTCCGGCAGCGAATCGATGAACTCGTGGATGTTCGCCGCGCGCGCCGCGGCTTCGACCTCGGCCTGGCTCGCCTCGGGTTTTCCGTAGCGGATGTTGTCGAGGATCGAAGCGTGGAAAAGGAACGGCACCTGCCCGACCATGGCGTACTGACGCGTCCACGAATCGAGCGTCAAGTCGCGCAGATCCATGCCGTCGATCGTGATCCGGCCCGAGCTGGCATCGATGAAGCGCGCGATCATGTCGACCAACGTCGATTTGCCGGCTCCCGATGCGCCGGCGAGCGCCAAAGTCTCGCCCGTGCGAATCTCGAGGTTCACCTCGCGCAGCGCCGGCACTTCGGTCCCGGGATAGGTGAACGTGACGTTCTCGAAGCGCACGCCGCGCTTGATCGAATCGATCGCGTGCGCGCCTGATCGCTCGGTGATGTCGAGCGGCTCGTCGAGCAGTCCCTGCAAGCGATCCGCTGCGCCCGCGGCCTCCTGCACCTTGCCGATCGAGTTGGTCAAGCGCTTGACGTGCCCATAAATCAGCGCCAGCGCGACGATGAACGCGCCCAGCGCGCCTTCATCCGCGAAGAGTTGAGACTCGCCAGGTTTGACGTCGTTGAGCCAAACGATCAGCGCCAGCACCAGGCCCATCCCGAGTGTGGACAGCATCGCCGTCCAAGCTTCGATCAAGGCGATCGCGCGCACCATGCGCATCGAAATGCTCTGGTATTCGTCGTTGACCTTCCTGTAGCGCTCGAGCTCGCGCTCCTCGGCGCGGAAAGCCTTGACCGTGCGAATGCCGGTGAACATCTGCGTCAGGATCTCGACCGAGGCGCCCAGGCTGCTCAGGCTCTTCTTGCTGCGCTTGCGCACGCTGCGGCCGAGCACTGAAATCGGCACGGCGATCAAGGGCATCAGCAGGACCACGGCCAGGGTCGGCCCCGGCGCCGAGGCGAAGGCTGCGATCAGCGAGCCCGCGATCATCAGCGGCAGTTGCGTGCACTCTTTGAGCACGACATTGACCGACTGCAGTGTCGTGCCGACGTCGCTGGAAATGCGGCTGAGCAGATCGCCGAAGCGCCGTTCGCCGTGATAGCGCATCGAAAGGCCGAGCAGGTGACGCGCCAGGCGCATGCGCATGTCGATCACCATGCCGATCGCCACGCGACGCGAGGTCCAATTGAACAGGTATTCCGAAACTGCGCCCAGCGTGCCGAACAGCGCGATCAGGCCAAGGATCACGCCGATCATCTGCGGCTTGGTGAATGGGTCCTCGCGCGTGCCGAACAATACGTCGTAGGCCTGCTGCTTGGCTTGGTGGACCCAGGCGAACGAGCCACTCGCCGCGGGCGCAACGGACGCTGCATGATCGGGAAAGAGCACGCGCTTGAGCAGCGGCTCCATCAAGAGAATCGGTGCCTTCTGCGCGACCGCGGTCAGCGAGGAGAGCACGAAAACCGAGTCAGGGCGGGAAGTCGCGGGCGTACTTCGCCCTTGAGCAGCGAGTACAGGCTTCGGAAGCTGGAGCTATTCACGCGCGCGTAGTGTCCTCACCCGCGGCGCGGATCGCAAACTCGCTCTGCTCCGATTCAAGACAGGAACGACGCACCCCAGCCGCCATGCCGATCCGGCCCGAGCGCTGGGGTGCGTCGATCGCGATTTTCCCTGGGTCAGAAGCCGGTCACGTCGCCCTTCGCGAGCGCATCGGCGAGCAATTGGCGCGAATAGGCGCCGAAGCGGTTCATGGCGATGAAATTGACCACGTACTGGCGATTCGCAGGAGCTTGGAGGTTCAGGCCCGCGTTGCCCGGCTTGCGCGAGTTGACTCGTGCGATGTAGTAGCCGCGCGAACCCTTGTACAAGTCCGAGATGCTGCCGACCTTCTGGTCGAAGAAAATTTCGTCCGCGACGCTCTTGCCGCGCAGCAACATCGTGAACTCGCTCTCGTCGAGATCGCCCACGAATTGATTGCGCGTCTGCTCGCCGAAGCGTCCCTTGAACTTGAATCCGAACTGCGGCTTCTGTCCGACCTCGGGCATCGGCGGGTCCCAGAACTCCGAGTAAAGCTCTAGCAGGTCGCCCCAGTTGGCACCGCTGTCGAGTTTCTGCTTCAGCTCTTTTCCCTTGGCTTCCGCGCTCTTCCAGCCGTCGGCCTTCCAACGCGAATTCCCATAGTCATAGGCGCTGGCCAGGATCACTTCGGCATCGATCTTGGACGCACCGGCGACCAGGTTCGCGCGCTGCATGTACGGCATCAACTTGTCGTCGGTGGCAAGCTCGTCGGCGATCAGCTTGAGGTAGCTGCGCAACAGGCGCTCGTAGCGGATGTCGGCCTGCATCGAGGGAAAGCCGTACAGGACGATCGCCACCATCTCGTAGTTGGACAGCGCGTCCTTGTAGGGCACGTTCGGAGTGAAGTTCTTCTCGAACTCCTCTTGCGAAATCAGCATGTCGCGCTTCACGAGATCGTGCTCGGCAACCGCCATCTGGGTCAGGAAACGGCGCATGTCGGCCACGTTTTCCCAGGTCACGTACGGCTCGATCATGTTCCAGAGCGCGGCGGTCTTGACCGGCACACCCTCGACGATCATCAGCGTGTCCGGCGGCAGTTTGCCGAGATCGGATTCGACCACGGCGAACTGGTTGAGCGACTCGAGCAGCCAGGAGCGCAGCGTGTCGACCAGGATCGGATCCTCGGGCGGCAGATCCTCGAGCTTCTGGTCGATCTGCATCTGCTTGCGCGCCGCGTAACTCTCGATCGAGTCGTCGACGAAAGCCCGGCCGTTGCTGGCGAGAATGACCGCCTCGACCGTCACGCTGGGCCACTTGGCCGGATCCTCGGGGAAGAAGACCTTGTCGAAGAGCATCGTGCGACGCAGCTCGACCTTGTAGATGTCCAGGCTCAGGAAGGCACGACCGACTTCGATGGGGAAATCGAGCGTCGGATACTTTTGCAGGAAGTCCTTGCGCGTCTTCTCGAGCGCCTTGTCGAATTCCGCGTCGCTGACGACCAGTTGCGAGATGTCCTCGCCGGCGGCTTTGCGTTTGGCGATCTCCTGATCGCACATCACGCCGAACTTCATCGAATCGAGTTGCTTGCTTCCAATGCCGTAACACAGGTAGCGGCGCAGCTCCTGCTCTTCGATGGTCTTGCCGAACACGTGGATCGGCCCGCCCAGGTTCTTGCCGGAAAGGCTGTGCGGGTCGACCTTGGAGTCGGGCCCGAGGACCACGGGCACCGGAAGCGGCGCCGGTGCAGGCGCCTGGAACCCGGGTGCCGGCGGCTTGGGCGCGGTCGCGGCGGCTTGCGGCGGTGCTACGGGCGCCGGCTTGGCGGGCGCTTGCGCTCCGTTCGCGCTCGTCACCGTCGCAGTGCCGGGAGCGGACGATGCCGAGGTCTGCGCGGAGACCACGGGCGGCGCTGAGGCTGTGGGTGCCCCCGACGCTGCGGGCGCCGCGGGTGTCGGCATGGTGACCAAGCTCGGCGCAGGCGGCTCCACCTTGGACATGGCCTGGGGGGCGGCGGTGGGCTCGTTCACAGCGGGCGGAGGTTGGCTTGCGCGCTCGTCCGTGACGCAAGCAATCAGCAGCAAGGGAAGGAACGGGACGAAGGTGAGCTTCATGCGAAAGGGTGTCACTGAACGTAGGGTTGAAACCAGGACCGAGTCCAAAGGCCTGCCGAGACTTTGGCGGGACGCTAGGTTACGGCCTTGGGCGGAGAATGGTAGTCAATCGACCGTCGGGGCCATTTTGCTGCAGAAGGCGCGGTCGACAGCGCTGCGGCCGGCCGTTCGTGAAGGGCCGAGGTCCCGATGTCGCACCGGGCGCGGCCCCTTGCAGCGGATTCGAGCCTGGGTGCGTCCGGGCGTCAGACTGCTAGGCTAGCCCCGCGGGCCCATGCGGCCCGCAAGCAGGCATGCATTACGCGCCGCGAACGATTGCGCTCGTCACCGAGCTGTTCCACCCGCCGACCCACCCGGATCCGGCGCCGGTACAGCGCGTTCACAACCAGCTTTTCCAGACCGGAAATTCCCCCTACCAGGGCTTCGTCGTCACGCCCCAGGGCGCTGTGCTCTCAAACCCGACGACGCGGCCCGGCGCCTCGTCGATGGCCGCATTCCTGAGCGACCGATTCCAGTTTCGCGAGGAGTTCTCCAGCTTGACGGTGGAGGAATTCGCGCTGCGTGCGCGCTTCGTGACCGAACTCGTCGCGAACCAGACCGGAGTGCAGGTCTTCACGATGCAGCAAGTGACCGTGCGCACGCTGGTCAACCCGCGCTACTTCAAGGACAGCCGCACGTTTCTGAAACAGGGCTTGCTCGGCCTCGAAGGCGAGACCGACGACTTCG
>JAYUUV010000148.1:0-3659 GCA_043754695.1 Planctomycetota bacterium
CCCGTTGAGGGAGGGCTTGAGGTCATCTCCGTTATCGGCCTGCCGGGGGGGTGAAGTGAGTGCGCAAATCTTGCGCATCCGAGAGTTGGGTCAGAACAGGCAGGTCGGGCACGAAGGATGCCTCGCCCAGGTTGTCGGAGGCCCGCTCGAGGACTTGAGCGCGGAGTTTCTGCCAGCCGGTGAGTAACGACCCAATCCTCGCTTTCACAAAGGGTTACGTCGCCTGTCACTTGCGCAAGGCACGCTCCGATGCGCAATATGGGGCCATGGGCAACCGCGGCTGGGCGCGCAGGATCCTGCTTTGTTGCGCCCTTTGCCCCTTAGAGCGGGTCTCGGCGGCCTTCCCGCAGGTTGGCGGCCCCAGGGCTGGCGCCGCGCGCGTGGACACGCGTATTGAAGCCTCATATCGCGAGGAAGACCGCCGCCTGGACGGGAGCGTGACTCAGCTCTGGACCAACGCGACGCAGGACAGCGTTGCGGACTTGTGGTTCCACCTCTATTGGAACGCGTTCTCGAACGACCGCAGCACTTTCCTGACCGAGTCGAAGGGCAAGCTGCGCAGCCACAGCGTGCAGGCGGGCACGCGCGAAAATTCGGAGTGGGGCTGGCAGCGCGTGACCTCGGTGCTGGTCGATGGCGAGGAACGTCTCGCGAGCCTGCGCTATCGACAGCCCGATGGCGGGTCGCCTGAAGATCGCACCGTATTTTCGATCGACCTGGCCCGCCCGCTCGCGCCGGGTGCGACCGTCGATGTCCTTGTGCGCTGGGAGTCCAAGGTGCCGCGCGTGCGTCGGCGCACCGGGTACAAAGATGACTTCCTGATGATCGCGCAGTGGTTCCCCAAGCTCGGCGTGTATCAGGCGGGCCGCGGCTGGAACTGTCATGAGTTTCACGAGCGCTCGGAGTTCTTCGGCAACTTTGGCACCTACGACGTCGAACTCGAAATGCCCGCGCGCTACGAGGGTCACGTCTTCGCGACAGGAGTGCCGCTGTCGCCATCCGAGCGTCGTGGTGATCGCGTCATCACGCGCTTTCAGGCGCCTTCGGTTGCGGAGCGGGCGCACGTCGATGCGCAGGGACGCACGCCGCTGGTGCACGACTTTGCCTGGACGGCCGATCCCGACGTCAAGGCACGCCGCGCCACCTTCCATTTCGACGAGTGGCGCAGGCGCTTCCCGGACGAGGTCGCGCGCGTGCAAGCTGCGCTCGGCGCCGAACGCGACATCTCGCTGTCGGACGTGGAAGTCTGGGTCCTGATGCAGCCCGAGCGCGCGGCTCTATGGCAGCGCCAGTTCGAGGCCACATCCACCGCGCTGTTCTTCTACGGCCTGTGGTTCGGCGAATATCCTTTCGAGCGCGTGACGCTCGTCGATCCGCCGTGGGGCGGAGGGCAAGCCGGCGGGATGGAGTATCCGACGCTGTTCACGGCCGGTTCGAGCCTGTTCAGCGACGAGGCCTCGCAGGGTGCTGAGTCCACCGCCGTGCACGAATGCGGTCACCAGTTCGTCTACGGGCTGATCGGCAACAACGAGTTCGAAGAGGCTTGGCTCGACGAGGGACTGAATTCGTGGGCCGATTCGGAGGCATTGACGCGCCGCTACGGGCCGCGCATCGAGGGCACGGAATACTCGGGCCTCCACTTTTCCGGTCTGACGCCGTTTCCCGTGGCGGGCGGCAGCCTGCTCGGCAATCTGTTGTGCGGCAAGGTGTTCGAGGTTCCCTTCACGGACTTCTCGTTCAAGCCTGTGCGCGCGAGCGGTTTCGTCGACTTCTGGCGCGACCAACCCGCGCTGGCGTTCGTCGATTCGCAGAGCGATCTGCGCTGGTCCGACCGCAGCGTCTATCTGCGCGATCCTGCCGGCGATCCGCTGGGCACGAGCTGGTCCTACAAGTCGGCCGAGACCTACAGGATCGGTGCCTACTACAAACCGGCGGTTGTGCTGCGCTCGATCCCGGCGCTGCTTGGAACCGATGGTGACGCGCGCTTCCTGCGCGGCATGCGACGTTACTCCGATGCGTTTCGCTTTCGACACGCGACCAGCGTCGACTTCGAGCGCGAGTTCGCCGCCGGTGCCGAGGCGGATCTAGGCTGGTACTTCGAGGAGTTGTTCCACGATACGCGCACGGTCGACTGGAAGATCGAGGTCGCCGAACGGCGTGTTCCCGCGCGCATGGGATTCGTGCAGGCAGAGTCCGGCGCTGCTTTCGAATTCCAGGAAGCTCCAAAGGCAGAAGCTTCCGCGGAAAAACTGCCGTTCGAACTCGAAGTGCTCGTCAGCCGCAGCGGCGAACTGTGCCTGCCTGTGGACGTACGCTGGACCTATGACGACGGCACGAGCGAAACTGTGCGCTGGACGCGCGCGGAGCAGCAAGCCTCGCGCTGGAAACGTTTCACTCGCAGCGGCACGAAAACTTGCGTGTCCGCGGCGATCGATCCTGAGCGCGGCTACTTCCTGGACTTGAACATGCGCGACAACCAATGGTTCAAGGCCGTGGATGTCGTCGCGCCTTGGCGCTGGACTGAGCGCGCCTTCTCGCGCGCCGCTCAGTGGCTGCATTTCCAAGGTGGTCTGGGTGGCTAGAGAGGTGCCGGAGCCCGAGCCGTCGACAGCGATCGTCACACCCGGGCGTCTGGTGTTTTTCCGTGCGTTGTACGTCACGCTCGGGCGGCCGCCGATCTGGATCATCGTCGCGTGCACGACAGCCTTGCTTGCGCTCGTGTCCGCTGCGCCCTGGTTCGATTGGTTCGACCAGGCGCTCGCCCATCATTACGCACCCGGCACGCTGATCCGCGAACTCAGCGAGACGTTTCGCTTCGACAATCAGCTCGAGAGCGGCGCGCAGACGGTCGCCGCGCGCGGAACGGGCGCTGCGTTGGCGCTGCTGGCCATGCTGCTCGGCGCCTACCAGGCCGGCGGTTGGCTGCAGATCTTTCTCGAGCGCACGCACGGCCATTCGGTGCATCGATTCTTCCACGGTGGAGCGCGCTTCTTCTTCCGCTTCGCGCGCGTGATCCCCTTGACGTTCCTGTGGCTGCACCTCGCGGGCTGGCTGATGTACGAGACCCCGTGGAAGTGGGCCATGTCGTTCCTGTTCGACGCCGTCGACGGCAATCTCGAAGTCCTGACTTCGGAGTTGACTGCGCGCCGCATCGTCTGGGTGCAGGACGGAATCTACGCCGGTCTGTTCGGCTTGGTGCTCGCCTGGGGAACCTACACGCGCGCGCGGCTCGCGCTGCAGGACACGAACTCCGCAGTGTGGGCCGGCCTGTGCACGTGGTGGACGCTGCTGCGCCATCCGATCCGCACGCTTTCGCCGCTGTTAGCGCTGTGGCTGGTCGAATCTGCGTTGCTGCTTGGAGTCACCCTGTTGGCGAAAGTGTTGCAGGGCGGACTCGGCGAGATCGGCGATTGGATGCCGGTGTTGTTCCTATTCCTGCTCGGGATTCTCGCGCTCTTGTTGCGCAGCCTGATTCGCGGAGCTGGTTATCACGCCGCGTTGCAAGTCAGCGTGCGCGTCGTTCAACCGCTCCCGCGCCCTGACCCGTGGAAGCATTCGATCGGCGGCCCCGGCGGCCCGCAGTACCCGATCGGCGGCGACGAGTACGGCGTCTCGCTCTGACACAACGAAAGCAACGGTACGGAGCCAGCCTCGACTCC
>JAYUUV010000149.1:0-7664 GCA_043754695.1 Planctomycetota bacterium
ATCGGTAAGCCGTGTGCGGGAAAACCGCACGCACGGTTTGAACGGGGGCCTCAGGTCGTTCGACTTCAACTTCGAGTAACCTGAGGCCTACCAATGGGCGAATTCCTCTTCGGCACGTCAAGTTGGTCGGAGAAAAGCTGGGCGGGCGTCTTCTATCCCGCTGGATTGCCGGCAGGCGCGCAGCTCACGCACTATGCGACGCAGTTCCAGAGCGTCGAAGCGGATGTGACCTATTATCGCGTGCCCGATGCACGCTTGGTCAGCGGTTGGGAGGCGAAGACGCCGACAGGATTCGTGCTCTCGGCCAAGTTCCCGCGCAGCATCGTGCACGGCGGCGAAGAGGCGACCCCCGATCCCGAACGCGTGCTGCGACTCGAACACGTCGGTGCCGACCTCGAGCGCTTCCTGGCCTCGATGACTTTGCTCGGCGACAAGTGCGGACCGCTCGTGTTGCAGTTCCCGTACTTCAACCAGCGTGTGTTCAAGAGCATCGACCCGTTCCTCGAACGCCTCGATGCATTCTTGGCCAAGCTTCCGGACCGCTTTCGCTACGGGGTCGAGATCCGCAACAAGAATTGGATCGAAGACCCGCTACTCGCGTTGCTGCGACGCCATCGCACTGCGCTGGTCCTGGTCGACATCGCCTACATGCCGCATCCCGCTGATCTCGCCGGCCGCCACGATCTGTTCACGACCGATTTCACCTATGCACGGCTGATCGGAGACCGCAAGGCCATCGACGCGTTGACCGAACGATTCGACAAACTCGTCGTCGATCAAAGTCCGCGCCTGGCAAAGTGGGCCGAGCTCCTGCGCGACGCGACCAAGCGCCTGCCGCGCACGTTCGCCTACGCCAACAACCATTACGCAGGCTACGCGCCGGAGACGATCAGGGACCTGGCCGCGCGCATTCGCGCCGAATAGTCCAAAAGGTCCGTGCTCCCCCGCCGCGAGAATCGGCGCTTACCGTAAGATCGAGGGCGACTTCGCCATGGCCGCAAAGAACCTTCCGATGAGCACGCTGCAGCGCGTGGACAAGCGGCTTGGCCCGCTGTTCTGCGCGCTGTTGCAACCGCTGCGCTGGGTGCGGCCGCTGTTGCGCCGTCGCGCAGCGCGCGTGCGACGCGTGCTGCTGGTCAAATTCTGGGGCATCGGCAGTCTGCAACTGCTCACACCGTCGGTCGTGCACCTGCGCCGTCGCCATCCCGACGCGGAACTCGTGTTGCTGACGTTGGCCGTCAACCGTTCGGCAGCCGAAGCCTTTGCGACTTTCGACCGCGTGATTTCCTTCGAAGTCGGCAACACCGGTTGGCTCGGTTTCAGCGCGCGCGTGGCGCGACTCGTGCGCCAATTGCGCCGCGAGCGCTTCGACGTGGTCTTCGACTTCGAGTTCTTCACGCGCTTCTCGGCGTTGATCTCGCTGTGCACCGGAGCGCGCGAGTCCTACGGCTTCGCTTCGACCAGCGTCTGGCGCGGCGGCTTCCATACGCACGTCGTGCCGTTCAATCGCTACTGGCACGTCGCGCGCAACTTTCGCGCGCTGGCCGGCGGCGAGGACGGCGCGCAGGTCGCGGCGCGCGATCTCTTCCCCCACCGCTTCAACGCAGCGGACGCCGCGCGCGTCGATGGATTGTTGCAAGCACACGGCATCGACCCGCTCGGAACTTTCGCGGTGCTCAACCCGAACGCCGGCGAACTCAACTTCGAACGGCGCTGGCCGCAACCGTCCTTCGGCGAACTTGCGCGGCGCCTGATGCGCGAGGATCGGCTGCGCGTAGTCCTGATCGGATCCGCCGGCGAGCGCGCGTACACCGAGCGCGTCGTCGAGGCCGCGCGCGATCCCGAACTTCCGGGGCCGCTGAATCTCGCTGGCGATCTCTCGACCGCCGAACTTGCCTCGCTGCTCTCGCGTTGCGCAGTGTTCGTGTCCAACGATTCCGGCCCGATGCACCTGGCGGCGGCGCTCGGCACGCCGACCGTCGGACTCTTCGGTCCTGAAACCCCATTGATGTACGGCCCGCTCGGCTCGCGCGTGCGCGCGTTGTACCGGCCGCCGATCTGCTCGCCGTGCATCAACGTGCACGACAACAAGGTGGCCAGTTGCATCTGGGGTTTCCCGCAGTGCCTGGTTTCGCTCGCCGTCGAAGAAGTCCACGCAGCCGCGCAGGCCTTCTTGCGTGGTGAAGACCTGACGGTCTATTCGTTGGAGCCGATGGCGCGCGCGACTGCGCCCGCGCGAGATGCGAACTCGGCGCAGCAGCACAACGGCTGATGCGCGTCCTGCTGCTCAACCCCCCGGGGCGTCGCACGTACATTCGCGACTACTTCTGTTCGAAGACGACGAAGTCGAACTACCTTTTCCATCCGATCGATCTCGTCGTGCTGTCGGGCACGCTGGCCGAGCGGCACGAGATTCAAGTGCTCGATTGCATGGCGGAGCAGTTGGCGGTCACCGACGCGCTGGCACGCATTACCGACTTCTCGCCCGCCGTCGTCGTGTCGCTGGTCGGCTCGGTTTCGTGGGAAGAGGATCGCGCCTTCCTTGCGCAAATTCGCGCAACCGGACCACGCGTGATCGCGATCGGCGACGTGCTGCAAGAAGACAGTGAGAAGCGCCTTGCGGAAGAGCCCTGGCTCGAGGCTGCGCTGCACGTTTTCGCCAATCAGGACATCGTCCACTACCTCGACGGCAAGCTCGAATCCGTTTGCGAGATGACGGTGCGCCGATCCGGCGGTGCGATCGAGCGCATTCGCGTGCACGGCAAGCAGCGCGGATCGTTCCGCGTGCCCAGGCCGCGACACGAGTTGTTTCCCGAGCACGGTTATCGTTTTTCCTTCGCTCGAAGCGCGCGTTTTGCGACTTTACTCAGCGACTACGGCTGCCCCTATCCGTGCACGTTCTGCGTGATCGGCACGCTGGGATTCCAGACGCGGCCGGTCGCGGACGTGCTCGACGAGATCGATCACTTGCGCGCGCGCGGCGTGCGCGAATTGTTCTTCATGGACCAGACTTTCGGGGTCCAGCGCGAACGCGCGTTCGAGTTGTGCGGCGCGCTCGCTTCGCGCGGCGACCTTTCATGGACTGCCTTCACGCGGCCCGACACCGCCGAAGACGACTTGCTCGCCGCGATGAAGCGCGCGGGTTGTCACACGTTGATCCTCGGTGTCGAGAGCGCCGACGACACGCTGCTCGCGCTGTACAAGAAGGGCTACGTCGCAGACGAGGTGCGTGCCGGCTTCGCGCGCGTCAAGAGACACGGCTTGCGCAGCGTGGGCACCTTCATCATCGGCCTGCCTGAAGAAAGCGAAGCGAGCCTCGAGCGCACGCTGAATCTGGCCTTCGAACTCGACCTCGATTTCCTGAGCCTGAACATGGCCGTGCCGCGCTTCGGCACGCCGTTCCGCGCGCGCATGCTCGAACTCGGTCTCGCCCAAGCCAACGACCTGGTGATGGATCAGGGCGGCGAGAACGCTTTCCTGCCGACTCACACGCTCGATCGGCGCGCGATGGAAGCGCTGAAGCGCCGCATGGTGCGCCGTTTCTATCTGCGGCCGTCGTACCTGTGGCGGCGCTTGCGTCAGGCGCGCAGCCTGCACGAACTTTCGGCCCAGGCGCGCGAGGGTTTCGCGCTGCTCTCGCGCAACCTGTAGCGCGTCTCAGCGCTCGAGTTCGATGTGCTGAGACGCACCGGGCGCGATCGTGAGTTTCTGCACGGCGCCGATGTTGACCCATTCGCCGCGTTGATCGGTCTGCTGGAATTGAGACACGCTGAGCTGATATTCGCCGGGCAGGATCGGCTCGTACTTCCTGGTCTGGAACGCCACGGCCTCCAGATTTTGCGTCAAACCGATGCGTCGATCGTCTCGCGCTCGCAGGACCATGCGCAGCGGCGCCTGCAGGAGCGCGGGGTCGAGCCGCAATCCGACTTCGAGCCCGCCCTGCACCGGCACGCGGAAATCCTGGTTCCCGTTGAGCGGCTCGATGTCCTGGCGATATTCGCGCGAACCGACGACTCCGATCGCCTTCATGCTCTCGCGCGGCAGATTGGAAAAATCCCATTCGTTGTCCGTGCTGCGCCGGCCTTGGAAAGGTCGTTCGCCGGATATTTCCAGGCGCAAATTTTCGCCGCGCACCGGTGCTCCGCGCTCATCGACGACGCGCAGGGTCAAGCGCAGTCCGCGCTCCATCCGAATGTCGGCGATCACGCCCAGCGGCGGGATCTGAAATTCGACGATCGTCACCGGCGCGAAACCCGACTTGCGCACGCGCAGGGTACCGACCGGATTGTTCAACCCGGAAAACGAGAAGCGCCCGTCCGCGTCGCTGCGCGTCGAGATGTTGTTGTTGTTGCGGCCCTGCGCCACGCCGAATTCGATGTTCGCTTCGGCCAGCGCGAGCCCCGCCTCGTCGCGCACCACGCCGGAAAAAGCGAGCAGCGCATGCGCGACCTGGAGCGGCAGCGTGCGCCACTCTTCGGCTTCGAGCGTGATCGACTGTTCCGCGACCACGCCGCCCATGGCATCGCGCACGCTGACGCGAGTCGGCGTGCCGACCGGCAGATCGCTGAAGGTCGCCTTCCCTTGCCCATCGGTACGCTGCTCGTTCGTGCGGCCTCTGCCGCGCCGATTCTGCGGCACTTGCCCGCTGACTTGCACGGAGACGTCCACAATCGGAACGTCGTCCGGCCCGCTGACGA
Source organism: Planctomycetota bacterium (assembly GCA_043754695.1). Lineage (GTDB taxonomy): Bacteria > Planctomycetota > UBA1135 > UBA1135 > JADJQU01. The sequence continues at coordinate 4,698 of JAYUUV010000149.1, forward strand.
TCACAGTCAGGCGATTGGTGCGCGTCAACACGACGTTCAAGGCGTCGCTGACTTCCTTGGGGACATCGACTCGCCCGTCGCGATAACCATCGAGCGAGACCGACAGCGGCCGATTCACGCCCGGCGCGTAGGCGATCGACGAATGACCGTTTTCGTCGGTCGGTTCGCTGCGCTCGCCGTCGAGCCTGCCGACCGCGCCGGCGAGCGGCTTCGACTGCGCATCGACGACAATGAATTGCAGCGTGCCACCGCGCTCGAGCACGAGTTCTCCGAAGTCGAAGTTCTCAGGCAGTTGCGCGCCGCTGAGTTCGAGCCTGCGCCGCGGAATGTTTTCGCCGCCGTCGATCGAGAGTGTCGCGGCGCGCAGATGGGGCCAGGGACTGTGCTGCTTGAGATCGCCCCTGCCGTTGGAGTCGTTGCGCTGGATCGGCAGCGCGAACCGCCCGTCCTTGTCGGCTCGTCCGTTGAAATTGGCCGAGATGGTTTCTTCATCGCCGAGCGCCTGTTCGAAGACGAGCGAGCCGTTGACACTCGCCCGCTCCGCGCCTGGCCCTCCGGCCGAGAGCACAACCCGTCCGCGCGCCATCGGCAGTGCCGCGACATCCAGCAGCAGGCCCTCGATCGGATCGTCGAGGCGAATCGAGTCCGAGCCCGGTGTCCAAGGGACGCCGCTGACCGCGAGCAGTTCGTGTGTCTCGCTCAGTTCGAGTTTTCCGCTCCAGGGCGAGCCGAGTCCGGTGAACTCGAATTGTCCGCTGTCGTTCGTGTTCGCGACCAGGTGCAACTTGTCGAGTTCGCTCTTCACTTCCGCCGGCCAGCTCGATTCGTCCACCAGCGGCCGATCGGAAGTGAGCGTCAATCTGACGCCTTCGAGCGAACTCTGGTCGATCGTCCGCACACGGCCGGACACGGCCACGCCGCGTTCGAGCGTGATCACATGCCTGCCCGCCGCGAGCGTCACGCTGCGCGAGGTCGCAGGAACGTCTTTGGCGACGACGATCAGTTGGGCACTGCCACCATCCGCGTCGAAGTGCGCCAGCCCCGCAGCGTCGCACTCGCGTTTGCCGAGGACTTCCTCGCTGCGATAGAGCAGCAAACGCGCGCCGGCAAGCGGCCGGTCAGTGCTCGTGCGCACTTCGAACTCCGCCTGCGGCAGAACGCGCGCGGCGGATTCGTCGACGAACGCGACCCGGCTTCCGTCGCCTGCGTCGTTCGCGCCCACCTTTGGAGCAAGCGGCTGCGTCGGCTCGACGTGAGGCTGGTGGGGCGAGTCGAGTGAAGCAGGCGCGAAGCTTGCCTCAGGCGCTGCCGCTCCGCCGTTCGAAGTCAGCATCCAATATGCAAGGCCCAACACGACCACACACGCGCCGAGCGCGGCGCCGAGGGCCAGGGGAGGAAGCTTCGACTTCACGCGCCCAAGACTAACAAGCTCGCTTCGATGCCGGGCTGCGGGCTCGGCAGGCAAAGTTAGCGCCGTGTAGAAGGCGCTTCTTCTCCGGCAGGTCTGCGCTCGCTGCCAGACCTCAGGCATGCCGATTCCGGCCGAGAAGTGCCGCCGACGGGCGCGGGGCCCGCATGGCGTGCGCAGGGCGAGTCCTGACAGTGCGCTGCACCAATGTTTCTCGCTCGAGCGCCACCCTAGGCACGCAGCCCCAGTCGTGCAGGCGGGATGCTGCTCGGCTGCAACGACCGAACGAGGCTGCGCCACGAGCCCGAGCGCGGGGTGCTCTATTCCGTGCTGCTGGCGCACCTAGAGACTTTCGTGGCCCGCTCGCGCGAGCACGATCGCGGCCTGCCGCGCTTTGTCGAGCGCGAGCTCTATCGTTACTTGCAGTGCGGAATCCTGGCCTTCGGTTTTGCACGCGTGAACTGCTCGGGCTGCGGGCGCGACGACCTGGTCGCGTTCTCCTGCAAGGGCCGCGGCTTCTGCCCGTCGTGCGGAGGCAGGCGCATGTCCAATGATGCCGCGCATCTCGTCGACGAAGTTTTTCCCGATGTCCCCGTGCGCCAGTGGGTGCTCTCCTTCCCGTATCGCATTCGCTACCTGCTCGCTTACGACCCAAAACTCCTCTGCGCGGTGCGACGCATCTTCGTGCGCAGCGTGCAGGGTTTTCTTGAGCGCCAGGCACGCGAGCAGGGTCACGCTGGCGCGCGCGGTGGCGCGGTGGTTTTCGTGCAGCGATTCGGAAGCGCGCTCAACTTAAATCTTCATTTTCACGCGCTGGTCATCGACGGCACGTACAGCTGTGCGCCGGCAGAGCTTGCGCCAAGATTCCATGCAGCGTCGCCGCTCGAGGACTCTGATGTCGAAGAACTCGCGCGCACGCTGCAGCGACGCCTCACGCGCTATCTCGAGCGTCGGGGTCACCTGCCGCGCGAGAGCGCTGTCGACGACGAGTCTTCCGAGCGCGAGTTGCTCGCTCTAATCAGCGCCGCCTCGGTCCAAGGTAGCGCGGCACTTCCGCCAGAGAGCAAGCCGCCCGTCGCGCGTCTGGGCCGAGGCAGCGCAGCTCGCAGGCCGATGTTGCCCGGCTCGCTGTGCTTTGACCACGAGGGCTTTTCGCTGCACGCGCAGGTGCTCGTGCCAAAAGGTCAGCGCGAGCGCCTCGAGCATCTCTGCCGCTATGTCGCGCGTCCCGCCATCGCCACAGAGCGGCTTTCGCTCGCGCGCGACGGCCGCGTGATCTACCGGCTGCGCAGGCATTGGCGCGACGGCACGTCGGCGGTGTCGTTTGACCCGCTGACTTTCATCGAGCGACTGGCGGCGCTCGTGCCGCGGCCGCGCGCTCATCAGCACACTTATCATGGTGTCCTCGCACCCGCGGCGCCCTATCGCGACCTCATCGTGCCGGGACCGCCCAAGGCAACAACGGCGAGTGCAACGCCGGCTGACTGTGCAGCAGCGCACGACTCTGACGCAGAGCGCCGCGCGAAGACACGACGCCTGACTTGGGCCGAGCCCTTGCA
>JAYUUV010000150.1:0-10308 GCA_043754695.1 Planctomycetota bacterium
AACGTCCAGAGCGACCCCCAGATCGCGCTGCAACGCCGTTCGTTCGATCTCTGGCCGCTCGTCGAGGAGCTGGTGCACGACCTGAACGCGGTCGCCAGCATGTCGAGGGCTAGGCTGGTCAACGACGTGCCAGACGACCTGGTGGTCTACGCCGATGCTGGCCTGCTCACGCGCGTGTTCCAGAACCTCATCACGAACGCGATCAAGTACTCGCCGGATGGCGAGGTCGTAATCGGCGCCGCTGCAGCCGACGAGCGCGGCGCGGTGGAGTGCCGCGTCAGCGACACCGGCACGGGCATCCCGGCGGAGATCGCGGATACCATCTTCGAAAAAGGCGTGACCGACCCGGAGACGGAAGGTGGGCTCGGACTAGGCCTGGCAATCGTGAAGACGTTCGTCGAAGCGCATGGGGGAACCGTGATCGCGGCAAGCAACTCCACTGTCGGCACAACATTTCGGTTCTCGCTCCCGGGCCCCTCCGAGACCGCGAGTTGAGTCCGGTGACCGTCGACCCGCTGCCCGCACCCGGCTGTCGCGTGCTCGTCGTGGATGACGATGAGGACACAGCCGACGGGATGGCAGCCCTGTTGAGTGCTGAAGGACATGCTGTTCGCGTCGCCCACGACGGTCCGGCCGCGATCGCCGCTGCACTCGACTTTCGGCCGCACGTGGTTCTCACCGACATCGGTGTGCCGATGTTGAACGGATATGAAGTCGCAGCGCGGATGCGCCAGCACCCGGACCTCGCACTTACAGTACTGATCGCGATCACGGGCTACGGGCGGGAACAGGACCGCGTCCGGGCGCACGCGGCCGGGTTCGACCACCACATGGTGAAGCCGGTCGAGCCGGACGAAATGCTCGCCATCGTCAGGGATGTAGCAGCCGGACAGACCCGCTCCAGTCAGGGGCCGACGATATAGGAGAGCGCGTTGCTCAACAGCGCGCCCTGCGCAACCGTGTCGCGTCCCCACCACTGGATCGTGATCGGCGTGCCGATCATGGTCAGGTAGGGCGCGGGACTTCCGCCTCCGAGGCCGGCCGCGAATTGGTTCAGATCCATCGACAAGACTCCGTCGCACGAACCAGGTGTGCCGGTCACGTCGAACTTGACGGGGCCACGCTTGAGCGGTGTCGCGATGCACAAGGTGCCGCCCGAGAAAGGCGTGGCGGCCGGCCCTGCGCTCGAATACAGGAGTAATCCCGACTTCTGAGCACGCGTGTGGATAGCGCCGACGCGAAAGCCCGTGATTGCGGATGCGCTCGAGCTTCCGAGGTACAGCATCGCGGGCGAACTCCCGCAGGAGTTCAACTTGGCGGTGCAGTAGAACCCGGGGTTCGCGCTTCCCGGCCGGATCTGACCGCGCAGTTCGCCGAGGGGAAAGCCGCTGCTGGTGATCTCGACGTAGGTCTGGCCGGCGAGGATCAGAGGTTCGTCCACCTCGGCGTAATTCCAGACCGCAACCTTGTGGTCACCTGCGGGCAGCGTGAACAGGACCGGACCCGTGCTGCCGACCGGCGCGAAACCGTGCACGCTGGCCTGAAGCTCCGTGCCGGAGTAGCCGCCCGCATCCATGGTGAACACGGCCGTGTTCGAAGCCGTGTCGATGGCGACGACTCCGGTACCGCTCGCCGTCGTCGTGACCCCGGGCACCACCTGAGATCCGTCCAGCGTGATCACCATGAACACCGCATCGTCGACCAGCGTGAATTGGCCGCGGATTTCACCGGGCACGTAGAGCTGACTGTGAACGTTCCAGTAAGTCAGGCCGGCGATGATGTCCGCCTCTTGGTTCTCGGCGAAGTTCCAGACGCTCAGGCCCTGCGTGTCCAGCGGCATAGCATGGATCGGCGGAACTCCGCCGCTGCCCGGCGGCGCCATGCCGTGGATATGAACAGCGTAGGGCCCAGGGGCGATCCCCGTGAATCTCACATCACAATCCAGACGATTGGACGCGCGATCCATGATGCCCCATGCCGTCCCCGTCGCCGTGGATGTGTTCGGTGGAGTTTGTTGAGTCCCATCGAGGTCGGCGCGAAAGCAAAGCTGCTGCGCGCTGGCACCTTGAACGAGAACCATGCCGAACACGAACGCGTGGATTGAGCGACAGTACTTCATGTGTAAGCCTCTTTGGATAATCGTCCGCAGACTTCGCGCCCTGTTCAGGGTAGTCGATGCCCGCCTCCGTGGTTGAAATTTGAAGTGAGGTTCGAGCAAGTAGTCCGGCCGCCCAGGGAGCACGGAGCGGGGCGGTGCTGTCCGACTGCCGTTCGGCGGGATCTCGGCGTGCTGAGACGATGCGTGCATGCCGCTGGTGAATGCTCCAAAGACGGGCAGCTCCGAGTCGGAAGCGGCGTGAACTCCGCAAGACTTCTCACACGACCAGTCAAGCGCGCAGCGCGGCGTAACCAGCCCGCCGAACATCGAATCCGCCGTGCGGGTCGAGATCCGCGCAGATGGGCCTCGCGGGGAGACTCGTGAATGGGCAAAATTCGCCGCGGAAGAGCGCGAACCTTCGGCCAGGCATGAACGCCGAATCGCTCGGGGTAAAAGTCGCGTCGATGCACTGGGTCGGGGCTCCGCGACCTTCTTGCACGCGCGCCCACAAACGTGACCGAATTCAAGTGTTTCCTGCTCAGCGCAGGCCTCGATCCCGGCAGGCTTGGCGCGGGACGCGGGCCCTGCCTGCCAAGGCTCGGCCAAGCAAGTCCACCAGACGAGGCAAAGTTCGGTCGGACTCCCCCCGCCAAGAGACGCTCACCAGCGGGTCACGCTCGGGGAGCCACCAGTGGAGAGTGGCAGCCGATCCAATGAAGGCTCGCAGTCGCGAGTATTGCTGCCCGCACAAGTCCTCGAACACCGGCGGCGAAGCGCATCTTGCGAGCCTCACTCTGTGGTTGGAATCGTCGCCGAACGGGAGCCTAGGTGCTCGACCCGCAAGACATCGACAGCAGCCTTGCGCTGTGGGCTCATGATCGCGGTGCCACGCCTGGAAGCTCCATGCCTGTCCGCCCGCCGCCGGGATCGCTTGTGCGCCGGACGATGCGAGGCGCTTTTCGACCGTGCCTCTCACCCGGAGTTGCACGTTCTTCGCTTCCGACAAACTCGGGGCGCAGTGGCCTTCCTTGCCCCGCCTGGCCGTCCTTCACCCAGCGGCATTGGCAGCTTGGCCGGGGGCGGCCTCTACGTAGGGCTGTCGGGTGCAACGCGCATCGACGCGACCCATCGCGACAGCGGCTCGAGGACCCGCGCAATTGCGCGATTGCCCGTAACGCATACGCTCGAGCAAGGATCTGGGGGGACGTCCCCACACTCCAACCAGGCGTTCCCCATGATCCCCCGCATCACTTCGGCCGTTCTCTTACTCGTCATCGCCATGCAGTCCGCGTCCGCCCAGGTCCTGCACGGCCCGACGCCCTACCTCAGCACCGCGGACAGCCCGTTTCCGCTGGGTTCACCGGGCTTTGCCCTGGAGGATTTCGAGGATGGCCTGCTCAACACACCGGGCGTCCTCGGTCTGACCGGCTCAGTGGCTTCGACGCAATACCCCGGAACCATCATCGACTCGGTCGATGCCGACGACGGAGTGATCGACGGGACGTGCTTGAACGGCGACTCCTACTTCGGGGGCGGAGGCGTGAAGCTTCGCTTCCGGTTCGACGCCCTCATGCTCGGCGGCTTGCCGAAGAAGGTCGGGCTTGTCTGGACCGACGGCGGACCGAGCGCGACGGTCACGTTCGAAGCATTCGATGCGAACGGCGTCTCGATCGGCACGATCATCGGGTCGAACCAGGGCGACCCTACTTACTACAACACGACAGGCGAAGATCGCTTCTATGGCATCGAATACCCGGGCGGCATTCGCGAGATCGAGATCAGCCACACGGCGGGTGGCATCGAAGTCGACCACCTCCAGTACGAGCTGCCGTGCGCTTCGACGCTCAGCGTCAGCTACTGCACGGCGAAAGTGAACGCGTTGGGTTGCACGCCGAGCATCTCGAACATCGGCACACCGTCAGCAACTGCGAGTTCGGGCTTCATCATCCGCTCGATCAACATGCGCAACAGCAAGCCGGGCATCCTGCTTTACTCCAATGGCGGTCGCGCCGCGGTCCCATTCTCTGGGGGAACTCGGTGCATCGGCGGCTCGCTCAAGCGCGTACAGGGGCTCAACAGCGGAGGTACCCTGCCGCCCGCCAGCGACTGTTCAGGCGTCTTTTCCGTCGACATGAATTCTTTCCGAGCCGGGCTGCTCGGCGGAAACCCCGCGCCGTTTCTTTCGATACCCGGCACCGTGGTCGACGCGCAATTCTGGGGCCGTGATCCCGGCTTCAGTGCACCGAACAATACGCAGCTCTCCAACGGATTGGAGTTCACGATCTGTCAGTGATCCCACAGATCACTGGGTCGAGCGCCAGGTTTCGCGGCCGAGGACTCGGCGGCGAAGCCTGGCTGCCTTCGCGTAGCGGGAGGGCAAGCAATTCAGCGCCGGATTGGCCGCGCAAAACGAAGTTGCCCGTAATGGGCCCGGATGCACTGCCTCCCAAGCTCGATGAGAGGGCGAGAGACATGGCCGTCAGGCAGAGGAACGTCTGGATCAACTGCTTTTCCTGCATGTTTTGCGCTCTGGCAACGGGATGCAGTCCCATCCACCAACTTCGATTACCCATCGGATGCACCAACCAACCCCCTGCCGAGGCGCGAGCTGGATCCTGCCTGCGAGTGCCAAATCAGCCGGGCACCCCCACTCTCACTGCAGCTAACCGCCGGAAGTTCACTTTGAGGTTCCGCTTGAGGAGCCACCACCGCTTTTAGCGGGCCGCGCCTCGCGCGAGATTGGTGAACAGCTGCGGTTTTGCGCCCGGAGAAGCGCAGTCGTAAGTGCCGTTGACGGCGGGATCGCGAAGATCCCAGGGAATCCATTGTGCAGCGGCCGGCCTGCGGCCTCACAGCCTCACGAAGCGAGCGCGTTCGTCGCAACCGCTCCACCGGCCGCTCAGATGGGCGCAGCACGGCCGGTCCGGACCAACGTCTCCAATTTCGACCCGCGCCCTGGATCGACCACCGTCAGTGATCACTATGAAGACACAGTCAGCCCTCGCTTTCCTTGGCTCGATCGCGGCGATCATCGCCCTGTCGCCCGTGCGCGCGGTCTCGGCTCAGTGCTCCGCCGGTTGGGTTGCTGGTGAAGGCGTTCCCGGCTTGGATGCCATCCCCTTTGCGATGACGATGTGGGACCGCGACGGAGCCGGCCCGCAGCCCGCGGTGCTGGTCGTCGCAGGTGCGTTCACCAGCGCGGGTGGAGTCCCGGCGAGCAAGATCGCGATCTGGAATCCGGCGACGGCCACGTGGTCGCCGCTGGGAAGCGGGATGAACGACTATGTGCTCTCGCTCGCGGTCATGCCGAATGGCGACCTCGTCGCGGGCGGTGGTTTCACCACGGCGGGCGGCGTGTCGGCGAAAGGCATCGCGCGCTGGAACGGAAGCGCGTGGTCCGCGCTCGGAACAGGCACGGACACGCGGGACACGTACGCGCTTGCGGTGCTGCCTAACGGCGATCTGGTCGCGGCCGGCACCTTGAACTTCGTCAACTTCGTGCAGATGCACTACGTGTCGCGCTGGGACGGAACGACGTGGTCGCAGATGGGAGCGGGAATGGACGACTATGTCTTTTCACTGGCCGTGTTGCCGGGAGGCGACTTGATCGCCGGCGGTTACTTCACCACCGCCGACGGTTTGCCGACAGCGCACATCGCGCGCTGGAACGGCAGCGCATGGTCGGCGATGGGAGCCGGCATGGATGGGCACGTGTTCGCGCTGGCGCTGCTGCCAAGCGGCAATCTCGTGGCGGCCGGAGCGTTCAACAACGCTGGTGGCACGGCGGCGAACAAGGTCGCGCGTTGGAACGGCAGCGCGTGGTCGGCGCTGGGGACGGGAATGAATTTCGAAGTGCGCGCGCTCGCGATTCTCGACAACGTGGGAAACGATGACTTCATAGCGGGCGGTCAGTTCACCTTCGCAGGCGGCGCACCGGCCAATCGAATCGCGCGCTGGTCCGGCGCAGGCGGTGGAGCGTGGTCGGCGTTGGGATCGGGACTGAGCAGCGACGTGCGCTCGCTCACCAAGTTGCCCAGCGGAGACTTTGTCGCGGGAGGCAACTTCGCTAGCGCCGCCGGCATCGCGTCGATCCGCTTCGCTCACTTCTCCTGGAACGGCGCATCGTCCTTGGTGTACTGCTCGCCCAAGTCGAACTCGCTGGGCTGCACGCCAACGATCAGCTCGACTGGGAATTCCAGTGCGAGCGCCACGTCGGGCTTCGTCGTCAGCGCGAGCAACGTGATCAACAACAAGCCGGGCTTCTACATGTACAGCAACAACGGCCCCGCCGCCACGCCGTTTGGAGGCGGTGTCCTGTGCATGAACGCACCGGTGCGACGCAGCCTGGCCTTGAATTCGCTCGGCAATCCGACGATCACCGACTGCTCAGGCGTGTACTCGATCGACCTGAACGCCTTCGCTGCGGGCGCACTCGGCGGAACACCGGCGGCCTACTTGAAGCTCGTAGGCACAGTGATCAATTGCCAGGCCTGGGGGCGCGACAACGGATTCGCGTCTCCGAACAACACGACACTCTCCGACGGGTTGCAGTACACGGTCTGCCCTTGATATGGGTGGACCTGTCAACTCCCCGTTGACGATCACACTGTTCTGTTTTTCGAGGCCGGCCGCCTTGGTGGTGGCTGGCCTCGAATGTTCGTCTCGAGCGCTGCGTGCGTTCTATCGCCGCATCGGCGCGATCGTCAGGCACAACACGGCCCCGGCCGCTGCGGCAACGAGCGCTCGCTGCCACGGCTCGCTGAACTCCGTGCGCGATCCCATCGGGACGCCGAACACAACACTGCAGACGAGCAGCCAGATGACCGGGTGAGCTTGTGCGAATCGCCGGGTCCAGTCGAGCATGATGGAAGGCCTCGTATCCCGAGAGGCGGTTGTGCGCGAGGCGCGGCGCTCTCTGCCGCGATCGGCGGCGGAAGTAGCGGTCATCACGAGGCGCAGGCATCCCCTTGTAATCGCGCGCACGATCAAGGCGCTGCGGGCGCCCACACCGTTACGATAGGTGGGCAGCTGGCGCGCAGCCCTGAACCTGCGTAGCAGCCTGCTCGACAAGGGTCCGGGTCGCGGGCTCAGGCTGCCGGAGCCGCTGCGCGGCCCTCCCGACAAGAAATCTTGGTTTCCTGTCCAAGGCCGAACTCAGGCGTCACTCTGGGGGGACAGCGATTCCCTTTCACCCTCCCTCGGAGTTCATCCCATGTCTCAGTTCACTCGCTTGACCCGTGCCGCCCTGATCGCCGTTGGCCTTTTCGCCGGCGTCGAACGTGCCTCAGCACAGTCGCCACTGATCACTCAATTCTGCTTCTGCAACACGACGGCCCCGGCGCCCTGCGGAAATTTCTATCCGCCAGGCGGCTGCCTGAATTCTATTGGAGCGGGCGCGATCATGAGCGCGTCGGGATCGACCAGCGTCAGCGCGGACAACCTTGTGCTGACCACCGTCCAAATGCCGCCGAACCGCCCCGGGCTGCTGCTCATGAGCCCCAACTCGATTCCGGCGACGCCGTTCTTCGACGGACTGCGCTGCCTCAACGGCCCCGTTTTCCGACTTCAGCCCCAGAGCACCGGACCGTCCGGCATGTGGAACAACGGGCCGGGGCTGTCTGCTTACTCGATCTCGAATCTCCCGCCGGCGGGTTGGATTCTCTCGGGATCCACGATGAGCTTTCAATCCTGGTTCCGCGATCCGCTCGGTCCGTGCGGCTCGACCGTCAACACCTCGAATGCGGTCATGGCGACCTTCGTCCCGTAGATCGTCGCACTCGCCTTCGCGCCCTCTGCTCGGCTGCGATCCTTTCTTTGGAAGGAATCACGGAAGAGCGGGGGGCGCTCCGCTTTTGCGATGCTCGATCGCAACTCAGCGGGAGGCGGATTGCCTAGCGCGATTCGCAACCGCCGCCGAGACCGCCACGTGTGCCTGATACTTCGGACCGGACTCCACCTCAGTCGTGCCGAGTCGCCCCCGCCGCTGCGCGCTCGGCGCTCCGCCCTTCGGCACCGTGAGGCTGAATCGTTTCGCGCCCTATGGACAAAGCTCATACTGAATCGCGGCCGAGAGCAAACTGCCGACGACGAGGTTGTCGCGCCGCCCAGCACCTCGCCGCAATGATAGTCAAGAGCAGCCTGGGAGAACGTTGACCCTGTGTGGTCTCGCACCAGCACTCGATCCCGACAAACGAACATCAGCCGCAGGAAAAGCACCATGAAACACACGCCCTCGTCAAGCACCGGCACTTCGATCCCTGGTGATGACCCCAAGCGGAATCTCACACTCGTGCGAGCGGATGATCCGTAGCTGCCCCATCTCGGTTTGGTAGGAGACACCTACACCATTCTCCTGACCGGCAAGGACCGCAGCGGGACGCTACGGCCTTATCGACATGCGGGTACCGCCCTGCGGCGGCCCGGGCCCCCACCGACACGACTTTGAGGAGATGTTCAGCTTGCTTGAAGGCGAGATCGAACTGACGTTTCGTGGCGCCAAGTCGATTGTTCGATCCGATGAAACCGTCATTATTCCGGCAAATGCAGTGCACATTTTTCAAAACGTCTACGCGCGGCCCGTGCACCTGTTGTGCATGTGCTCGCCAGCCGGCCAGGAGCAGTTCTTCATGGCCGTCGGCGTCCCCGTTGAGAGCCACACTGCACCGGCCCCCAAGCTCGACGAGGCCGGTAAGAAGGCGGTCCTAGTCAAGGCCGAAGCACTCGCCCCAAACTACAGGACGGAGTTGCTCAAACCTTGATCCGGCCTCGAGCGCCGTCAGCTTCTTCATCGGAAGCCGCATCGTGCGCACGTCCGCCCGCGAGGCCTTGGCGATCTGCTCACCGCGCTGGCCGTGGTTGCTCTTCACAGATGCGAGCAGCTTCTCGCCTTCCGGCGCGGACTCTTCGGCCGAACGGCGCTCCTGCCGTTACGAACGGATCGAGGCCTGGTAACGACTATCCTTAGCGGGTTGCGCCACTCACACGGCGCACAGCCTATGAAGCAGATCGCCCTTGTTCTCGCCGCTGTCTTGATCTGCATCGGGCTCGCGTTGCTTGTGCGACACAACCGCTCGGCCGAGGAGTCTCCTGAGCGCGTGGCGGATAGCTCTTTCAATACGCCAGTAAGCATCGCCGAGACTGGGCCCGCGCTGGAATCGGCGCTTCTTTCCAGCCCGCCGGCAGCAGATCGCGAGGTCGTCGACTCGCAAGATCTCGCCGGCAAACAAGCAAAGGAACCGCTCTCGTTCGTCGTTGTCGACGGTCGCAGCGGCGAGCCGCTGCCCGGCGCGGAGGTATGCTGGGCAGAAGACGAACGAGAGAGTCTCGGGGAAGGGACGTTTCTTGATTTGGAAATCTTCAACTTCAGGGACTTCGGCATCACGAGGACGCTGGCGCAGCTCGAAGCGCTCACGCGCAACGCCGGCCGACGCGCCATCGCGGATTCGCACGGGCTCGTGAATCTCCCGTGTTCCAACTGGCCGTTGCTGATCGGCCGCAGCGGAAATCTCGTCGGTGGAACGGACTCGCTGTGGGCTGAGAATGTCGTGCTCACGTTGCACCTGTGGCCCGACGGAGATCTGCGCGTGCGCGTGCTCGACGCCTCAGGCGTGGCCTGCGTCGGTACGGAAGTACGGCTGCTCTCTGACTCCGGCGATTGGAGTTCCGTCGAACTCGTCGCCACGACCGACGCCAGCGGCATGGCCACACTCGCGCATGCGTGGGTCTGCATCGCCGACGATGAGGCGCGCGGCGGAGAGGTCAAACGAACGTGGAGGCTGGCGGCGGCCGCACTGCCGGAACGCCGGGCTTCTGTCGAGCTCGATCCAGCCGCCCTTCCGCGCGCGCCACTCGAGATTCGTCTGGGAGCAGAAGGCAGTGTCGAAGTCGTCGTACTGGACCCGGCCGGGTCGAAGCCCGCGATCGAACTGCCCGTGATCCTCACCGAAGTCGATGACGAGAACACCCCCGCGGATCCGCAAGAGGCCAACTTTGCTCGGCCAGGATGGAGAGCGCTGTCCAACCAGCTGGTCGCTCCGCTCGTCGACGGCAAGGCAGTTTTCGAGCATGTCGGTGTCGACACGCGCTTGATCGCGATCGCGTGCCGCAACGCGGCGTCGCAGATCAACGTGCTGCGCTTCGACGGACCGACGCGCGCAGGTGAGCGCGTCCGCTGCGAGCTGAGGCTCGGTTCCGATTCTGTAGTTCTCACA
>JAYUUV010000151.1:0-3227 GCA_043754695.1 Planctomycetota bacterium
CTGCAATCGCAGGGCGCGCGCCGCATTTCATTTTGCCCAGCGCGCCGCCGGGACTCCTTTTCCGCAACGCGAGTATGCTGAGCACTCGACTGCGACTGCTTTGCCAACTAGGAGAATGCACCATGAAAACTCGTCTTGCCATTCTGCTCGCCTTCACACTCCTGTTGCTCAGTTGCTCGGGTGGCGGAAGTTCGGCCAGCCCCGCCGGCACGGGAACCTTGGACGTGCTCGCGACCGACGCGCCGTTCGCGCGCGATCTGGTCACGCAGGCTCGTATCTCCGTGACCAAGATCACCATCCACGAGGATGCGAATGCCAACTCGGGATTCCGGACGATCTACGACGGTGTGCCCGTCGACCTTGACCTGCTCGATTTGCAGAACGGAGTGACGCGCGCACTGGTGCACGCCACGTTGCCCGTCGGCGACTACCGCCAAATGAGGCTGATCGTTTCGGGTGCTTCGCTGACGCTGATCAATGGAAACATCTACAGCACGGCGAATGGAACGCTCTCGCTCACCAGCCAGGGCACCAGCGGTTTCAAGGTCTTCATCCAGCCGGCCATTCATGTTTCGTCTCAGCTTGCGGCTTCGCTGTTGCTCGACTTCGACCTGAGCAAGACCTTCCACCCGATTCCTGCCAACGATGCGCTCAACGCGACCTCTTACAAGTTGATGCCGGTGATCAAGGCCTGCAACTTGTCCAGCAGCGGCGAGATTCGGGGCCTGGTGACGAAGGACGATGGCCTCGGCCATCAGATCGGAGTCAGCGGCGCAACCGTCTACATCCTGCCGCCGGGTGAACTCGATCCCAACAACAGTGTTGCCACGACCGGGAGCATGCCCAACGGCGCCTATGCAGTGATCGGGCTCGATCCGGGTCCGTACGACATACTCGCGACGGAAGCAGCGCTGCAGGGGCGTGTGAACGCACAGCAAGTCAGCACGGGCAATGTCACGACCGTGGACGTGGTGATCCAGTAGCCCGCACACAGCAAAAAAACTTACTACGCGTAAGGGCATGGGTCTCGTTCGATCCAACGACGACGCGCTCGCGTTGGGCGCGCTCGCGCTGCTCGCCGGCGCACTGGCGCTCGCGGCCCATTGGAGCGAGCCGTTTCCATTTCCTCAGGCTTCCATCGACTTTGCTGGGATTGCTGAGCCGGCCGTCGGTGCCGAGCACGCCGGTCCAGTGCCTCCCCTTCCTGTCCACGCAGCCGGCGCGCTGGGGTGCGTTCAACCCGTGCCCGGACTCCGCGCATTCCGAGCCGTCGATTGGCCGAGCATCGTCCGCACACCGCTCGACGGGCTCGTCTTGACGCTCGAAGACCCCGCCGGATCGCGAATCGCCTGGGAACTCGAAGTGCAGGCCGTGGCAGGTTCGCTGGGCGCGCGCGGCAGGCCGTATCTGCTCGGCGTGGTCGAGGACACTTCCCGCGGACTCACCGAACGCGTGGCAGCCGCGGAGTTGCTGCGCGTGCTCGATCCAATGGCGGAGTGTGCCGGAGCGGCTGCGAGCGACGGCTTCCGGTTAGCGGACGAAACGCTTCAGGCCCTGCGTCTCGCCGCCTCGGCGCTGCGACCGTTTCCGCTGCGCTGCTGCGCGGCCTGCCGCTCACTGGCCGCCTTCGGGACGGCGGACGACCTTGACGGATTTCTTCAGACGCTGGTGGCGCCTGAGGATCCCGCGTCGCGCGACCTCGCAATGTGGGGATTGCAGGCTGCGCGCGGCGAACAGGTCGCGCTGGAACTCACCAAGCTCACATGCAGTAGCGCAGATCCAGCGGCCGCCGAAGCGGCGATGATCGCTCTCGACGGCTGCCTGCGGAGTCGACGGCGGGATGAACTGACTCCCGACCTCCGCGACGAGCTGGCGCGCCGTGTCGCCGCGCTGGTGATCGACGCGGATTCGCCGCCGACCTTGCGACTGCGCAGTCTGCCGCTGTTGTGCGGCCTGGGCGGTGAACCGGCGCGCACTGCCCTGCAGCGTGTGCTTCGCGATCCGAACACGAGTGCCGCCCTCGCCGGCGCGGCGGCCAACGCGTTACTCGACCGCACTGGCGAGCGGGCGCTCGCCGATCCTGCGGAGTTGCTCGACGACGGCGCGGCCCTCGACGCGCATCCGCTCGAGATGGCGGAAGCGATTGTCCACGCGACTCGCGCCGCTGGACTTGACGATGAACTGCGAAGTAGGGCGCGTACGTGTCTGTCTGCCATCGTCGAGCGGCCGGCGAGCAGTGCGGAACGCAGCCGGGCGATCCGGGCCCTGGCGAGCCTTGACGAGACACTCGCGCTGCAATGACTCCCGCGCGCGGAACACGCCTCGTCGGCTCCGATCCTCAGCGCGGCGGACGCGCGTGCTGCCCGGCAATTTCGTAGTAAGACTGCCGCGACCGGACCGCCGGCCCAGCGATTCCGCAGGAAAGTTCGTCCTCGAATCGGGCGCGGCCGCGCCGCAGCCGGCGCCATCGAGCGGCAGTCCGCCCCAACATTCGGGCCACAGTCGGCCCCTGCCTAGGACGTACATGGAACTTGCGCGTTCCTATTTTGGAACGGCAGAACCGTAGTCGATGAAGGCTTCTGAAACGGGGGCGGGGTGAATCTCTGGATGCAAGGGCAAGGGTCCGCGAGACCCTGGGGGATGCGAGTGCGAAATAATTTCCTGAAACGGCAACGGTCGCGGCGGGGACTGCGCGGACTGACCCTCCTGGAGCTGACGGTCGCGATGTCCATCTTGGCCGTCGGAATGCTCAGCTACGCAAAGGCCGTGGCCAGGACGACGCTCGCAGCGCGAACATCGCGCGAAGCGACTCTGGCGAACGGGGCTGCCCGGCTCGCGGTCGAGAGCATGCGCGCGCAGGCCTTCGCCAACGTGTTCGCGATGTACAACACGAGCAACGCGGACAATCCCGGCGGAGTGGTTTCGCCGGGAGCCAATTTCGCCGTGACCGGTCTGCGCGCCCGAGCCGGCGACCTCGACGGCATGGCCGGCGAGATCTTGTTCCCGGTCACGACGGTCGGCGGTTTGCCGGAACTGCGCGAGAACCTCGTCAATGCCGACTTCGGCATGCCGGCCGATTTGACCGGCGAAGGCACGATCGACGCGGTCAATCACGCGGCCAACTACAAGATGCTGCCCGTGATCGTCCGTGTGCGCTGGCGTGGAGTGGGCGGGCCTGGCGAGATCGAATTCCAGACCATTCTGGGGAGCTACTGATGAAGCTCGTC
>JAYUUV010000152.1:0-16487 GCA_043754695.1 Planctomycetota bacterium
GTTCAGCGGCGAGTCGGCTGTAGCCAGAGGCTTCGATGAAACCGCCGGGCACGTCGCTGTTGACTTCCGAAATGCGCCAGCCTTGCGTGGTCCAGTGGAAGTCGAAACGCAGGACGCGCGCGACGCCGAGCGACGGTCCGAACTCGCGCGTTTCGCGCAGCGCGCGGCGGATCGCGCCCGGCAAGCCGAGCCGCGCGTGCAGCTCTGGGCGCGCAACCAATTCGTGCTCGGCGGCCAGGGCCTCGCCGGCAAGTCGTTCGGCAAGCGTGCCGAGTTCGTCCCAGACCTCGCGCTCGAGCAGCAGCGAAAATTCAGCGAGCACGCAGCCGTCGCCGTACTGCGGATCCCACTTGCCGCACTCGAAGATCGTTCGACGGCGCAGTTCGGCGAACTGCGCGGGCGTGAAACGTGGCGCTGCGGCGAGCGGAGCAATCACGGCAGGGCTCCCAGGCTCACCACCCAGAGGATGGCCGAGACTAGCAGCGCAGTTCCCGGCAGCACACCCGCGGTCAAGACGCTGCGCCGTGGGTTTTGCGGAGTTGGACGCAGGCCGCGCTCGAGCAGCATCGCGCAGACCGCGATCGCGAGCGCCGGCCAGCCGCGTTGCACGAAGTCGTTCAGCGTCGCCTGCGCTGAAACCCAATTGCCGGCAGCCGCGCGGCCGAGCACCAGGCCTTCGGAGATTGCGATCAATGCGAAGCGCGCGCCCGCGGCGACGTCGCGCTCGACGGTCAAGCTCTCGCAGGCGCCGCCGAACGTCAGAGTGGCGAGCAGCAGCAGTGCGAGCGCCGCCGTGGCCACACCAGAGCTGAAAAACACGACCCACCAGCCCGGTCCGTCGCCGATGTTGCCGCCGGCGTAGGCCAGTGCGAGCGCGAACGGCAGTCCGCGCAGCGCGAGTGCGACCGCCGGATTGCGTCGCTCGACCACATCGTCGCGAATGCTCAGGCCGAGCCAGGGCGTCAACAACATGGCGATGCCGATCCACGCGCCGCCGATCGCGGTGTACATGAACAGGTAGCGCGCGTCGCCGCGCACGTCGCTCGCGGACCAGACTTGGAGGATCGCGTAGACGACGGCGACCGCTTGCAGTTCGCTCCACTGCATCGTCCGCCTCCACGGCGTCGCGCCAATCACGTGCTTGCGCTCGCGCAGGCCATAAATCCAAGTCCATCCCGTGACGAACCAGGCCATCGCCGCCAGCACGGTGAGCGCAACCTCGCCCTCGGACATCGGGCCGTCGTAGGGAAATGCGGGCGGCGAAAGCATGGCAGGCAAGAGCCTACGCATTCCGGGTGCGTTCATTCCACCCGTCATTCAAGAGCCCCGCGTTGGATCCGTTGTTGCGGCATGGATACCCTGCCAAGGTGCGACGTTGGCCGATGTCAAAGCTCTGGCGCTGGATCTTCATTGTCGGGGCAGTCGTCGCAAGCGTGTGCGCCTGCTTGCTTGGCTATTGGATCCACGACGGGCAGCGCAGGCTCGCGTGTGAACTCGAGGCGCTGCGCGCCAGCGGTGCGCCGGAGTTTCCCGAGCAGATTCGGTTCTCTCCACGGCCCGCGGGCGACGACCCGGCCATGTGGTGGCAGGCTATTGACGAGGCGTGCACGGACTATTGGTCGAATGCGAATCTGCCGGACTGCGCCAGTCGCATCGCTGGAGGCGAAGATGCCTCAGGCATCGAGAGCAAGATCACTGCGGCCTTGCGCCATCCGCGTCTGCTCGAGTCATTGAGCGCTTGCGAGCTTTCCGTGCTGCGTCTGAGGGTCGACGCAGATCGAGCTGCTCTCGAGCTCTCCATGCAGGTTGAACGGTTCGCTCCTTATGACTGGGACGCAGCCTCACGCGGCCCGAAGAGTTCGACCGGCGAGATACAGGCTATTCCTCCGATCGGTGGTTACATCGAATCGATTCACCTGCTCTGTGTGCAAGCAGTGCTCCTTGCGCTCGACGGAGACTTCGCGAAGGCACGACAGGAACTCGGACTCGCGGCTAGGGCGGCCCAATTGATTCAGGAGGCGCCGAACGTGGTCTTGCACGGGGCAAGGGGGAAGGGCTTGGATGACTGGATCAACGAAGGAGTCCTTCCGCTGCTCCAACTCCTGCCGTCGGACACGGACTGGGCCGAAGTCGACGCGCTGCTCACTGTCATCGATCTGCCCGCGGAATTCCAGGTCGCCTGCATCGGCGACCGCGCGATGCTCAATGGCATTTATCGCGGGCTCAGGAATGACGTAAAATTCAAAGCCCCATTCGAACCCAAGGGCTGGGCCTCAACGTTTCTTGCGCGAACGCTCATCGCTCGCGATCAAGCGGAGTATCTGGAGTTGATGCGCATGGCGATCGAGACCGCCGGGGAGCGCGAACTCACCGAACCCTGGGACAAGCTGAAGTCCGTCTGGGATCATGCGGTCGAGTCGCGGCATGCACTGCTCGATGTCGGTCTTTGGGTGGCCATCGCTACGCGGCTCGACGAAGGCGGTCGCTACTGCCTTGGAGCTCAAACGCGCATCCGACTCGTGCGCGCCGCCCTGATCGCGAGGCGCGGCGGCGCAGCCGCTGCTCGCGCGTTTCTCGAACCCTATCGCGATCCCTTCAACGGCGAAGCGCTGCGTACGCGGCTCGATCCCGATGGGATCCTGACGATGTGGTCCGTCGGCGAGGACGGTAAGGACAACCCGCCGGCTGAGCAGCGCGACAAGCACGTCCCGCTCGACGACATCGTCGTCGAGACTCGCACCAATCGCTAATGCGATGCAGCGCAGGCCCGCCTCGATTGCGCATCGGCCCATTCCTGCGACGGCCCACGCGGCTTCTCCTTCGGATCACGGTTGGAGAAGTTGGGTCAGCGGGCAGCACCTCAGCAGGCGCTCCAGCGACCCCGCAAGCCTCAGCGCGAGGGGCGTTTTCGCAGCTTCCTTGGAATCCCAAGTGCCGCCATGCGCCGATATAGCGTCGACTTGCCGGCTCTGAGCAACTTGCCGGCGGCGACGACGTTACCGGCGCATTGATCGATCGCGCTCAAGATGGCTGCCTTCTCGTACGCCTCGAGCGACAGGGGCTCAGCGCTGTGCGCGACCGTATCGTGTGCAGAAATCTCGAACGTGCCGCCTTCACTTGGCTTTCGAATGCCGAGCACCTGGATGCGCCGGTAGATCGAACTCTTGGTCAACTTGAGTCGCTGACCCGCCTCGATGACGTTGCCTGCGCATTCGGCGAGCGCGCGTTCGATCGCCATGCGCTCGTAGGCGTTGAAGCTCAAATCGCCGGCAGCGGCGAGCTTGGGCCTGCGAGGCAAATTAGGTGGCGGAGTCCAATCGAGCCTCGGAGCATTGTCCGTAGTCTCGCCGCCGGAATTCGCAGGCTCGCCGAAAGCGCGTTGCACCGCATCCAGCGTCGAGCGGTTGAGCAACTCGACGATGTCCTCGGCAAAAGAATTCACGCAGGACCGAATCTCGGCCTGGAGCGAATTCGTCAGCGCGCTCGCATCCCCGAGCTGGACACTCGATGTCGTCGGGCGCGTTCGCAAGCCCGCGCCACGTCTGATGGCTGCTGCGCTCGAAGGCGCAGCAGCACGCGGTGTCGCGCGGCGGCCAGTCGCTCTTTGCGGCGCAGGTTCAGCCTTCTGCTCCGCCCGCGCCTTGATTGTGGCGATCTGCGCTTGCATATCGGCGATCATCTGCTCCGGTGTACGGCGTGTGCGACGAGTCGTTGAATGGGTCTGGTCCATGGGGCTGGGTCACGTCCTTTTCACGCGCCGAAACGGGCAGCCGATCTTCTGATCGGAAGGAGTTCTAGTAAAGTCCAATAGTCGTTCCCCGGAGGTATCCCAACTTGCCGCATCGATGCTGATTGGGCTCAAGAAGGGCCTTGGAGACTTGTAGGGGAGCGACGTACCATCCAGGCCGATCTGCGATCACGCAGATTCACGAAAAACGCAGCGCGCCTACTGGCCAGATTTGCCAAGGAGGATATGTCCATGGTCGAGAAGATGCCGAGTCCCAAGATGCCGCCGCTGCCTGAAGTTCCGTTCAAGTTGCAATCGTTCAGCGCAGCCAAGACCGCAGTCACGGCTTCACAGCGCGTTGACTTCAAAGTGACGCTGTCGAGCGCGGCTACGGTCGACGCGAAGATCTCGTTGAAAGCCAAGCCGGAAATCCTGGATGCGAACAAGCAAAGCACGCTGAAGGCAAACGTCATCGTGAAGAAGGGCGCTACTTCGGCCGACTTCAGTGTGCTCATCCCCGGGACTGTGAAAGCAAGCGTATGCACGATTACGGCCAGCTTCGGTAACGTGAGCAAAGAGGTCAAGTTGACCATCAGTGCAGCGAAGTGACCTGCGGCTCGCGGCGGCACGAGTCTCTCACGCGCCAGCAGGCGGTAACGCCGGGGGACGCGCCGGCTGCCCTGGATCCGGGTGAGGCGTGAGAGCCTCGCGCAGCGAGCGGCCGCGAATTCGCGTTGCGAGTCAAGAACACCTCGCGTCCTCACTTCACTCGCGTCCGGGTGCGCAACCACGCCCGAGTGACTCCCGAGCCGCAACTCCGGGCCGAGTGCCGAAGTGCGTCGCGGAGGAAATGATTGCACTTCGCCCTCGGCTACCTTTGACTCTGCCGCGTGCAGGACGTTTCGATCATGACTGTGATCCTGGCGGTGCTCGCCGTGGGAAGCCTGATTTCGCAGCGCGTACGGGCTCCCGGGCCAGTGATTCTGGCGATCCTCGGCGCGGGCGTGTCGTTCATCCCGTGGCTGCCGCGCGAGCCGCTCGATCCGGACATGATCCTGTATCTCTTTCTGCCGCCGCTTCTGTATGCCGGCGCATTCGAGGCGTCGTGGACGGACTTTCGGCGCTGGCTGAGGCCGATCCTGATGCTTGCGGTGGGGCTCGTGCTCTTCACGACCTGCTTGGTCGGGATCGTGGCGCACGCGCTCCTGCCACAGATGCCCTGGCCCGTTTGCTTCATCCTGGGAGCCGTCGTGTCGCCAACGGACACGGTTGCGGTCCAGGCCATCATCGAGCGGCTACACGTACCGCGGCGCATCACCGCGATTCTCGGCGGAGAGAGCCTGGTCAACGACGCGACCGGCCTGCTGGGCGTGCAGATCGGCGTTGCCGTGCTGCTCAGCGGCGCGTTCCAGGCCAAAGCCGTTGCGCTCCAGTTCGTCTGGATCGCCGGCGGCGCCGTGGGCATAGGTCTGGCTGCGGGGGTCTTGTTCGCGCTGATCAATCGCAGCGTGCGCGATGCGCGCATACTGTTCGTGCTCTCGCTCGTGTCGCCCTACACGGCGTTCATTGTCGCGCACCAGCTGGGCACGTCGGGCGTGCTTGCGGTGGTGATTGCCGGGTTCGTCGTGTCGTGGCGCATCCACAGCGTGCCCGCCACGGCGCGCGTCGAGTTGTACGCTACCTGGAACATGCTGGTGTTCGTGCTCAACGGATTCTGCTTCGTGCTCATCGGCCTCGAGGCCCCGAAGCTCTTTCTCGAGACGAAGATCGCGGCCGGGTCGGAGGTGCTGAAGGCAGCGCTGCTCGTCACTGCGACGGCGATCGGTGCGCGCATCCTGTGGGTCCTGCCGTTCGCCTATCTGCCGCTGTACTTCGCCCGAAAAGTGCGGGAGCGCGAGGGCGGCTACCCAGACTGGAAAGGCGTCGTGCTCGTCTCCTGGTGCGGCTTGCGCGGCGTCGTGTCGCTGGCGGCGGCTCTGTCTCTCCCGCGCTTCATCGACGACTCGCCGTTCCCCGCGCGTGCCGCCGTCCTGGCGTGCACTGTCATCGTGATCCTCGTCACGCTCATCGTGCAAGGCCTGACACTGGAACCTCTGGTGCGATTGCTTGGCATACGCAGCGACGAAGACAGCAAGGCCGAGGTGCTGAAGGCGCGGGAGACGGTCTTGGCGGCCGGCATCGCGCGCCTCGACGCGTATTGTTCCGAGACGAGTTGTCCCATCAGTGTCCACCACTGGCGTGAGGCGATGGCCGATGAGTTGGCTGTGGTCCGCGAACAGGACGAGGAGCAGCGGCAACTGGCTCAGACGCGCGTCGATGTCTCCAACGAAGTGCGTCGCGAGGTCGCGCGTGCCGAGGAAAGTGCGCTGTTGAAGCTGCGCGACGGCGGAGTCATCAACGACAAGACGTACCTCGACTTGCAGTTGGATCTGGACCGTAAGCACATGCAAGGATTGCCGGTCCCTGGCGAGTAGTCCGCCAGTGAAGCTCTCGGCTCAGCGCTGGGAGAGTGGGGGATTCGATTGAGGGCGGGCGGCGCACAGGGCATGAGCACGGTAGATTGTGCCTTGACGCACACGCGCAAGCGCCCCCGTGAGGCCGGAATTGAACAGGTAAGGTAGCGTGGTCGAGATGGACTTGGTCAGCGAGTTCTGCGAAGCAGTGTGGCGCGAGGACGCGCGA
Source organism: Planctomycetota bacterium (assembly GCA_043754695.1). Classification (GTDB taxonomy): domain Bacteria; phylum Planctomycetota; class UBA1135; order UBA1135; genus JADJQU01. The sequence continues at coordinate 6,410 of JAYUUV010000152.1, forward strand.
AAAATCGCGCGCCTCATTTCGCAAATAGATCCGAACGCCGAGGACCGCTGGCAGCGAAGACCGCTGTCGATGGCCGCGCAGTACGGCGACGCAAAACTTGCGCGCGAACTGCTCGAGCGCGGCGCCGAAGTCGACGCGGGGCGCTCGCAGCTTACGCCGATCACCCACGCCGCGGCGCGCGGAGCGCACGAGATCGTGGAATTGTTCCAAGGCGCAGGCGCCGCGATTTCTGTCGTGACTTCCGTTTACCTCGGGGATCGCGCCGCAGTGGCGAAGGCGGCTCTCGTCGTCGATGAGGAGGGCACGCCATTGCTGCTGCACGCTGCTCAATCACTCAACGCGGAGATCGTTGCTGACCTGCTCGATCGTGGGGCAGACACCGCTGCGGCCGATCGATTCGGCGAGACGGCGCTGCATCGCGTCGCCGACCTGCGACGCGCGGACGGTCCAAGGGCCGCACGAGTTGCAAGGCTACTCATCGAGCGAGGCGCGCTCGTCGATGCCTGCAACCGGGATGGGGTCACAGCGCTGCATCAGGCGGTGCGTGCGCGCAATCTCGCCGTCGTGGAAGTCCTGCTCGAGCGCGGGGCGAATCCGAACGCGGCGGACAAACGCGGCTCGACGCCGCTGCATCGCGCGGCCTCGTCGACGGGCGCGGGCAACACCGCCGGTATCGATCCGGCTCCGTTCATCGACCTGTTGCTCGGGCGCGGGGCGGACCCCAAGCAGAAGGACAAGCGCGGGCGAGTCGCGTGGAGCGCGCGCGGCGCCAAGCGAGCGCGCTGATCGACGGTTTGACCTTCTTGACGCGAACGGCCTGCTCGCCTGAGTCGTCGGCAAGCCTTGGAACGACTAGCCCGCGGGTGTCTGCGGAAGTGCAACGTTGACCGCGCATGCCGGTATCCTTCACCGTTCTCCTGCTCGACCTCTTCCACGAAGATTCGATGAAGCCTGCGGCATTCCTGATCTGTGCGCTGTTCGCGCTGACGGGCTGCGCTGCGCAGTCCGTGCGCGTCGCTGACCGCGCTGAAGTCATGCGCGCCAAGCTCGGGGTAGTGCTGCAGGATGGAAGCTGGCGCTATGAATACGCGGTGCGCTCCGGCGCGGATCCGTTGGAATCGCACACGCTCGCCGAGGGACGCATTGAGAACGGCAAGCGCGCAGGCAAATGGAGTTTCTACTACTCGGACGGCAAGCGCTTCATGCGCGGTGCCTACGATTCAAGCGGACGGCGCCAAGGGCTTTGGTTGCTTTGGAAACCGGACGGGTCGCTCAGTGATGAACGCTTCGGGCTTCACTGCGATGGATCCAGGATGGCCTGGAGGCGCCCAGCGACCACATCGTGTCTGGCGCTCGAGTGTCCTTCTTCGGTCCAGACGCAGGGCAGGTCGTCAGCGTGATGTCTGCTGCTGGACAAAACGTCGTCGAGCTCGCAATTGCACCTTTCCTGCGAGTTCGCGAGCGGAACAAGTACGTGGGCTACATGGAGGTGCAGGCTCCTTCGATCGCCAAGTACATGCGTTGGATTACGGTTGAGGAAGCCTCGCGTGCATCGGCTGTCGACGTGAAGGTCGAGCTGCAGACCGGGCATGATCTGGCTGTCCTCGTCATCGACCCGTCGGGCGCGGCCGCGAACGGGGCCGTGGTCTTGGCGAACGGCCTCCAGCAAATCCATCAGCCCGGTTTCGTTGCGGATTGGCGCGTGGAGGCGAGTTCGGACGGGCGCTGTGTGATCCGCGGCCTCTCGCCAGGCGCATGGAGCCTTCATGCGGGCCAGTGGAAGGACTGGGATGCCTCGGAGTACATGTCACTTCGATTCGGCCCGGCGGAGTCGCCGTCGGCGGACATCGTGCTTGTCGTCAAGCGCTGGTCGCCTGCCGAGTATTCGTCGGGTGTTCTCGAGAGTCCCAAGGGATGGGGACCCGTCTATCTCGAGGAGTGCGCGGGAATCGGCGGAGCGTGCGCGGTTTACGGCAAGGAGTTTTTCGCGCGCTAGGAAGCGAAGCTGGCTCGCCAGCGCGACGCGCTCCTGAGCTTCTCGGGTGAGTGGGGGGAGAGTGAGGTTGGAGCGCAGCCCTCCAGCCTCTGGCTTCCATTCCCAGCTACAAAGGAGAGATCATGAATTCCAACCCGTCGCTGAGCGTTGCGTTGTTCGGCGGGCTAAATCCGTTGTCACGGCCCCAGGCCTGAACTTCGATCAGGGTCCCGGGGACGACGAGGTACGGCGCGGGATTTCCACCGAGAGCACCGCTGCCGAACGTGTTGAAGTCCACGGAGTAGACCCCTGAACAATCGTTGGGCGGCGGATTGCCGCCGGAATTCAACGGGACCGAGCGCCTCAGTGGTGTGTTGACGCAGCGCAAGCCGCCCACGAAGGGCACAGCAGCCCGACCTGTGTTCGTGTAGAGGTACAGGCCGGGCTTGTTGTTGAGCACGTTGGATGCGTTGATCACGAAACCTGATCCCGCGCTCGCGCTCGGTGTCCCGCTGAAGCTCACCGACGGCGCGCATCCCAGTGAATTCACCTTCGCGGTGCAGTAGCTGATCGGCGGCGGCGCGTAAAACGTTCCCGTGTCGTATGCCGTAATGTTGTCTGGTGCGTACTGCGCGAGTGCAATGAAGGTCAGCTTTCCCGGATTCAGTGGGTCGCCCTGGTAAATGTCCAGGCCGCCGGCGTTGTTCGTGTTCGCAACGCCATGCAGGTCGCCGTAACCGTTGGCGCCCGTGAGCACGCCTGTATTCTTGTTGATTTCGTAGAACTCAACGCGGTCACCTCCTGACGGAAGTGGGCCGGGAGTTACGTCAGTGTTCTGGCAGAACTCCCAGATCGAATCGTGGACCGGGTCATAGGCGAGCCCGTAGGCGTACTTTCCATCCGGCGGCGACACGGCCCCGAGGGTCAGAGGGTTCAGCGTGAAGCGTTGCATCCCGCTGTTGGTGTTCTTCGTATAGAAGACGCCGTTGTTGTCGCGGCACAGCCCGCGCACGATGTTCTGGCCAGGAATCACGTACACCCGCACGAACGTGAGCGTGTCCGCTGGCGTGCCGGCGACACGGTCGTACTCCTGGATCTGGCCGCCCTCCTGTCCACCCCACAGCTTGTTGGCCGCTTCGTCGACGACCATGTCACGGATGCCGAACTCGGTGCCGCCCGTGTTCTTTTGAAAGATTGGCGGCGCAAGCAGCGCACCGGACAGGTCGAATTGCGCAATGACATGCGTGCCGGTGCCGTGCGCGCCGCGAGCGGTAACGAAGTAGTGCCCCCACGCGTACTCGACCCCCATGCAAACGCTCAATCCTAGCGGTCCTTGGACGTTGAACGGACCACGCACTCTCGGTAGCTGCGCCAAATACGACCCATTGCCCGGGGCGCTGGGCGTGAGTGCAGCCGGGACTGCGGCGACATCGCTGCCGGGCATTTGTTGAGCGCTCGCCACGGCGACGAACGCCAGCAGGACCGATGAACTTGTGCTGTTCAGGGACTTCATTTGGGCGACGGGATTGGGTTCGAGAAGAAGGTCATCGAGCTCCTGGCGGGGTGCATCATTTCAACAAGGCGATGGAGCTGCTCCGCATGCCGCCCAGAATTCATGCCTTCCACCGCGGGCGCCTGTGCCCGAGGCGGAACCTGCTTCGAAGCGCGCGCCGCATCGGCAGGCTGGGTTGGACCAAGCCGAATCTTCGCGCGGGTCGTTGGATGTCTCCATCGCCAGATCCCAGTAGTCCGATGTCGGCGTGGATAGTTCTCCGGCAACTCCGCGCAGGTCTGGCGGCTTCAGGTCAACCTACTGCAGAATCACGCGCGGCGAGATTGCGTGTGCTGTCCCACGAATCACTTCCGCTTTGAAGGTCGAGGCGATCGGCCACCTGCGCTGGAGTCGTCAAGCAACTCGCCACGCTTCACGGGCAGACGAAGAACTCGAGCACAGCGCGGCCGGCGAGCGGCCGCACGAAACGATCGCGGAGCGTTCCGCCGCGCCCCACAAGGCAACCTGTGCCGAACCTGTCTGAGCCGCCGCAGAGCGCGATGGCATGGAGCCCGTGGCCGCGCGCGGTTGCGTTCGATCCTGCCGGACTACCGGCGCCGCGAGTAATAGTACCCGCCGCCGCCGCCGAAAAGCACAACGAGGACAACGATCAAGATCAGCGTGCTGGTGCTCATGGTTTTTTCCTCACTCAGGTGAATTCGCATCCGGCCCTGAAATCATGAGCATGAGCCTCCCGCCCGATCACGCGGCGAACAGAGAACGCATGCGCTCAAGGTGGCGCCGCTTGTTCGACCACAACATAGGACCTAGGCCCACGGCCGGACGATCGACACATACGTTGACTCATTCCCACAAAGTTGCGTAGGGCTCCAACTCATCTGAGCGCCGCGCCCGTGAAGCCGGCACCGGGCGACCCGCGCCGTCGCGCGGGGGCTCCGTCTAGCGCAGCCTCCCTCCTATCCGTACGCGCCAGGTACTCGCGGAAGCGCGACTCCGCGCGGCGGGGCGAGCGGCAAGCTCGTCAAACGATGGCTGGCCGGACAGTTACGACGCAATGTGCTTCAACGAGCGCGCCATCTGCTCGCGAGTCGGATGCGGCGGCTTGTGCTGCATGGCGAACGCGCCGTGAGCCGGTCAGCGCCGGGCTTTCGCCTTCCGACGTGTAGCGGCCGGTCGCGCTGCTTTCTTCGCGCGGCGCGCGCGCTGCTTCTGTGCCTCCGCCTTGATGATCAGCGAGCCCTTCGCACTCGGATCGAGGCGCAGCTTCGCGAGCTTCAACGCGGCCGCCATCAACACTTCGATCTCCGCGCGGTTGAAGTCCGCAACCGAGTTCAGCACGACATGGCGCACCGTCTTGCCGCGCCCTTGCAGCAGCTGGTTCGGATCCGACTTCGACAACAGAGCGCCCTGGCCGAAGAAAAGTTGCGCCCAGCGCGGGTGCAGCGCGATCCCGCACAGCCCCTCGTAGCCGTGCTCGGTCGGTGAATACGAGATCACGAGCGCGTCCTGGTTTTCGTACACGTACACGATCTCGAACAAACCGGGCAGCCGAGCACGCAGCTTCGCGCGCAACGCTTTTCCGAGCTTGGCCAGCGCCGGCTCGTACTTCGCGAAGTAGCTCGCCAGCTGCGTTTCGGGGTTCGTGACGCGTCCTTCGTCGACCATGCTCCGCACCGTACCTGTCGAGCGTGAGCTTGTCTACGCAGCCTTCATGCGGCGCTTCAGGACCAGATGGGCAGGCGGCGGCCGTGATCAACTCCCTGATCGCGAAGTGCCGGGAGTACGTCGTCGATCCGAGAACGTGCCTTCGGGATGTGCTCCTGCGCGTCGGCAAGGCATCGAAGGTCGCGCACCAGCTGATCCCCGAGGACCCGGGCGCCTACGCTTGATATCGCGACGGGAAGCGCATGTACATCGGCAAGGCGGGCTCGCTGCCCGCGCCAACCTTCGTGGGGCGATGTGACGACTGTTGTGCACTCCAGCGAACACTCGGTGCGCCGGTGAAATTGGGGTTAACTGCGCCGGGAAAAGCCTGGCAGCTCGCTGGAGAATGTGTCCCACACGGTTCTCGTTTCAGGCAGTGTTACCCATCGGAGTCCGCCAGGGAAAAGTACGCCGGCGCGACCGCGACGAGGCGCATATCGCGATCGGGCATGAGAATCCAAGCCGGTAGGAGCGCGGCGAACGCCGCGAAAAGGTCTTGCAGCCCTCTCGCAGTCTCTCACTCCGAGATGCCCGTACTACCGTGCTCTCCTGACACCGCGTCTGGTGCGCCCACGGCGGGCAAGCTCGACGCGGCGGCGCTGCTGAACTGCGTGCGGAACAATCCGGGGCAGCGAAGCGATGAGGTCAACGCAGCGTTCCCGACGGACGCGGTCTGCTGCACCGCGCGATGCCAAACCTGCTCGATGCCGGACTCGCGCGGGTGCAGGGACTCGCGGGGCGATGCGGTAGTTCGCGTCCAGGTAGCCGGGCTCAGCTGTAGACCCGCGAATAGCGCACGGTCCGCTCCCGCCGGGCCGTTGCTACCGCGAATGCACGATCGGTGGCTGGAAAGGACCTTTCTTAGCGCACGCTAGCTTCGAGAGTCCTGCGACCCGGACTCAGGGGGCGACGCAGCGAGCCTGCGGGATACCTGCGCGACACGGGAGCCGCCGGTCGGCTTCGGGATCCGTGAATCGTCGAGGTCTGCAGCTTCGGCGACGCGGCGGGAACGCCCTGCCTCACACACGCGTAGGATGGCAGCGAAGATCTGTGGAGAACACGCACACACGCGCATGATGCCCAGTGATTTCGTTTCGGGCGGCCTACCCGCCGGCTCCTGCGACCCGCGGCGCGAAAAGCGGCGGCGCGGTCTGACCGCCGCGCTCGCGCTCGTGGCTGTCTTGGTCGGGGCGGCGCTTCGCTTCCTTCAGATCTCCGACCAGATCATCGCCGACGACGAGTGGCATTCGCTGCACATGTTGCTCGACCACGGGTACGGGTACATTTTCACGCACTTTGGGACCAGTGACTACTGCATCCCGTTGACGCTGTACGACAAGCTCGTGGCGGACACGATCGGGCTCTCGGAATGGAGCATGCGTGCGCCGATGCTCTGCGCCGGAGTCGCTGCGTTGATCCTGATTCCTTGGCTCTTGCACGATCACCTCGGGGCAAAAGCCACGCTCGTGTTCGCCTGGCTCCTGGCGATTTCACCGTTGCACGTGTATTTCAGCCGCTATGCCCGTCCCTACAGCCTGGTCTTTCTCCTGGTCGTCGTCGGCACGCTTGCGTTTGCGCGCTGGTTGTCGAGCGGCAAGCAGAGCTGGGCCCTGGTCTTTGCGCTGTGCGCGATTCTCGCAGCGTGGTTCCATCTGGCCTATTTGCCGTTCACGATCGCTCCGTTCGCGTGCGTGTTCGTGCTCGGGTTTCAGCGCTCGCGGCGCGAGCGGGGAGCGCGGCTGCCCGCGCTTTGGCGTGCGCTGCCACGCGGATATTGGATACTCGCGGCAACCGTGATCGGCGGCTTGTGCGCGCTGCTCGTTCCGCCAATCCTGAACGACTGGACGGCCATCGCCATGCGTTCCGGTCACCGGCGATTCGACCTGCCGCCGCCGCTTCAAATCTACGATTTGCTCAGCGGCGCTCAGCTTCCGCTGCTCGCCTTCGCTTCGGGCATCGCTTTCTTGCTGGGCTTGGTCGCGATGCTCGAGAAAGCTCGAACCCTGCTGGTTTGCTTCGTGATCGTGCTGGGCGTGCAGATCGGCGCACTGGCGATCAGCGGTCCCGACGAGCTCGACACTGGAATCGTGCTCGTGCGCTACGCGCTGCCGATCCTGGCCGTGTTCCTGTGGATCTTGGCAATGGGATTCGTGCGCCTCGACGCATTGATCCGGAAACAATGGAAGCGCGCTCCAGCTCACTCCGCCAGCGTCTGCATGTGCATCGCGCTACCGCTATGGGGGCCCTTGAGGCAAGCCTACCGCAGCCCCAACAACTGGACGAACCACGCGATGTATCAGCTGGACTATGCACCCGATTTCGGTCGGCGCTACGCGTCGATGGTCATTGGCCTCCAGGCCATACCACCTATCTATGCACAGATCGGCCAGCTTGAGGACTCCGACTTCCGCATCGTCGAGGCGCCCTGGAACTACGTGTGGAGCAGGATTCCATATCCGATCTATCAGCGCAGCCACCAGAAGCAAACCCTGATTGGCTTTGTCGACGACCCGCTGCTGCCTCCCGGTGTTGGCGAGCTGCCCATGGGCGATCCTCGCTTCCACTTCGACAAGTTCGTGCATGTCTCCGACTTCGATTCATTGCGCCGAAAGCAGGTGCGTTTCGTGATCCTGCATCGCGATGTCGCGGCAAGCACACTGCCGGGTCAAGCGCCGCGCACGGCAGCCGTCGAGCGCTGGAGGCAACTTTACATCGAGCAGGTGGGCGAGCCGGTCTTCGAGAGTGAAAGTCTGAGCGTGTTCGAACTGACACCGACGCGCTGATCGTCCGCTCGCGGACTTGATTGAAGCCTGCTCGCGCGCGCGCCGTTTTTCTTGCTGTGCCACGTCGCCGGAGTGCAAACCGCCGGTCTCGCGTTTCGGCCGAGGCAGGACGGTCCGCAGGCTGATGCTGCCCGGATCGCGTTGCTCCGACGAAGCGGGCGGGAAAACGCAGCGCACGGTTGATGCCGTATGCTAGCTTGCGATTCGGGGACCCATAGGAGAGGCAGGATCATGGCAGACGACAGCGACATCAAGAATCTCGACCGGCGAATCGACGAAGCGCTTGACGCGATCAGCATGGTCTCGAAGAACGCGATGGAGTACGCGACGAAGATCCGCGAGATGGTCGTTGATCTGCGCAAGCAGCTGGGCGATCAGACGAAGACCGCCGAAAAAGAGATCGCCGACTTGAAGGCCCGGGTGAAGGTCATCGAGACTAAACTCGGCAAGCTGGCCAAGAAGTAGCGGCGCGTCGGGCGCGGGGTTTACTCCGCCGCGATGAGGAAGACGGCGTGAAATTCGGAGTGAGAACCCCTGGCCCTCGCACCTGCAGCGATCACAGAACTGCCGGGCTGGAGGTGGAGTCTTTTGTCCCACGCTCTGGCCGCGTACCGAGGCCGGCAGGCCCGACGCAGTATCGTTCGCGCGCGTCGACGAAGTTCGTACGCAGCAGCTACCTCCGAGATCGGCCGACGCTCGCTTATTTCGAATCCCACGCCGTCGCGGGATCGATCGGACAGCGCACCTCGAAGCGTTGAAGCTCGTCTGAATCGAGGATCTCGATAATCGATGCGTCGTCGAACCATTCGCGGGCCTCGTGGCCGCCGAGGCGACTGCGGACGAGCATCCAGCGCAGTGCGTACCGTCCAGGCTCGGGAGCCACGAGTTTGGCCTCTCCGCGCTCATCGAACTCGCCTGTGTACCAGCGCAGAGGTGACATTACGCGTGCGCGCGGGTCGAGTCCCACGCGCACAAGTCCTGCTTGCAGCGTCAGGCCTTTTGCCGGCCGGCTGATCGTGTTCGCTATGCCTAGAGCGATGGGGATCCCGGCTTTCAATCGCAGCACGTCGCCGTCGTGAACGTCCGAGAACACGCGCGTTCTCGCCCCCGGCGCCGCCACGGCGATACTCAGCACAGCTCCCTCGCGCGCGAGCCGCAACTTCCCGTCCTCGATTTCCTTGCCCCAGTGCGCGGACCACAATTCGTCGATCAGCCCCAACGAATCGGCACCAGCCGCATAGGCACCGCCATCGAGCGGCTTCCCACTTGGATCCAACACGCTCAAGGACACGAAGCTCGCTCCGCCGGATAGGTCAATGACGCCGGCATTGGTCGTCTTGCCGTCGCAGACGATCAGATTCTCGAGCTTCGCGATCGTCTTGGAGTCGAAGCCGTCGACGGTGCGCACGAAAAGCGCGTATGAGCCCGGAGTGCATTCATCCCATTCGAACACTCCGTCTTCGCGCACCCCGCCAGAGACGTACGAGTTCTCCTCCACGGTGAGGCCTTGCATGCGATGGAGCGCGACGCTGAAGTCGCGGCTGGTGGATCCCGCCGGGAAGTTGACGCGCGCGACGAGTCTGCTCGCGCGGCGCAGCTCGATGCGCCAATCCGTGCGACCCGGCTGGCCGGTTCGCTCGTAACTCGTAGCAAAGCCTGACATTGCAGTTCGAATCACCACTCTGGTTTGAGGCTTCGCCGAGCGAATCTCGAATCGACCCCGCTCGTCGGTCGGGTACTCTCGGAGCGTGTGGAAGCCGCCCTCGTTGGGCTCGATCGCAACTTTGGCTCCTACGACCGGTTCACCTGTTTCATCGACCACGAGACCGGCCGCGAGGATCGGAGCGGTCTCGATGCTGATGTCGCCTAGGTCGTGCGTCCCCGTGGTCCACACGTCTTGAAGATCGAGGCACTTCTCGAGCGCAAACTGCCCGCTTCGAGGATGCGTGATGACCAACAGCGGTCGACCACCGAAGGCGGCCGTTGGCGCGTACTCGACAATGAACCGGCCCCGCGCGTCGGTGACGAGCTTGGCAGTTGCGGCCGTGACCGGATCGTTCTCCCACACATTCGAAAACCTAACGCGTTCAGAAGAGGGCCCAC
>JAYUUV010000153.1:0-7123 GCA_043754695.1 Planctomycetota bacterium
CTCAATTGGGCCTCGACTTCGCCGGCGCGGGCTTCGAGGGCCTGATAGCTGACCAGCAGCTCCGCGCTGATGCGCGTCAGCTCGTTCACGGCCCGCGCAAGTTGCACGCGATCTTGTTCTTCGATCAGCTGCGTGTTCATTTCGAACTCACCAGCTTGTGACTGATGCTCCACTCGAGGAACTCGAGGTCTTCACGCGCGCTCTTGCCCTCGGGGCTATCGCCTGCGATTTCGATCACCTTGCGGTACAGCGCGAGGGCTTCGGAATGACGCGAGAGCTTTTCGAGACAACGCGCGCGCCAGTAATCGGCTTGCGGTTCGCCGGCGAGCGATTCGAGCGCCGCCACACCCTCCAGATAACGTCCGCCGCGCCAACAGGCACGGCCCAGGCGCGCGCGGTCGGCGATGAAGTTCTCGGCTTCGAAGGCCTTCTTGTTGCTCGCGGCGACGCCCGCCTGCGCAGTCGTTTGCGAAACGGAGGTGGAGGCATTGATCGCAGCCCCTTCCGTTTGGATTTCCGGATCCGTCGTCTGCGGATCGACGCCCGGAGCCGCGGCCAGGGCGCCGCTCCACGCCGCGCGCGAATCCAGGATTTCCTGCAGTGCGTTGACGCGCGTGCGCAGGAGCACCAGTTCGGCCTCGGCCAAGGTCACGTCGCTGGGACCGGCATCGCACGCGGCGATCAACTCGGTCACGACATTTGCGTCGTGCTCCTCGACGCGTCGATCGAGATCCTTGAACGTCGCCAGTGAATTGACCGTGCGCGAAAGCAATGCGCGCAGTGCTTCCTTGTCGTCCTGCCGCAGCGCAAGCGCGGGCAGGCACAGGAGCGCAAAAATCACAAGGTTCCAGTAGAGGAGTTTGCGCATGAGCTAGAGCCTCCCGCGGTAGGCTTCGATCGCGTCGTCGACGCGCTCGCGATTTTCGAAGATCGAAGCCGCCGTCATGTAGAACTCGCGGCGTCGATCGACGTCGCTGACGAGCTCGAGGCCTTCGCGCAACATCGTGATCGCGTCGTCGACGCGATCCTGTCCGTCGAGGCAGCGCGCCAGCCCCGTGTACAGGCGTGTGCGCCCGGTTTCGTCCAACGGCGTCGCCTGCTCGCGTAGCTGCGCGAAGGCGGAAAACGCTTCAGCCCACAGACGCGCGCGCATCAATCGTTCGGCGCGCGCCAGGCGATCCGCGCCGGCGTCACTGCTGAGCGACTTTGCCTCCAGACCGAGGGCCTCGCGAGCGGCCGCTGCGTGGGCGTGCGTCGCTTCGCCAACGCCGTTGAGCTCTGCCCAACGATCGATCACCAGCGCACCGAGTTCGTCGCCGGAAAGCAGCGTCAAGCGCGCAGCCTCGGCCACGGCCGTGGCGCGCGCGGAACCTGTCGCGCGACGCGCATGTTCCATCCAGACCGTCGCAGCGTATTCGGGCGGCGCATCGGCCGGCAGCGCGTGCGCGGACAGTTCGAAGAAATCCGCTTCCAGTTCCGTTTCGAGCCCGCCGTTCTCGGACTCGCGAATCAGCGCGCGCGCCGAAGAAGGATTACCTTCTCCGAGCACGCAGCGCGCGCGCAGCAAGAGACGTTGGTGAATCTCGAGCCGAGTCAACGCCGGGTTCGACGTGTCCAGTGCCGAGAGCAAACGCAGCGCGGTGCGGAAGTCGCCTTTGCGCGCCAGGCTGCCGGCGAAACCGACGCGTGCTTCCAGGAAGAAGGGGCCAGAGCTCGAGAGCCGCAGCAGGTCGGCGTAGTGCGCGGAGGCGCTCTCGTATTCGCCGGCTTCGAAAAGACGGCGTGCCGCGCGAATCAGTGCTTGAGGTGCCTGCGGCGACTGCGGGAACGCGCGCACGAGGGAGTCGTACTCCGCGAGGGCCTGCGCGATATTGCCGCGTTGCTCGATGATCGAGGCCCTGGCGAAGGCGGCGGCAGCGCCCGCTTCCGGATCGGGAAAGCTGCGCAGCGCGCCCGAGTACGTTGCCAGCGCGCAATCGCGCAGCTCGTCGGGCGTCGGCGATTCCGGCAACATGGGTTGAATTGCCAGCACACCCGTGCGCAACTTCACGCGCAGATTGGAAGCACCGAGGATCCACTCGAGAGCTTGCGGGATCGGCCGGTCGCGCAGTTCGACGGTCACCAAGGCGGTGGGCGAGATCAGCTCCAGGCCCTCGACCTTGATCTGCATGCTGCGCGCCAATTGCTCGACGATGCCGCTCTGCGCCGTGCGCGGGGCGGAGATCGAACAGAACCATTCGCCCTCACGCTGCACGGTCGAGACCAGCGCGGTGGCGGTCTTGTCCTGCGCAGAGGCGTTCGCCGGCGCGCACAATGCGACCGCGCACGCCAGCAGCGGACCAAAGAAGTGCTTCACAGGTGTTTCTCCTTGGACTCGGCGACGAAACCCGGGGCAGCGACCGCCCCGGCTTCCCGTTCCACGCGATCAGCCTGTTCGCGGTACGAGTCGGCCGCGAGCACCTGGGCCCGTGACGCCAAGTTCGAGCGCAGTTTCGCGTCGAAGCGATCGATGACCGAGAGCACGGAATACAGGCGCGCACGCGCATTCTCGTACTCGCCGCGCGCGATTTCCTCGGCGGCTGTCGCCAGCGCGAGCTCACCTTCGTCGGACTTGGGTGCGAGCTCGGAAAGGTCCTGCCAGGCGCTGCGTTGAGCCGGGGGCGCAGGCTGCGTGTATTCTTCGACGCGGCCGGCGCGCTCGCCGACTTCCTTCAACGCGCTGTCCATGCTCGACATCGAACGCCAGACGATGCCCACCAAAGCCACGTTGACGAGCGTCGCGAGCAGCAGTGCTGCGAAGGTCAAGATCGGGGGGCGCTGTTTTCCGCGGCTCGCGGTCGGGATTTGCGCAGCGGCATCGGAGATCGGAGCGCTCGCCGTCTTGGCCGTCACGGGCATGACGAGCGGGAGTTGGCCGGCGACATGGCCTTGCGTGCCGATCGCCTGGGTCGGCAGCGCGCGCCCGGCGGGAGCGTTCGCCGACGGCAGAGCCGCGGTCGGCACAGTCGTCACGACGTGCGCTACGGGAGTGGCCGCTTGCACCGCGGCCGGAGCCACGCTCGGAATCGGCGCAGCAGGACCAGGCGCAACCTTGGTCGCCGGAGCATTGGGCTTCGCGCCGTGGCTCAGGCCGTCGAAATTGAAGAGATCGTCCTCTTCGTCGTTGGAAATGTTGCCCGTGGTCACGTTCAACTCCTGAGCGCGGCTAGGGGACTCTTGGCCGGATGTGCTGCGGACAAGATCCGTCCGACGCAGACTGCGATTGCCGGCGAGAGCTGGAATTGGGGCGCCGCGTCATCGCCCAGGGAAGCCAGCAGGCGGCGCGCCGTCAGAGGCTCGAGGTAATCGAGATCCGAGAGATCGACGCCGCGTTCGTCAGCGAACAGGAAACTGGCCCTGTTGAACTCGAGGACTGCACGCATGCCGCCTTCGGGCCGATTCGAAAGCTTGAAGTTCTCGGCCAGCGCGGAAGCGCGAACCAGACCGGACACGGCCGAAGTTGCGCAGCCCGTCTGGCCGGGAGAATTCAGCTCGCAGCCGATGCCGTCGTCAGTGATCTCGACGCGCAGTTGACGGCCTAGCAATGTCGCTTCCAAACGGAAGGAACCATCGGCGTCCGGATAGGCGTGGCGCGCGACGTTCTCGAGCACTTCAGCCGTGGCGCCCGCGATGCGCGCGCGCGCTGCGGCGGCAAATCCATGGAGGATCAGGAAGGCGAGCAGTTCGCGCACGGCGCGAGCGTTGGCTTCGATTTCGGCGCTGCTTTCCAGGCATAGCCGCGCGCGTCCAGGCAAGGCGGGTTTCGGCAAGACACGCAGCACGCCTTCGATCAGCTCGGGAATCGTGAAGGGTTGCAGGAAAAATTCGCGCACTCCGGCGCGCATAGCCGCGGTGCATTCGTCGACGCTGCTGGATTTAGCGCTGAGCACGGCCGGGCAGGCGTGGCCGTCCTGCTCGAAGCGAGCGAGCAATTGGACCGCGCTGCCGTCGTCGAGCGCCGCCGCGCAGATCAACAACGCCGGGCGCGCCTGCGCCAGTGCGGCGGACATCGATGTGACCGCGCAGGCTTCGAGCCCGCGCTCCGTCAGCAGAGCGACCACGTGCGACGCGAATTGCGCGTCGGGGTCGACCACCAGGATGTGTGTGGCCTTGCTCAAGCGCGTTCCCCACACAGCGAGTCGGGTTGGAACGAGACCTGGATGCAGGTGGCGCCACGCGCGGAGCGTTGCAGCGTCAGCGCTCCACCCATGCGCGGAATGTCGCGGCCGGCGAGGTGCAGGCCTAGATCGATCTGGACGGATTCGTGCGTGGCCGTGGGGCTGGCCTCGCCGACCAGGGTGAACAGCACGGCCCCGTTTTCCTCGCGTGCTCCGAAGAGCACTTCGCCCAAGGTGGTGGCCAGCGTGTATTCGGCCAGGTGGCGCAAAGCAAGGCAAAGTTGCGGCCCGTCGATCTGGATCGCCTTCGAGTTCGCGGGCCGCGCCAGGCGCACGCGCGAACGCGAGACCAGCGGCAGCATGCGCAGTGTGCTGAACAGAAGTTCGTCGCTGGTGCAGGCCAAGGCTTCGAGTTCGCGCGGGGCGGCAAACTCGACCAAGTCTTGGACGCCACGCGAGATGCGCAGGACTTCTTGCAGGGCTGCATGCACATGTTCGGAGCGCGGATCGTCTTCCGGCAGCTCGCGGGCCAGGTTCTCCATGCTCGCGCGCAGCGCGGCCAGAGGATTTTTCAGGATGCGCGTCATCGTCAGGCCGAGATTGGCCGTCTCGATCGGCTCCGCCTGCGTCGCGCTGTTCTTGTCAGGTTGCATACGAGTGTTCCGTGTTTGAGTTGCCGAGCGCAAAGTTCCGGCCAAGCGGCTTGTCGGCCTGTGTCGGGAATCCCTTGCGGTCGTGGCCTTCAGGGCGCGCACTTTTTTCCCGGGTATAGGACGATTGCTTCCGTCAGCCGGCGATCCCGTAGGTCTTCAGCTTCGCGTAGAGGGTCGTGCGGTTGATCCCGAGCACGCTCGCGGCGCGCGAGCGGTTGCCGGCGCTTTCCTCGAGCACGCGCCGGATCAAGCTCTGTTCGACGCTGCGCAGGGAGCGGTCGCCCAGCGGCAGTGCGTCGGCTGCCACGGGGGGGTTGTTCAGCGGGCCGATGGCGAGATCCTGGACCTCGATGCAGGGGCCGCCTGCCAGGAGCACGGCGCGTTGCAGCGTGTTCTCGAGTTCGCGCACGTTGCCAGGCCAGCGGTGCTGTTCCAACGCCGCCGCGGCGGCAGCTGAAAGACCCTGCAGCTCGCGCCCGAACTCAGCGCAGGCGCTGTGCATGAAGCGGCGGGCCAAGGGCAGGATGTCCTCGGGCCTTGCGCGCAGACTGGGAACGCACAGCGAGAGCACGTTCAGCCGGTAGAAAAGGTCCTCCCGAAAGCGGCCCGAGGCGACTTCGCGCGCAAGCTCGCGGTGCGTCGAGGCAATCACGCGCACGTCGAAGGCGCGCTCCCTGGCAGCGCCGATGCGGCGATAGACGCGCTCCTGCAGGGCGCGCAGCAATTTGGCCTGCAGCGCCGGCGCGAGTTCGCCGATCTCGTCGAAGACCAGAGTGCCGCCCTGGGCCGCATGCAGCAGGCCTTCGCGGCCGCGCGGATCGCCGCCGGTGAAGGCGCCCGGTTCGTAGCCGAAAAGTTCGGCCTCGAGCAGCCCTTCGGTCAGCGCGGCGCAGTTGAGCGCAACGAGGGCCTGATCGCGGCGCGCCGAAAGCTGGTGGATCGCGCGCGCGACGAGTTCCTTGCCCGAACCGGACTCGCCGTGGATCAGCACGGTCGTACGCGGTGTTCCCGCCACGCGCTCGATCTGGCCGACGAGGCCTGCGAGACCTGGGCTCCCTGCTAGAAGATCGACGGCGCTGGACATCGAAGCCGCATCGGAAGAAAACTCCGATCCCTGGAGTTTCCTTCCTGCTACCGCGCAGTTCGTTCCCGCCCCAGGGCTGCCGGCCGAACTTCTTCCTTATATATGTGCGGGCGCCGGTATATATGCGGGCGTCGGGTGCCTCCGGCGCAGGCCCGGCCGGCGCGAGCGCGATTTCCAGCGAACCGGCTGTCCGGCCTCAAGCGCGGCGGACTTCCTCCGACAATTCAGGCAACCACGGCGATGACGTGTGCGCTGCCCTCGGGTATCGCGCTCCAACGCTCATCGCCACGAACAGCGCCGGGCGCACGAAGCGAACTGCGCAGTCTCAACCGAAACGTTTCTAGGGAGTGAATCATGGGTTTGCGAGTTAACACGAACATCGCCTCGATGACCGCGCAGCGGAACCTGGCCTCGGTCTCCGGACGCCTTGGCGGCAATTTCGCCCGCCTTTCGAGCGGCTTGCGCATCGCATCGGCCTCCGACGACGCCGCGGGCCTTGGAATCTCCGAGCGCATGCGCGCCCAGATCCGTTCCTTCGCGGTGGCCGGCCGCAACGCGCAGGACGGCGTTTCGCTGGCGCAAACCGCGGAAGGCGCGATGCAAGAGCTCTCGAACAACCTCTCGCGCATGCGCGAGCTGGCTGTTCAAGGTGCCAACGGCACGCTGAACGCGACCGACCGCGGCACCCTGGACGTCGAATTCCAGCAGCTAATCTCCGAGATCGACCGTATCGCCACGCAGACCACGTTCAACGGCGTCAACCTGCTCGACGGCACGACGACTTCGCTCGACATCCAGGTCGGAGTGAATGCGGCCGAGACCATCACGGTGGCCCTGGCGGATACGACGGCGACCACGTTGGCCGTTGGAGCCCTGGACGTGACCTCGGTCACGAACGCGAACACCGCTCTCGCCGCCCTCGACCTCGCGCTCGACAATGTGTCGACCTCCCGCGGTACCTTGGGCGCCGCCCAGAACCGCATGACCAGCGCGATCGCCTCGATCTCGACGGCCAAGGAGAACCTGGCGGCCGCCGAAAGTCGCATCCGCGACGTCGACGTCGCCTCGGAGACCGCCGACCTGACGCGCAACTCGATCATGCAACAGGCCGCCGTCTCCGTGCTGAGCCAGGCGAACATGCAACCGCAACTCGCGCTGAAGTTGCTGCAGTAATTCTCTCTCGACGTTCACGTCGCGTGGATCCAAGACGGGGGCCCGGTTCGCCGGGC
>JAYUUV010000154.1:0-6652 GCA_043754695.1 Planctomycetota bacterium
CGGCCCAGCAACCACCAACACGATGCCCTTCTACTTCGATCCGCTGTATCTGCTCCTGACCGTGCCCGCGTTGATCTTCAGCGCCTGGGCCCAGTACAAGGTCACGAGTACCTTCAAACGCTACAGCCAAGTCGGCGTTCGCTCCGGCATGAGCGGCGCCGAGGCGGCCGCGGCAGTGATGCGCGCGGGGGGCGTGACCGGGATCGAGATCGAGCGCCACCCGGGTTTTCTTTCCGATCACTTCGATCCGAAGGCGCGTGTGCTGCGGCTTTCGCCGGATGTGTACGACGGACGCTCGGTGTCGTCGATCGCCGTCGCGGCCCACGAAGCGGGACACTCGATCCAAGACAAGGTCGGCTACATGCCGCTCGTGCTGCGCTCGAAGCTGGTGCCGGTGACGAACATCGGCAGCAAGCTTTGGTTCCTGCCGTTTTTCATCGGTGCGATCCTGCGCAGCTCGGCCATCGGGCCGACGCTGATGATGATCGGAGTCGCCATGTTCGCAGCGGTCGTACTGTTTCAACTCGTGACGCTGCCGACGGAGTTCGACGCGTCCAATCGCGCCAAGGTCGTGCTGGCGCAGAGCGGGATCGTTTCGACGCAGGAGGAGGCGCTCGGCGTGCAGAAAGTGCTCGGCGCGGCGGCGATGACCTACGTCGCGGCGGCGGCTGCAGGAATCCTGCAACTCCTCTACTTGATCCTGCGCACGCGCAGCTCGCGCGATTGATCCGCCCGTGCGGTGCCAGGCACCGTGCAGGCGATCGTCAAAGTTTCCACGGCACGTCGATCACGGCGGGCTGATAGTTGCCGAGCAGCGCGCGATCGATCGCGAAGGCCCAGAAGCTGTTCGGCACCTCGGGCAAGAAGTCGTTGTCGATGCTGACCAGCAACAAGCGACGGCCGTCGGCGAGATCGGGACCGAAGGCCAGACCTTCGATTTTCTCGGGCATGTTTTTTCCGGCCAGGCCGAAGCGCGGGTCGAGGAAGTCCAGCAGCAGTTCTTTTTTCAGCGGCACGACGTCGGTGGGCACGTCCTTCGACGGCAAGCGCTCGAGCTTGGAGATGTCGCTCGCACCGGCAAGTTCGGCTTTGTACACGCGCTTGAACGCCGCTTCTGCGCCCGGATTGCTATCGCGCTCCAATACAAGGAACGTGTCCGCGTCGACCGCGACGATTTCGTTGACGCCGTTTTTTCCGCTCTCGAGGCAGTACAGGAATTCGCGCGTCTTGCCGCTGTTCGGCTCGATTTCGAGCACGCGCACGTTCGTCCCGACGCGTTTGTTCTTCTCGTCGAGCGCGCCGTCCTGGATCAAGGGGCTTTGCATCGCGCCGTACAGACGCGTGCCATCGGGGCTGCGCGCAAGACCCTCCATGCCGCGATTGGATTGACGGCCTGAAGAATTTTTCGGCGGCAATTCGTCCGCGCCGTTCGCCGACGGATTCGCGCTGGCGAATTTTGCGGGCAAGTCGATGCGGCGTAGGTGCACGCCGGTCTGCGACCATTCGTCGAGCCACGGGCCGTACTCGTCGCTGGTGAACAACGTGCCGGTCTCCGAAACGCGCATGCCTTCGGGGTCGAGACGGCGGCCCTTGGCGAGCGCGGCGGCGTCGAAGGCGGAAGAGAGTCCGCTGTACTTCGCTCCGTCGGCGTCGCAAAACAGCGTCGTCTTGCGCAGCGTGATGCCGAGCGTGCCTTTGGCCGCATCGACGGCGAGCGAAACGGTCTGGAAGCGCGGGAAAAATCCCACGGCGCCGTCCTTGGGACCGCGATCGTTCAAGGCGAGGTAGAGATCGCCGCTGCCCGTGTACGCAAGACCCGAGCCGATCGAGCCGACGCGATTCTGCGGAAAGTCGCTGCCCGCGATGGGCTCGCTCAGGTTCGAGAGGTCGCTTGCGTTTGCCGGCAGTGCAGCCGTCGCGATCAGAGTCACGCCAGCGGGGGTGCCCGGCGCCTTGTCCTGTGCGTCGCTGCAACCGAGCGCGAGTGCGATCGGGAATAGAATCGGGAGGCTCATGGTGCGACAAGCATCGCCCATCGCTTTGGCCCGCGCGTCAATTCGCGGTGAAGGCCCGTTCAAGGCGCGTCACGCCTTCGGCCGCGCGCACGAGTTCTCGAGCGTGTTGACCGTGGTCAAGCCCAACGCCGCACGCGTGGCCAGCAACTTCTTGACCTTCTCCGGATCGAGCGGCTCGAGCTTCGCGCCGACCGAGTGCGCGAGCCACAGGATCTTGGCCGTGTGCTCGACCATGTCGAGCTTCTTGTAGGCATCGAGCAGATTCGTGCCCATCGTCACCGAACCGTGATTCTTCATGATCACGGTGTCGGAGCAGCGCACGATCGCGCGAATCGACTCGGGCAATTCCTGCGTGCCCGGCGTGCCGAACGGCGCGGTCGGGATGCCGCCGATCGTCACGATGATCTCTGGGATGAACGGTTGCTGCAGATCGATGCCCGCGATCGTCATCGCCACCGCGTGCGGCGGGTGCGCGTGCACGATGGCTTTCATCTCCGGGCGCTCTTCGTAAACCACGATGTGGATCGCTTTCTCCGACGAGGCTTTCGGGCCGGCGTCGAGCACGTTGCCGGCCATGTCGATGTGCGCGATGTGCTGCGGCTCGAGGAAACCCTTCATCGCGCCGGTGGGCGTGATCAGGATCGTGCCGTCCTTCATGCGCGCCGAGAGATTGCCGTCCGCGCCGACGATGTAGTTGCGCGCGTAGCAGAGCTTGCCGATCTCGCAAATCCCCTTGCGCAGGCGTGTTTCCTCGTCGGACCAGCCGCGCGAGGAGGCCAGGGCCTCAAGGAAGTCGCTCACGGCGAACCCGGCTTCGCGCGCGGCGTGCGGTGATCGAAGATCCGTTCCGGCGCGTCGATGTAATCGACCACGCCGACGATCACGGTCTTCACGGCCGCCGTCGGATTGCCGAGGATGCCGCGCGCGCTGTTGCCTTCGTCGACGACCAGCACGCGATCTCCGACACCGGCTTGCGCGCGATCGAGGGCCACGCGCGTCTTGCCCGTGCGCCGGCCGTCAGGCGTCACCGGCCGCAGCAGCAAGAGTTTCTCGCCGTCGAGCACTTTGATCTGCACCGGCGCGACCACCGTGCCGATGACTTCGGCGAGAAACATCAGGAAACCTCCGCGCCTTTGCGGCCGATGAACGCACCCTTCGACACTGCTTGCTCGACGAAGCCGACGATCGCGGCATCGACGGGCACGAATGTGATCGGGCAAGCCAACGCGGCCTCGCGGCCGTCGACGAACATCACCAGGTCACCGGGGCCCGTGGAAACCGCGGCGCAGGCCACCAGTTGGTCGCCCATGCTTTTGCCGTCTTCATCGAGCGGTTGAATCCACTGCAGCGCGACGCCTTCGAGTCCGGCGTAGCGTTGCGTGGCGACCACACGACCTGTGACACGGGCGAGGTACATGGATCTCTCAAGCCCACTTCTGGTAGACGTTGCCCGCGCCGATGTCCCACGAATCGACCACGGCCATGACCACCGCGTCGCAGGGCCGGCCCTCGGTCAACGTGGTCTGGCGCGCGGACGAACCTGTCGCGTAGAGCACCATGTCGCCCGTGCCGGCCTGCACCGAATCGACCGCGACCACGTATTGGTCGAGCGGCTTGTTCAGTTGGTTGTGCACCTGCACGACGAGCAGCTTGCGGCCCTCGAGCTTCTCGTCCTTCTGCGTGGCGACCACGCTTCCGATCACTTTCCCGATCAACATCAGACGTTTCCTCAGTGCTTGTCCAGATAGGTGCGGACCGTTTCGCGTTTCAGCACCTCGTCCAGGAAACGCTTGCGCATTTCGCGGTGGACGTTGGCGCTCATTTCTTCCCAGCCCGGCGCGGGCCGGCGCAGGCCGACCCACAACAGGCAACTGCCGCCCGGCAGGCGCACGGGGCCGGCGACTGCGCTGCCTTCGGCTGCGGGTCTTGCATTGAACAGCGCCTCGCGAACTTCCTTGGGCAGGCGCTCGTCGGCGCGGGTGATGAAGCCGATGCGGCCGCCCTGTTCGCGCGTGACGTTTTCCTCGGAGTGCTTCAGCGCGAGGGTCTCGAACTCGTCGACGGTCTTGCAGCTCGACTTCCACCCGGAGAGTTCCTTCTCGGCGGCATTGAAGTCGCGCGGGATCAACTGATTGGGCAGTTCGGACGCGCGCAGGAAAATCATGCGCGCGTCGATGGCTTCGCCGAAGCGGCCGTCGAAGTACTCGCGTTCCTTGGTGTAGACGGCGCGCAGGCCCGCATCCGCGTTGGCGCGGTCGAAGCTCTCGCGCTCGGCAGGGGAGCCGGCAGCGCGCTTCTCGCGTTCGTTGGCCGAGGCCGCGCGCAAGGCCGCGTCCGCGTTGGTGCGGTCGACCCACACGTTCGCCAGCGCCGCGATCACGACCGCGGGATCCTGCTTGAGATAGGCGGCCTGCAGTCCCTGGGCGGCCATGACCTGTTCGTAGCTCATCCCGCCGTGTTTGGGGTCGAGCGCGAAGTCGTGGCGCCGGCGGCCGAGCTCAGCCTCCAACGCCTTGTCGAGCGCTTCCGGCGCAAGGTCGGGCATGCGCGCGCGCGCGCGTTTCTGCAGCAGGAGCTGGAAACAATCCTCGCGCACGTTGTCGGGCGGCAGCAGCAGATGCAGGTACTCGAGGTAGTCCTTGGTCTTGACTTCGAGATCGCCGCAGCGCGCGGCGATTCCGTCGGCCCACGGCGGCGGCGGCATCTGGGCGCCACGCTGCTGTTGCACCTGAGCCAGCCACATCTCCTGCTTTTCTCCGTTGAGCTTCTCGCTCGCCGGCGTGCCGAGCGCGCGTCGCGCCAGGGTCTCTTGGACCATCGACAGGCGCAGGTGATCGCGGAAGACGTCCATGGCGACGCCGCTCTGCTCGAGGAATTGCTTCAGGCTCGCCGCCTGGCCGGACTTGACGATCTCCGCCTCGAACTCCTTCACCTTGGCGTCGAGTTCCGCGGGCGTGATCTCGAGGCGGCTCTCTGCCGCGAGCTTCCCTAGCACTTTCGTGTCGAGCAGGTGCTTCAGGACCTCGCGGCCCTCGACGCCCTGGGAGCGGCGCGCGATCAGAAGCTCGTCCAGCTCCGCGAAGGAAAGACTTGTCTCGCCCGCGCGCGCCGCTTCATCCGCGGCCAAGGGGGCCAGGGAAACGAGCGGGGCCGCGGGCGGCTTGGCCGGCGGTTTCGGCGCGCCTGCGGCAGGCGGAGTCGTCTGCAGCGCGAGGAGCGCAATCCATACCAACGCGTACATCACCACCTCGTGATCGTGCCTGGGGGATCGCCACGCCTGTGGCGAAGGTCGGGCAGGATACTCGATCGGGCAGCGCGGAGCGAAGGACGGCAGCCAGCCCCAAAGCCGACTCAGGCCGCGTGTTCGATGGCCGGGCGGCCGGCGCGTATCGAGACCCGCAGCAGGCCGCGCTCGCGGCGCTCCAGCAGGCGTTCGCACAGCCTGCTTTCCAGCTCGCGCGAAAGCGTGTGTTCGAGTTCGCGCACGCCGCGCTCGGCGCTGAACCCGCAATCGACCAGCCAGCGCGGGACAGCCGAGGAGAAGGCCACTGACCAGCCGCGTTTCTTGAGCCGCAGCGCCAGCTGGAAGACCAGCCGCCGGGCGATGCACGTGGCGTCGCCGCGGTCGAGTTCGCGGAAAAGGATCGGCTTGCCGAGGCGGCCCAGGAATTCGGGGGTGAACTGACGCGTGAGCGAACGCTCGACGATTTCGGCCAGGGCCTCGGAGCCCAGTGCACCGGCGACGCCCGGGGCTTCGCTGCCGCGCGCCGCGAAGCCTAGTTTGCGCGCCGCATCCGCCGCGTCGCTCGCGCCGGCGTTGGAAGTCAGCACGACGAAGGCGCGCGTGAAATCGACGCGCTTGCCGCGGCCGTCGGTCAAGTGGCCGTCGTCGAGCACCTGCAGCAGCAGATGGTGCAGGCGCGAGTGCGCTTTTTCGATCTCGTCGAACAGCACGACGCAATCGGGTCTGCGCTTGAGCGCGTCCGTCAAAAAGCCGCCCTGCTCATGGCCGACGTAACCTGGCGGCGCGCCCGAGAGCCGCGCCGATTCATGTCCGAGCCCGAATTCCGAGCAGTCGACGCGCACCAGCGCGTCGCGGTCGAAGAGTTCTTCGGCCAGCGCGCGCGCCAGTTCGGTCTTGCCCGTTCCAGTGCGGCCGACGAACAGCGCGCAGGCCAGCGGACGGCGTTCGTCGCTCAGACCGGCCGCTGCGCGGCGCACGGCCGAGACCAATTCGGCGATGGCCTGAGGCTGGCCCACGACGCGTTCGGCCAGCCTGCGATCGAGGCCGCGCACGCGGCGCATCAACCGCCGCCGCGATTCTTCGCGCGTCGGAGCTTCGCTTTCCTGCGCGCGCGGATCCGCGCTGGGGGCCTGTTCGTCGTCGCACAGCCGCACGGTGTGGATGTCGAGGCCGGGATTGACCTCGATGCACAATTGATAGAGCAGATCCTCGGCCGCCTGCGGATCCTCGGGGCAGCGCCGCGCGAGTTCGGCGCCCGGGTCGGCGCCGAATTCCGGGCAGCAAGCCTCGAGCACGAGCGAGCGATAGCTGGCGCGATCCAGGCCCGGCCGAGCCCGCAGCGGGGGCGCACCTCGCTCCAGCACCCGGATGCGCACGAAGGCATCCACGGGCA
>JAYUUV010000155.1:0-8062 GCA_043754695.1 Planctomycetota bacterium
AAGGAGATCGAGAAGATCTACGAGCGCGCCGTGACGGAGTTCCCCGACGTCAAGCTCAATGCGGGCACGAAGCGCGAGACGACGATCGGCAAGCAGGCCGGTGCGGCGCTGTTCGAGATCCACAATCTGTCCGTCGGCATGACGACGCCGGAGATCGATGGCAGCGACCTTGACGGTGTCGCATTCAAGCTCAGCGACTATCGCGGCAAGGTCGTGCTGCTCGATTTCTGGGGAAATTGGTGAGGCCCTTGCCGGGCTATGTTCCCGCACGAGCGGTCGCTCGTGGCAAAGTACAAGGACGAACCCTTCGCGATCATCGGCATCAACAGCGACAAGGATCTGGTGGCGCTCAAGGACGTGCGCGCCAAGGAGAACATCACCTGGCGCTCCTTCTGGAACGGACCTGAGGGAACGAGCGGGCCGATCTCGACCGCCTGGAACGTGCACGGCTGGCCGACGCTCTACATCCTCGATGCCAAGGGCGTGATCCGCTACAAGTCGGTCGGAGCCAACGAAGAGGCGATCGACGCGGCGCTCGAGAAGTTGCTGGCGGAAATGAAAGCCGCGCCGGGCGGCGCAAAGTAATCGGATCGGCGCACGCGCACTCGTGTGCCGCGTCGAAGTGCGGAGTCGGCTTCGACTCCAGCGCTTTCACCAGCAGGCAAATGGTGAAAGTGGTGCAGTCGAGGCCGACGCCATTCTCTCACTTGCGCGTCGCGTCGAATTTGCCGCCGCCTTGATACAGCTCGAAGCCCTTGCCGTCGGCGCGGAAGATCACGCGCACGTCGGAGTCGAACTCGGCGCGAAATTCCAGTCCGCCTTGGAACAGCAGGCGGAACGCGTCTTGACCGGTCGCCTGCAACCAGAGCTTGCCGTCCTTGACCGACGCCGTCGCATCGAACTTGAGCGCTGAGATCGAGTACTGCCCCTGCACGAGAGCGAGCAACTCCGCCGGAATCGCTTAATCCTTGGCCTTCTGTTTCTCCATGGCCAGCGCCGCATAGCTGACCGCGTCGGCGATCATGGCGGACGAAATGGGCTCGCCGTTGCTGATCACCGCGACGTACAGGTCCTGCTTGGGAAGGCACAAGAGCTCCGAGTTGAAGCCGAAAATTCCGCCGCCATGTTGGATGCGCGGGAAACCGGAGAACGTGTCGAGCATCAGCCCGAAGCCGTAGTGCGTGTCGCGTCCGTCGGGCAAGACGGTCGGCGTGCTCATCAACGCGAACGACTTGGGGTCGATGACCTTGCCGCCGACCAGCGCCATCTCCCAGCGCACAAGATCCGTTGCCGTAGAAATCAATCCGCCCGCGCCTCCGGGCTGTCCCATGCCGAGGGCCTGATCGTTGGCGAGCTTGCCTTCGTTCAACGTGTAGCCCTGCGCGCGGCCCTTGATCAGATCAGTGTTCGAATCGTAGCGCGTGTGATCGAGACCGAGCGGCCCGAAGAGTTCCTTTTGCAGCACCTGGCCGTAAGGCGCCCCGCCGATCTTTTCGATCAGCATTCCGAGCAGGTAGTAACCGGTGTTGTTGTAGCGCCAGTCCTCGCCCGGCTCGAAATCGAACATCTTGTCCGACACCAACGCGAGCAGCTGTGCGTGATCGAGCTCGAGCGGCCAGACTCTTTCCCAGGCCTCGCCGACATCGGTGTAACTTGGAATGCCCGAGGTGTGGTTGAGCAATTGACGGATATTGACTTCGTGTCCGTGCTGCGGGAACTGCGGCAGAAACTTCGAGAGCTCGTCATCGAGCGTGAGCTTGCCCTGCTCGACGTAGCGCAGGATCACTGCGGCGGTGAACTGCTTGGTCACCGAGCCGATACGAAACATCGTCGTCGCGTCGGCGGGCACGTCGAACTCCGCGTCGGCGACTCCGTAGCCCTTGGCGAAGAGAACTTTGCCCTTCGAGGCCACTGCGATCGAGAGTCCGGCCGCGCCGGGTTTGGCCAGATGCTCAGTGGCGATCGCATCGATCTTGGCCGCGAGGACCTCGGGTTTGGCCAGCTCGGTCTGCGCCGTCGTCGCATGCGTCAACAGCAGTATCGAGCAGGAGCACAGGAGCGCGGATAGAACCCGGAACGGAAGTCGAATCATGATCGTAAAAAGTAGGGTGGCGCGTCAGAAAGATGGTGAAAAGCGGCCAGTGCGCGCGCGACGTCGTTGCATTTCGGTCTTGCGCGTCCGCGGGCCAATCTACTTCACTCCCCTGCTTGCAACCACGCGTCGGCCGGCCCCACGCTCGGTGGTATCCTGCCGAGCAAGGGCGATGCGGTTCCAGGCTCGACTTCGGCACCGCGACGGCTCACGACGACTCGGTCGGCGTGCATCCATCGTGCTGGCGAAGTCGAACCTGGTACCGTATCGCCGTATCCGGTTCGCGCGGCGATTACTGCAGAGAGTCTAATGCGCCCTTCCAGTTCGCGAGAAAAAGCCGGCCTGACTCGCCCCAAGTCTCCGGTTTTGTGGCGCGGAGCCGCCGCTGGTGCGCTGATTGGTGCATTCCTGATCATCGGTTTCTGTGTGATGTTCAGCCGCGGCATGCACGACCCGCGTGACAACTTTCACTGGGAAGATCTGCTCGGTTCCTGGGCTGAGGTCCTTCTGGGGACGGCGCTTGTCGCAGCCGTCGGGATCGGCCTTGAGTGGCTCTGTCGATTTGCGACAAAACGCGCCCCCCGTTCGTCCAAGTAGTGTGGGGCGTTCCGGCGCAACGCACACGCGCCTCACGCATTGCCCGGACGCTCACCAGTGTTATCGTGGCTGCCCAATCAAGGCATGAGCGCACGATCTTCGCATGGCAAGTTTTGATCGTCGACGCGCATGGCTATTGTCGTCGCTGCTGGCGCTCGCGGTGCTCGCGGTCTACGGGCAGAGCATCGAATTCGGCTTCGTGTACGACGACACCGTGTACGTCACGCAAAACGCGATGGTCGCGCGCGGGCTTTCGCAGGGTGGCCTGAAATGGGCCTTCACGAACATCGACGCCAATTGGCATCCGCTGACCTGGCTCGCGCACATGCTCGACGTCAGCCTGTTCGGCATGTCGAGCGGAGCGCCGCACGCGGTCAACGCCCTGTGGCATGCCGCGAATGCGGTGCTCGTCCTTTTCGTTCTCGCCTCTGCAACGGGAGCCCTATGGCCGAGCGCGATCGTCGCCGCGCTTTTCGCGCTGCATCCGACGCACGTCGAATCGGTGGCTTGGATCTCGGAGCGAAAGGACGTGTTGAGCACGTTCTTCGCCCTCGCTGCGCTAGGAATGTACGTGCGCTGGTCGCGTTCGAAGAATGCACGGGACTACGTGGCGATCCTCGTGCTCTTCGCGCTCGGCTTGCTGTCGAAGCCGACGCTCGTGACCCTGCCGTGCGCGATGTTGCTGTTCGACTTCTGGCCGCTGGCGCGGACCCACGAGGGCTGGAAGCGCCTGCTGCTCGAGAAGCTGCCGCTCTTCGCGATGTCAGCGGCGCTCTCGATCGTCACCGTGATCGCTCAGCGCGAGGCGCACGCAGTCGGATCGCTCGAACTCATCCCGCTTGGGTGGCGCATCGAGAACGCGGTCTGGTCGTATGTCGAGTATCTGCGGCAATTCGCATTGCCGAGCGGGCTTGCCTGTTTCTATCCGCACCCGCTGGGGTCCTTGGGACTTGCAAAAGTCGCCTTGGCGTCGGCGTTGATCGTCGCGATCTCGCTGGCCGCGATTCGGCTTCGCGCTCGCGCCCCTTATGTGCTTTTCGGCTGGTGTTGGTTCCTCGGCACGCTGGTTCCGATGATCGGCCTCGTGCAGGTCGGCGGTCAGGCCTACGCCGATCGCTACTCCTATCTGTCGAGCCTCGGACTCTCGATCGCGATCGTGTTCGCATTCGCTGCGCTGGTTGAACAGGGCCTGGTCAAGCGTGTCTTCGCTCAACTTGCCGCCGCGGGCTGGCTCGCGCTGCTTGCGGTTGTTGCGTACGGGCAAGTCGGCGTGTGGAGGAACGGCGTGACCTTGTTCGGCCACGCCTGCGAGGTGACGCGCGAGAATTGGATTGCTGAATCCGGCCTTGGATTCGCGCTCCAGGCGGAGGGTCGACACGCGGAAGCGCTACCCCATTTGCAGGCGGCGCTCGCACTGCAGCCAGGTTTTCCGAGCGCGCGGACCGCGCTCTTGAAATGCCTGACGGCGCTCGGCCGATTCGACGACGTGGAGAGAATCGGTGTCGAGTGGGTGAAAGAGAATCCGGAAGACGCCGCGCTTTGGGTCGCGCTGGCCGCGGCGCGCTTCTCGCGCGCGGACCTCGAAGGCGCGCTCCTTGCATCGGCCAAGGCGCTCGCCCTTAGGCCGGACTGGGCGAGCTACTGGAATCGCCGCGGCCGCGATCTTTTTCTTGCCGGCCGCACAACGGAAGGGCTCGAGGCCTTCGAACGCGCGACCCAGCTCGCGCCGGACCAAGCCGAGTATGCCGACGATCTCGTCGCGGCCAAGGAACTCGCGCAGAACGCGAATGCCGGTTCTCGCTCGGCGCTCAGGCTGCGTGCCGCGCTGAGTGGCGATCACCGCGAGTTGGCTCGCGCGTTCGTCCAGCGCCGCGAATTTGGACAGGCGTGCAAGCAACTCGAACTGGCCGTCGCGCTGGACCCCAACTCGCGCGATGCGCGGGCGGAACTCGGCGGTCTGTACGAGCTTTGCCACGAAGACGAACGCGCGGTGGAGCAATGGACCGCCGCGCTGCGCATCGATCCACGCAATGCCGCGCTGCACGATCGGCTGGGCATCAACGCGTCGAACAGGTCGGACTGGGACGCCGCGATCCGGCATTTCGAAGCAGCGCTGGCTCTCGATCCCCACTTCGAATCGGCGCGCGTGCACTTGCTCAAGGCGCAACGAAGCCGCTCGGGAAAGTGACGCTCCAGAGCAGGTCACTGGCGGCCATGCCCGCGCGCTACCGCGGCGCGTGAGCGAGGCCGGCGGTTCATTGTTGTGGCGCTTGATCGCGATCTCCGCAGAGGTCGTCTTGGAGCCATGCGGTCCAGACTGCGATCACTGATTCTCGCGGCTGCCTCCAGTGCTTCGCGGCCTTGTCCCAGCGCTGCGGAAGTCTGCCTATGCTGCACGGCTATTCCGGATAAATCGAGCGCATTTTCCAGCTCTTCGCGATCCTCGCGACAACTGCGCCACCTTTGCTGAAGAGGCGCACATCCGTGTTCTCCGGCGCATGCGGATACGAAGCCACGGCGGCTTGGCGGCCGTTGACGAAGACTTCGATCATGCTCTTGTCCACGAACACGCGCAGTTCCGCGCGCTCGCCGGCCTGCAGCTCGAACGGCACCTGCACGGCTCCAAGCTGCAGCGTTTTGCTCGCGGGCTCGATGGCAATGGAGAAACCGACCTGAGCTTGTTTGTCGCAGCAAACCTCGACTCCGAACTTGGCGGCTGTACCTGGTTCTATGGAAAGCTGGAGTTCAAGTGCATCGCCGCTGACACCGTCGAGCAGTAGGGTCGCTTCGCTCTTCACCTGCATGTCGGCCGCGCTCTGCTCGTCGTAGCGCAAAAGCTCCAACTCGCGCAGCGGTTGGATGCGCAGCACGCTGTCCGCGGGCAAGCTCAACTCGCGCGGCAGCGACTGCACGCCGCTCTGCGGATAGCCGAAGTTGCACCAGGCCCACATCACGCGCCGGCCATCGGCGGTCCGCACGCTCTCGGGCGCGAATAAATCCCAGGCCTGCCAGTTCATGCGCGCGTGGAACTCGGGCGTGAAGCGCTCGTTCTTCCATTCACCGAGGTAGTAGCGGCAACCGAGTGTGTGACTGATGCACAGGAGCATGTGTTTGCCCCCGATCTCGAAAAAGTTCGGGCACGAGATGTCTTCGTCGGCGCGCACACCCGGCATGTCATGCGCGAGGAAAAGGCCGAGGTAGTCCCAGTTCTTCAGGTCCTCCGACTTGAACAGCGTCGGTGGTTTCCCGCTGCCTGGCGAGCCGCCTGAGAGCGCGTAGTAATGACCGTTGTCGATCCACGCATCCGGATCCCAGTGCGCAATCAGACTGCCGTCCTGGTCGGGCTTGATCTTCGGTTCGAGCGCCATCGGTGCGCTCCACTTTTCGAGCTCGTCGTCCAGCGCGATCGCGATCTGATTCCGGCCCGATCCTTGGCCGTGGTAGATGATCGCGGGCCGGCCTTCCTTCGTGAAGAAACCGGTCCCGCTGAACATCCCGTGCTCCGTCTTCGATGGCGTGAGCGTTGTCGGATGCCACTTCCAATGCAGCATGTCCGTGCTGGAGACATGCGCGAACGCAAAGCCATCGTCGTGGGCATAGATGTAGTGCAGGTGATAGCGGCCCTTCCAAAAGAAGGCACAGTTCGGATCGCCGGGCATCGCTTCGCCCGGACCCGGATGCGCGAGGTGGAACGCGAGCCAGTTCGCCGGAGGATTCGCCGGCCGCATCGGCGTCTCGAACGCGAAAGGAATCTCCTTGCCGCTCTTGCACAGCATCTCTCCCGCCACGCCGTCGAGCACGAGTGTGCCGTTCTCCACCTTGGCGCCGCCGCCGAGCTGCGTGATTGCGAAGCGTCCCGTGCGATCCAGTGCTTGCTTGTCGTCGAAGGTCCACCAGGCCCAGGGTTTCGACTCCCCCGCCTGATTGGGTTTCAGCGCTGCGATTTCCGCTCCGGACAAAGCGCGGTCGTAGATGCGCGCGTCGTCGATCGCGCCGGCGAAATGCGCGTTGTCGCCTTGACGGCGATGGCGCTTCCCGATCAGCACGAGGCTTTGCGGCCCGAACTCCTGCGGCTTTGAAGCGTGTGTGTGCTGCGAGTAGAGCCGCCCGTCGCGATACATCGTCAGTTGCTGGCCCTCGTAGACGAGCGCCATCTGGACGAAGTTCTGGGCATTCGCCGTCTCCTCCGGGAAGCCGGACTGATCGCGCGCTGTGCGCGAGAACATGTCACTGCCCGCCATCCACTTCGCGGGCGCGATCTCGCCGAAGACGATGCCGTCGAAGCGATCGCGGCCGTCGTCGATCGTCAGCGCACTACCGCCGTGCTGCGTGAGGTTTGCCGGCGCGACCCAGACGACCAGGGTCTTGTCGCGCAGCGCCGGCTCTGGCGTCTGCGCGACAGACGAGCACAGCAAGATCACGAGTGCGAGCGGAGTGCGAAGCAAGGCTGAGTCGTAATGCACGGACATCCTCGAGCGCGAGCATACCGCTCTGCGAGTCGGCGCGAGCGCCTCGTGCGACTCCGCCGCTGGTTTGCTCGCGCAGGTCGCCTTACGGGCAGATCGAATACTCGAGCCCGTTGCTCAGCGTCGAATTGTTCGGCGCGGGGAAGCCCGGATCGCGGCCCCACCATTGGCAGTTGACGACAGTGCCGGCGACGCGCAGCGCGGGAAGCGGACCGCCCATCGCATAGCGATTCATGTCGAGCGTGAATACACCAGAGCAATCGCTCGGCGCTGGATTGCCGCCGGAATTCACTAGCGGCGTGCGCTGGATCGGAGCCTGCACGCACAGCGTGCCGCCCTGGAACGCGCTCGCGGCTTGTCCGCCTGTGCTGAGCAGCAACAGACCCATGTTGTTGTTGAGCACCCGACTCGCACGAACCTCGAAACCGGAACTCTCACTCGCTCTCGGTGTGCCGGTGAACGCGATTGCCGGCCAGCAACCCAGCGAGTTGAGCTTCGCGCTGCAGTACGGCACCGGCGCGCTCACGCAGCCGCCAGCCGGACCGGTGCGCGCCAGACCGCGCTCATAGCCGGCTTCGATCTCGACGAAGACCGTGCCGGCGGGCAGCACCGGAACGTCGCATTGGCCCTGAGTGTTGTCACCCCATGCCACGACCGAGCCGTCGCTGCGGCGCGCTAGCACGAAGCCGTTGCCAGCAGAGATCTCAACGTACGAAAGGCCCGCGGGCAGGACCGGCACGTCGCATTCGCCGTAGCCGTTGTATCCCCAGGCTATGACCGAGCCATCGCTGCGGCGCGCCAGTGTGATGAAACCGCTTGCAGCAACCTCGACGTACGAAAGGCCGGCGGGCAGGACCGGCACGTCGCATTCGCCGTAGCCGTTGTATCCCCAGGCTATGACCGAGCC
>JAYUUV010000156.1:0-9481 GCA_043754695.1 Planctomycetota bacterium
CGGGGCATGGTAGTGAATTTCTTTCTATGTAGTAAGAGCAGAACAGTCAAAGCTTGTACATGAATAAGATAAGAAGCGCACTAATTTTCCGAGATAAGAATCTTTGCTTCGCTTCGGTTACCTGCCTGCAACTGAATTCAATTCTAACAGGGGCGTGAATTTCATCTGAGCAGCGAACCGCGAGGAATCGTGCACGACTCAGGCTGGGCACGGGTCCAGACGGCTCCCTTCCGCGCATCCCTTTCGCCGGAAGTAGTTTCGACTCCCGCGCTAATCAGGCACTGCCACGCGGGCCAGCCTCACGCGTCGGGATGGTCCGTGGGGCTTTGCCGGCGAAGCGTTTTGGCCGCGTCGTTCTTGAAGCTACCTGCAGCTTCAGCCGACGGGTGCCGGCACTCGAATCGCACTTGCAGGGTCGGGGAGGTCGATGGCGATGAAGGTGCGCAAGCCGGAAGGGCCGACGAACTCGCGCGCAAGACGCGAGGAGACGCGCTAGGCCCGCGCGACCAGCCTACTTTCCGACGGGGGAATTCGCGCTTGGCAGTCGTGCGCTGTCGACTAGCCGGCTACCGAGCGACGCGTGGCTGAAGCCTGGCGCCAAGCTACCGCCGATTACGAAAATCGCGTCGCCGAGGAGCGCGGCCCGCGCGTAGTTTCGCGCCGTCGGCAGCTCGGTCGACTCCTCCCACGCTCGGCGTGCGGAGTCGAAACGCAGGACACTGGGCAGGCAGCGCTCTTCAGCCTGGGACTCGCCGCCGACGAGCCAGATGGACCCGTGAAAAACCACCGCTCCAGCCGTTCCGCGCGGTGCGATCCCAGGGCCAGGGCTCCAGCGATTGGCGCCTTCGTCGAAACACTCGACGTCGCCGAAATCCTCGCCTCCACTGCGGCCGCCGATCGCCCAGAGCTTGTCTTCGAAGACCACGGCTGCCGGACTGCCCTTGGAGCGCGAGAGTGGCGCGCGCTTGCCCCACGCGCGGGTCGCGGGTTCGAAAGCGCAGTGGTCGGCCAGTGTCGAGACCGAGTTGCCGCCGCCAAGGACATGAATGCGACCGCCGAAGACAATCGCAGCGTGACCTCCGCGCGGAGCGGGGAGAGGCGCAGCCTCGCTCCACGCGCGCGATTCGAAGTCGTAGACACTCACCGTGGCCACGGGAACATTGCTCGTCGTCCCGAAGCCGCCGATCACCCACAACCGCCGCTCGAAAATCACGGCCGCCGGCGCATTCAGTCCTTCGCCGGGCAGCGTGGTCTCGACGCTCCAGGTCTTGCCGTCGAAGCGCTCGACTTCAAGAATCGGCTTGCCATCTGTTTCCGCTGCGGGGGTAGCGTCGCGAGCGCCTGTTCCTCCGACCACGAAGATTGCGGTCTCGGTCGCCGCAATGGCATGGGCCGCGCGCGGATGCTTCAGTGGCGGTTCGCTGCGCCAAGTCAACGACTCTGCCGGTGTGCCGACATTTTTTTTCGGGGAACTCGCCACCTGGGCTGTGGCCGCCGAGTCATAAGGAAGGACACCGAAAATCCAGATGGGAAGCAGCCCCAACAAGGGGATCGAAGCGGGATGCATGTGCGTAACCAATATTGAGGGTGCGTGCCCTCGAGGCCCGCATATCGCGGGGGCTTCGAAAATTAGAAGGACTTCTCCAACTCCGCTACGGTGGCAGCCAATCCGCGATTTCGCATGCATTTCTACAAGAGTTTTGCATTCGAGCCTGTCCTGGCGTGGAGGTCGCAGCTGAGCCGTCGCCACGTCGCCGCTGCCGAGCCGCGTGGGACATGGCTTGTCAGGTCCAGGAGAGTCTCAGCGCGCTTCGCGCCGCAACACGTTGCGCGAATACAGCAACTCGAAGCCCTGGCGCTGCACATTTTCCTGCGACTTGGATCCAGGCTGGGTCGTCACGATCGCCACCGTGCAGTGGTTGTCGCTCGCTTCGGCCAGGCGACGCAACAGCAGGGCACTCTGCACGCCGCGACGGCGATAGGCCGGGAGGGTGGCTGCGCCGCACATCTGCGCGACGCCTCCGAACATGCGCATCGTTCCGGCGCCCACGGGCATACCGTCGCGCCGCGCGAGGTAGCGCACGACGCCCTCGGCTCCCGCGAAGTCGCGCATGATGCCCTCGATCACGGCCCGAGGGTATTCCTCGTGGGCAGCAATGCCCTGCGCGTCGGCTGACGCAAAGCCGCTGACCATCACGTCCATCCACTCGTCGAGTTCCGCCGCGTTCGAGCGCGCGATTTGGAGTTCCGACTGCGTTTTTGCGCGCGTCTCGAACGGCAGGCGCAGGCCGAGCACGTTCTCCACGCCGACCAGCAAGTAGCCGCGCTGCGTGAGCGCCTTTGCGAACGACGGATCGGCGAGGGTCGCGAGCTCGACCTGCACGGGAGCATTTCGCGCGGCGTGCTCGCGTTCGATCAGCGCAAAAGCCGTTTCGTCGAAAGCTCCACCGAAGCCGACTCCGGCGACCTTGTTCAGCGGAGAATTCGGCTCCGTGAAGGCCGCGATTCCGCCGCTGATCGGCATGGCGAGCACGTTGCCAAGTCGCCGCGCGACATTCGCGCAAGCATCCGAAACGAGCCGGCACTCAGCCTGCTCGATACGCGTCGCCAGTTCAATTCCGCAGAAGAGCATCGAGAAAGCCTAACGCGAACGCATCCGTTCGCGAAAGGCGTTCAGAGACTTGCCGGTCTTGCCGGCGTCGAAGCGCTCAGGGACAGACCGTGAATTCCAACCCGTTCGACAGGCTCGAATTGTTCGGCGCGGGGAAGCCGTTGTCGCGACCCCAGATCTGAGCATCGATCAGGGAGCCCGGCACGACGAGATAGGCTGCGGGTGTGCCGCCGAGCGCACCGACCGCAAACGCATTCATGTCGATCGAGTAGAGACCCGAGCAATCGTTCGGCGGAGGATTGCCGCCCGAGTTCAAAGGGATCGAGCGCTTGATCGGCGAGTTGACGCAGCGCAGTCCACCGTTGAAGGGCACCGCGGCGCGACCGCTGTTCGTGTAGATCAACAGGCCGGCCTTGTTGTTGAGCACTTGAATCGCTTTCACCACGAAGCCTGAACCCGCGCTGGCGCTGGGCGTGCCCGTGCCGGAGATCGCGGGCGTGCAGCCGATCGAGTTGACCTTGGCCGTGCAGTAGATTGCCGCGCTTCCGTTGCAGGCCGGACCGCCGAGCCACGCTCCGCCGCCGTTCTGCGAGGTCGGATAGGGATTGGTGAATGGCACGTAGGTCCCGCCAGTGCCCTGCAGCAGGTCATAGGCATAAAACGTGTCGGTCGGATGCGTTGCGACCAGATAGGCGGTGTTGTTGCCGCAGGCCATACCGCGGCACATGCCGTAGCTGCCGGGCGCGTCGGAAGCGATGTGCGTCAACGTGCCGCTGACCGGATCGATGCGGTACAGGCCGGTCTGATTGCCGTACTCCGTGTAGCCGTACAACTTGCCGTCGCCGTCGTTGCCGTCGAGCGCGAAGAAGCGATAGCCTTGCGCGCTCGTGTCGACCGCGAGCGTGCCCGCACCCGTCGCCGGATTGATTTCATAGATGCCCATCGGGCTCGCGTAGTTGGCGAAGCCGTAGAGCTTGCCATTCACGTACCCAAGTCCGTACACGCCGCCGGACACGCCGCAGATCACCGTCGGCAGCGGAGCGCCGGCCTGGTTCCATTCGTACATCTGCGTGGTGAAAAAGCCGCTGCACAGGTAGACGAGATTGCCGGGCCCGCGCGTGGCGCCCTGAACATCGAAGGGGAAGTTGTTCGTGTAGCTGACCGCAGGCAGGGCGCTGACGTCGGCCGTTTTCGTCATCACGGTCGCGTCGCTCTGGCCGACGAACAGTTGGGCCTGGGCCGAAGCAGAGAGAACGAAGCAGGCGACGAACGAAGTGAAGCGGCGATTCATTGGAAAACCTGTTGTTGTGCGCGCGGAAGATCCCGAAGGCCTACAGGATGCCACGAAGAGTGTCGATCGGGGACGTGATTCTCTCGCAACGCTCTTCGACGCAGGGCGCCGCGCCTTGTGGACATAGGCAGCGGTCTGCGCCCATGTGCGCAGGTCGCGGGTTCAGCGCAGGGCGCCAAGCCTGCGCGGGCAAGTCTCGCGCGCTTGCGGTCTGCTCCGGGCGTCAACCGCCGGCTATTTTTTTTCCGCACTTGCAACGCCTGAAGTGCCTTCCGTTCGTTGCAATGAGTCTGCAGGGCGCGCTCAGTGCCCGCCCTTGCCCGCTAGCTCTGCAAGTTGCGCATCGCCTGGATGCTCGCCGGCGAGCACCTTCAATTCCAACTTGTCGTAGGCTTTCGTCACCGCACCAGGCCGGTCGTCGTCGACGAACCCTCCGTTGGCAAGGTAGAAGCGACCGTCGAGCACGCCTGCGCTGCGATCGAGTCGCTGTTCGTTGCCATGTTCGTCATGGGTGAACGTCGCACGATCGAGCGCGATCCATTCACCTGAATGTGTGCGCACCCAGCCGTTGCCGAATTCGCAAATCCGGCGCTGATCGCCATTGCTGCCGCCGAAATTTTCGTTGAACGAGTACAAGCCATGCAGAAATCGTCCATCGCGCGGAGCGCGGAAGGTAGCGATCAATCCCCAGGACTTCGTCTCCGGGAAAAAGAACCAGGCCGAATACGTGGTACTCGATTCTTCGGCTGTGCCGGGACTTGCGCGCAGCAGAAAACGAAACGTATCCCCGAGTTTCCACGCGTACTTCAGGTGACTGTGGCCTCCGGTGCCCTCGTTGCCGAATCCACCGGCGAAGACGTCATCACCCTTGGCGATCAGCTTCACGCGATTTTCGTCAGCGACCTTGTTGCGGTCGGTCGCCTCCTTGCTGGCGTCCCAGACCGAGAAGATCAGCCGGCGCTCCGTCTTGCTGTTCACTTGCATGCCGAAATAGCCGCGGCTGAAACCAGTGGCCATGTAGTACGAATACAGCGGCTCGCTCTTGGGCGTGAGCTCCAGGTAGAACCACTCGATTTCGTCCTTGGACTTGATCGGCACGCTGTAGCCCAGGTGCACCGAACTTGCATTGCGCCGTTCGACGTTCGAGAAGTGCGCGTCTTTTGCAGCGAGGCCGCTGAGCACGAGCGCTGTCAACGAAGGCAATTCGCCCGCGCCTTGGTTCGTGCTCTCGAGTGAAAACCGAAAGTAGCCGGGCTTGGCGATGTTCACGCGGCCGACCGGCAGTTCAACGGCCTTGGTTCCCTGCGGGACGCGCAGAGTCCAATTGCGCAGGGCGGTTGCGTCGTCGTGCGCAGTGACCGAGAACTTCAACGCAGCATCAACGGGCGTGACGCCGGCGAGTTGAAGTGCGACGGAAAGCTCGCCGGGGTTCGCGATTCGCCCGAACCACTCGAGGCGTGTCGCGGCGGTCCAGCCTTCGAGGCGACCGTCGGACTCGCGTCTTGGACCTTGGTCCGGGTCGGGTTGGAAGTAGGCGGTGAAGGCGGGGATCTTGAGCGGGGATTCGGGCGATTGGGTTGTCGCGGAGGATGCGCTGAGACTCGCTACGAGCGCGAAACATAGGAGTGATTGGCGCGGCGGCATCGTGGAACCGTGGACGTGCGACGCGCCAGTACGGTGTCAGGCTCCCCTCCGAACTATTCGAGTACGAATAGTACGGAGGTGAGCCTGACACCTGCCTGCGCTCAGGGGCAGACGGAGTACTCGAGTCCGTCCGAGAGTGTGGTGTTGTTGGGCGCGGGGAAACCGCTGTCGCGGCCCCAGAATTGAGTGTCGATCACTGCGCCTGGGACGACCAGGTACGGCGCCGGAGTTCCGCCGAGCGCGCCGACCGCGAACGCGTTCATGTCGATCGCGTAGACACCCGAGCAATCGTTGGGCGGAGGATTTCCGCCGGAAGTGAGCGGTGTCGAGCGCTTGAGCGGCGAGTTGACGCAGCGCAGTCCGCCTTGGAACACGACCGCGGCCCGGCCGGCGTTCGTGTAGAGCAGCAGGCCCGGCTTGTTGTTGATCACGTTGCTGCCCGTGATCGTGAAGCCGGAGCCCGCCGTCGCGCTGGGCACGCCGATGGAACCGATTGCCGGTGTGCAACCCGCCGAGTTGATCTTCGCCGTGCAGTAGGTCGTCGCCTGGCAATCCCAGCGGAAAGCGATGCCCGCCCAGTCGCCCGATGAGGCGACAAAGGTCGCGACCGCGGTGTTCGTGTCGATCTTGTACAGCCCACCTTGGAACTTCACGCCCCACAACTGTCCGTTGGAGTCGAAGCTCATGTCGTTGAGCCAGTTGGGCAGGTTCATCTGGCCGATGAAAGTCATGGCCCCGTTGCTCAGGTTCAGGCGGAACAAACTCGCGCCGCCGATGTCGCTGACGTACGCGTCGCCCGTGGACGAAATCGCCATGGCCGTCATCTGATCGAGATTCGGCGGTGAGTTCAGGTTCGCGACCAGCGTGGCGGCGCCCGTGTTCGTGTCGATCGTGTACAGCCGATTGTCCGTCGCTCCGTACAAGACGCCCGTCGAGCGCAGCACTTCGCAGGTGCGGAAATTCCAGTTGAAGTTCGTGTTGCCGACGATCGTGCCCGTGCCCGTCGCCGGATCGATGCGGAACGTGCGGTCTGAGTTCCCGTCGTTGTATCCATCGATGGAAAAGAAATTGGTGCCGTCGTCGCACAGTCCGCCGAACAGCGCCTCCTCGCCGGTGACTGGAACCGAAGTGAGCGTCGCGCCCGTGAGCGGATCGACCGTCAGCAGTTGCGGATTGATCGCGTAGGACGTTGCGTAGAGCACGTCAGCGCGCGCCGAACTTGCGGCGAGCGCGGTGAAGGTGAACAGGCAGGCGATGCGGTTGAGCTTGTGATTCATGGTGGATCCTTTGTACCACCAGAATAGAGGAAAGCCCGGCCGCAGGGGGCGGCGGTCGACCAATTCCTGATGCGCCGCGCCGGTTCCGCGAGCGTGCAACTACCGCTCAGCCCAGATCGCTTGACCTGGCGCCGCGGTCAGCGGCTCCACGCGCGACCTGCCTACGCGCCCACTACGGAGCGCGGCGCGAGTGCGTCAGCCAATTCTCCAGCGCCCTAGCCGAGCGTCCGCCGCGCCCGAGCAGCGCGGGCAAGCCGCCGCGCAGCGCGTCCACCACGAACGGTGCCAGAGTCGCGCCAAGCACGGCGCTCGCGCCCATGGCCAGCGCCGGATGCCGCGCGACGACCCCGCGCACGCCGGCTCTTTCGGAAATTTCCTCGCCGGCCGCGAGCAGGGAATTCTTCAAGCCGTCGATCGCGCGGTTTTCTTCCGCGTCGAGGTACTCGAGCGCGCTGAGCGGACGCCGGGCTCGCTTCGCCCCAAGCGGTTCAGTTTTCATCATGTTCCTCGAGCTTCCTCAGGATGCGACGCTCGCTCCACTTCTGTGTTGCGAGCACGAGCAGCACGACGCCCGACACCAGGATCAAGCCGCTGAGCAGATCCGCCAGCCAAGCGCGACCGCCCAGCAGCTTTGCGAGAGTCGCGGGCAGACCGCGGAACACCAACCAGACACCGCCCAAGCCCGCCGCCATCGTCATCAGGGCCAGCGTCAGTCCGAGAAATACGCCGGTGACGGCCTGACTGGCCTTGAGCTCGAAGCGCGCAGCCCTCAAGTGAGCCAGGCGCGATGCGTGGCCCGTGATCACTGCGAAGTGTCGGGAGAGGAGCTGGAACCATTCCTCGCCGGAGTCTCTCTCCGGGGCTTCATCCAGC
Organism: Planctomycetota bacterium; assembly: GCA_043754695.1. Lineage (GTDB taxonomy): Bacteria > Planctomycetota > UBA1135 > UBA1135 > JADJQU01. The sequence continues at coordinate 7,697 of JAYUUV010000156.1, forward strand.
TCCCCGCCGTTCTTCAAAGCTTGCTCGGTGCTGATCATCGACGTGCGCGAATCAGCGGCGGCGGCCCAGGAGATAGCCCACCAACGCGCCCGTGCCTGCGGCGATGAAGAGCGAGCGGACGGGTTTTTCGCGCACGTAGTTCTCGAAGCCCGACTGGACGACTTTCACGCGCTCCTTGCCTTTCTCGTAGACCTCCTGCATGTGCTCGCGTTCGGTCTGCACGATGCCGCCGACGGACTCCTTGATCTCGCCGATCGATCCGCGGATCGCGTTCATGTTGTCTGCGTTGCTGCGACGGGGTGCGACACTTACTTCGGGATTGTTGCCGGTCATGGAAATGCTCCTTTGGAAAAGGGATCAGGTCCATGAATACGCCGCGCGCAGGCGTGAAACGAGGTGCCCGAAGTGGGTAGACCCGCTGGAACTCGCGCGTAGAGATTTCGGCAAGAATTCTCGTTCGGAGCGCGTGTCGATCGAGGCGGCGGCGGGTGGGCCTCCCGCAGCTCGCGTGTGGCGCGCCCGACGCGCAGCGGCGCTTCAAACCCGCGTGTGGAGCTGCCGCACTGCGATCAACTCGGGCGAGGTCCGCGCGTCGCCATTCGTTCCAAGCTCTCGCGCGCCGGATCCAGTGTGCGCAGTCGATCCACGCTCTCGACGCGAATCTCGAGCATGCGGCACACGGGCTCGATGACGCGCAGCAGTGACGGCCGCTTGACGTAGACGACGGCCGGGCGCGCCTCGAGAATGTCGATCAGCTTCAGGAACTGGGCGTGCGCGAATGCATCCCGATCTTGCGGCTCTCCCAATTCGCACTGGATGACGCGTCCGGTGTCGGAATGCGTGCTCATGAACAAGGGGGGAGCGAACGGATCCCCGCCGGGCTCGTGGATGATCGTCGCGGCTGGAAAGAGATCGCACTCGATCTCGAACGGCATGACGCGCGTTTCCCGGCGCAGGCGCAGGATCGTGTCGGCGTCGAACTTCGGCAGCCGGTTTTCGAGTGGCGCGGGCGGATCCAAACGCGCATCGATCCATTGCTCGTCGGGAGAATTCTTGTTCGGCACACGCACCAGCAAGCGCCCGCGCTTGTCCGGATCAAATCTGCCTTCGACCTCGAGTCCGGATGCCACGGCTAAACAGGCCTCGTCCAGCGTATGGCCCATCAGGCACAGTTCGTCCACTGTGGCCGGCCGCGGCAGGCGATTCTCGCCGTGGCTCTCGAGCATTGGATAGGTGCCCTGTCCGCCGAACTTGATTCCTGAGCGACGAATTCGCGCGAGATCGTCCTTTGAAAGATCCGCGCGATCGAGGAAAAGCAGCACGAGTGCCGGCTGGCCGTACATCGCTTCGTCATCGAGTCTCTCGCCCGTCGAGCTTTGTCGAAGCGCGTCAAATCCTGCGCGACCGAGGTAGAGCGCCAAGCCGAACATCTGGCCACCGGCGCCCATGACCGAGCACCAATTCACTTCTCCGCTCACGGGATCTTGCACTCCGAAGACATCTTCGTTCCCCATCCAGCGCCATGGCGCGAGCTCAAAGAAGTCCTTTGCGATCTCGTAGAAATCTCTCAGCAGTGGATCGGCTTGATCCTTGTTCTTGCGCGCCGTCTTCGCGGACTTCGGTGCAGGTTTGCCTGCATCGGCCATGACCTGCGGGGGCGAGTGACTTGCGCTGACGGCAATATCGCCGTGCTTGTCGACCACGCATTTGCAGTCACCGATGAGGCGCAGGTCCATCGGCTTCTCGCCGCGCTTGCGAAGCTCGAGTTCGTCGATGACCGCGAGA
>JAYUUV010000157.1:0-7888 GCA_043754695.1 Planctomycetota bacterium
CTGGCTCCGTACCGCCGGGCTGATGTACGTTCGAAGTAATCTTGCGCGGCTAGGTCCTGATTCGCGAAATTCCGGGCGAGGATCGAGGGACCGCGGCATCTGGAATGCCTGAGCCATGAGCGACTCCACACAACCAGCGCCTGAGAATTTACTCGGCGAAGTCGAGTGGATCCGCGCGTTGGCGCGGCGCCTCGCCAGCGAGCACGCGACGGCCGAAGACCTCGCGCAGGAAGCCTGCGCCGCGGCGCTCGCTGCACCTCCGCGCGATCCGACGCGCCTGCGGCCGTGGATCGCTTCGGTGATGCGCAATCTCGCGCGCGAGTGGACGCGCAATGCGGGTCGGCGCGATGCGCGCGAGCGCGAAACGGCACGGCCCGAAGCCGAAGACGGCGTCGATCGCGTCGTCGAGCGCGCGCAGGTTCACCGCGAAATGGTCGAAGCGGTCTGCGCTCTCGAAGAACCGTTCCGCACAGCGGTATTGCTGCGTTTCTTCGAAAATCTCGCACCGCGTGCGATCGCCGCGCGCACCGGCGTTCCGGTCGCGACCGTGCACAGCCGCATTGGCCGCGGACTCGCGAAGTTGCGCGAGCGACTTGGCGAGAGCCACGGCCCGCGCTGGCTCAGCGCGCTGCTGCCACTGCTCGAGCCCACGACACCACCCTTGATCCTCCAGATCGGAGTCCTTGCCTTGAACGTCAAACTACTTGTCGGCGCGCTCGTCGCGCTGCTCTTTGGAACTATCGCGGCTGTGACGCTCTTCGATCGCGCCGCAACAGACGCTGCGCCGCGAGCGGCAGCGCAGGCGCCGGCACTCGCCACGAAAACGCCTGATGAATCCGCGCAAGCATTGCCCGCGGGCGGAAAAGGTGCGCGCACGGCGCTTGTCGATCCGCTCGCGCCCGCCGCTGTGCCACCGGCGTCCGCGCCCAGTAGTGTGCTCACATCGCAGCGCACGATCCAAGGCCGCGTCTTCGATGCCGATGGCCTCGCGATCTCCGGCATCGATATTGCGATCGGCTCGAGTGGCGGCGAAATCGTCGCGCGCTCCGCACAGGGCGGCACCTTTCAGTTCTCGACCGCGGCGGAACACGGCGAGTTGTTCGCCGCGGGCAGCGAGCGCATGAGCGTTCGCCCAGGCCTTTTCGGTCAGGCCACGAAGCAGCAACCCGTGATCATTTTCGCGCCGAGTCTCGTGTGCGCCGGCCGCGTCTTCGACGAACAAGGCGTTCCGCTCGACGGCGCGCAGATCTCGTTCTCGATGCCCAAGGGTTTCGAATCGCGCTTCGGTATCAGCCTCGAGGGCACTCACGAACTCGGCTGGGCGACCCGCAGCGCTCAGGACGGCCGTTTCGAATTCAAGACGTTGCCGAGCGTCGCGGACGCGACGCTGCGCACGACGCTCGACGGCTATCAGGCCCTGACAATCGCGGCGCCGCGCTTGTCCGAGCGCACGCTCGACATCGTGCTCACACGGCCGAAGTCCGCGCTTGCGGGTTCGGTGCGCGGCGTCGTGCTCGGCCCGAACGGGCAAGCAGTCAAGGAAGCGCGCGTCGCTCTCGGCCTGACTTCGGTGCAGACCGACCGCGATGGAGAGTTCACGATCGATCTGCAACGCTCCGTGACCGCCGATGTGCTGCGCGCAGTGAAAGTGGGCTTTCAGCCGGCGACGATGGACCGGCCCGGCGACGCCACAGGGCCGCGCGCAGGTTGGCCGGATCACGTGGAGCTGCGCCTGGGGCCGCCGCCGTTGACGATCACTGGGCGTGTCGTCGATCACGAGCACAAAGCTCTGCCCGGTGCGCGCGTGTGGTTGTCCGATCCGACACCCTTCGGATTGGTCGGCGCGATGCCGTCGTCGCTCGAGAGTCTTTCCGCAGGCGCGCTCGTGCCGCCGCAGGCTTTCGAAGTCGAAGCCGATCTGCCGGACGACGACAGCGGCGATCGTTTCATGGACAACGTGATGCGCGTCGGGCCGCCGACGGCGTTTTGGAACTACGCGATCACCGATGGCGACGGCCGATTCAAATTGGAGGGACTTGCGCCGCGCAGCTATCGGTTGCGCGTGATGGACTTTGACACGCTGGCCGCATTCACCACGGATCCGATCGCGGCCGGGTCGCAGGATGCGCTGGTCGAAGTGCCCACGATCGAGGTGCACGAGCAGCTCGCCGGCCGCGTGGTGGGCGATGACGGGCTCGCGGTCGAAGGCGTGCGCTTGACGCTGCAGGCCGAGCCCTATTGGGCGCGTGCGCGCGTGCGCGGAGGTCAATTCGAAGTCCGGCTAGTGCAGCCGCGCGATTCGAAGACGACCGACGCCGAAGGCATGTTCGAGTTCGAGCGCGTCCCGCGCGTGGGCGTGCTCTTTTCGCTCTCATCGGACACGATCGTGCCGCTGCGCTATGACCTGGCGACGGATGCGAAGGACTCGATCGAGATCCGCGTGCACGTGCGTTGCCGTTTCGAGATCGCGCTCGCCGGCGACGTACAGCGCGCCGACAGTTTCCGATTGCTCGACGAGGAAGGGAGGATCTGCGACGTGCTCAAGATCTCGCCCGGGCACATGAACGCGTTCACGGAAGGACCGCTGGTTGACGGCCGTTCCGGAGTGCTCGCGGTGAGTTCCGCGGCGCGCACGCTCGTCTTGCTGAAGGACGATCTCGAAGTCTCTCGCCACCCGCTCGCCCTCTCCGCCTCGCGCGTGAACCGAATCGAACTATGAAGGTGTCAGACACCCAACCAGCCGACCTTTTGCGTTGAGCTGACACGCCGCGGCAGTACGGTGCCAGCCTCGACTCCGCCGCTTTCGCATTTGGCGCGCCGCACGCTATCCGAATGTACGGAGCCGCCTCGACTCCGCCGATTTCGCCGTTCGCACGCCGCACGCCACGCGAGAGCGGCAGAGTCGAGACTGACCCGGTCAGCTCCATTCAGCTACTTCCGCTCGGGCGCTTGGGTGGGCTTGATGTGATTGGAGTAGCTGATTCCCAAATAGCTCTCTTCCTTGAAACGTCGGCGCTCGGTGCCGGATCTTGGATCGAGCAGCACCACCGCGGAGTCGGGTTCGAAGTCTTCAGCCATCGAAGAGTCGTAGTAAACCGAGCCGATGGCGAATTCGAAGGCGGCAGGAGCTCCACTGCGATTGCAACGCAGAGTGGCAAACGTGGTCGCCTCGCGCAGCACGATGCCCCTGACCGCCCAGATCATCTCGAGCGACTTCGAAGACCAGGCGCGCACTCCCTCGAAGCCCTGCGAATCGCACAGCGTGGCTACATCGCCCACACCATCGCCGTCGATGTCCGACGCGACGAACGGCGTGTAGAAGAGGGGCTGAGCGTACGCGTCCACGCGGCTTGGTTGTTTGATCTCCACGCCAGAAATCCCTGAGAAGGTTGCGAGGTGCGCGCGCTTGTCATCAGGCCATGACAGATCCACGAGGACTCCACGCTTGCCATCGATCAAGCGGGGAATGGTGATCACACTCCTGAACGGATGGTAATTCGAGTGACCACAGTGAATCGTGGAGATCAATTCACCGCTGCGAGTCGACCGCAGCTCCATGTCGTTTTCGGCCCCTGGGCTGATCGTGAGCAAGTCCTTGAATCCGTCTCCGTCATAGTCCTCGTCCAAGACTCGCCCCGAGCAAACGATTGGTGCAAGGGAAAGTGGTGCAAACGTCTTCCCGGAATGCCAGCCCATTTCAGTGCGCCAACCTTTCTCGTCTCTGATCCCTCTGACGACCAGGAAATCACCAAATCCATCGCCGTCAACATCACCGGCCACGCGGAGTTCTGCGCTGTTGCAGTTTTCAATCGATGCGAGCACGCGCCAGTCGGTCAGGGCAAAAACCGCACTGCGAGTGACATATCCATCGTCCTGAAGGCGAAACGTCTTGTCCGAGATGACCAGCCTCGGATTCTCGTTCGTGGGCGAGGCCGCGAACAAGCTCAACTCCCAGCCGAAATTCTGAAGATTGGGCGGCCCGTCGATCTGATGAAGGAGTTTGCCGCTCGCTCCGGAGAGAATCAGCACGGCGCCGGTTCGGCCCGCCGCCGTATATGCCTTCGGCGCAGACACCGCCAGGTCGTCCTGCCCGTCGCCGTCGAGATCACCGACGCAGAGAACTTTCCAGCCGAACATCGTCGCTCGAATCGTGTAGTCCGACGCTTCCGGCGTTTGTGCGCTCGCGACGGTGGCGAGTGTCAGCGCACACATTCCGCTCCCGAAAAGGATGATCGGCACATTTGTAGGGTAACACGTCGTGGTATGGAGCCAGCCTCGACTCCGCCGCTTTCGCACTTGGCGCGCAATGCGCTATTCGAAAGCAGTACAGTCCATGCGGCTGCATCGACTCTATGCAGCCAGTTCTGAACGGAGCCAGGCCCACCCCGAACAATTCTCCCTTCGGTTCAGGCAGCGCCCAGGAGTGCCGGCAATAGTTCGGAGTTGAGCCAGACACCGTACACCTATTCGTTGATCTGACACGCCGCCCGCGGCGTGTCAGATCAACGAAAAAGGTCGGCTGGTTGGGTGTCTGACACCGCTCAGGTGGCCGGCGACACCAACGACTACGACACATTCGTTCTGGACCGCTTGTCCAACGTGCCGCCCATCGAGAGCTACTGCAATGCGAAGCTCAGTTCCTTGAATTGCCTGCCCGCGATCAGCTCCGGCGGCGAGCCGCATGTCGCTGGGCCGACTGACAACTTCTTCCTCAGCGCACACAATCTGCGCAGCACGCAAATCGGACTTTTTCTGTGGAGCGACTCCGCAGCGAGCCTTCCGTTCTACGGCGGCACTCTATGCCTCGGCGCCCCGGTTCGCCGTACGTCGGCGCAGAATTCAGGCGGGCCGGGCGGCTTGCCCGATTGCAGCGGAACCTACTCGTTCCATTTCAGCAAGGCGTACATGGCCTCGAAATCGATCGTTGCGGGCATGCTGCTTCACGGACAATTCTGGAGCCGCGACCAGGGCTTCCCCGGGCCGAACAACGTCGGCCTCACGGACGCAATTCGGTTCACGATCGCGCCGTAGCGGTGTCAGACACCGTACACGAAAGCGGCGAAGTCGAGACTGGATCCGCGGCACTTTCGGTTTGGCCAAGGTGTGGCAAGATGGAGGGTGTGCATGCCATCAGGGGCGACGCCGCGAGAGTAGGCACCCCGGCTCGAAACTTTGACTGTCCCTAGAAATCAGGAGATACCGATGTCCATTCGTCACTGGAACTTTGCGATCGCGGCCGCCGCGATCCTCGCTTCGAGCGCACTCGCTCAGCAAAACAAGCCTTCACCCCCGGCCAACGCTTCGAAAGATGCCGCGCACCAGGAACTCCGCGACCTCGCGCAGCGAATCGAGAGCGGGAAAGCCCGCGGTGCAAGCGACCTCCAACTCCAGCCCCTGCGCGACGAGTACCAAGCGATCAGCCGCACACTCGGTGGCGATGATCCCGCCGGCTTGTACGGCACGCGAGCCCAGGCGAACGCGCAGGGCGCTGGTCAGTACTCCGCCGTTCCCCCGACGTGTTCGGGTTCTCCGAGCACACTGAACTTCGTCGGCACGGCGGGCGCGATCACTCCTCCGCTGGCCAGCGGAGTCCAGACCTTCACCGCCAGCGTTGCCGGTGCGAGCGCATATCTGTGGGACGTCAACCTCAACACCACGATCTTGCACACATCCTGTGGCGACCTCGACATCACTTTGACTTCGCCCTCCGGCACGGTCGCGACGATCACCACCGACAACGGCGGCACGAACGACGACGTCTTCAACGGAACGCTGTGGGACGACAGCGTCGTCGACACCGCGACGGACCGGACCTACACCAACCTCGTGACGGCCACGCCGCTGGCCTCCGAAGGACGGCTCGAGAATTTCCGCGGCGAAAACCCCAACGGAATCTGGACGCTGACGATTTCGGATGACACCGCAGCGAATATCGGCACGTTGAGCGCGTGGTCGCTCGATATTGCGACGCTGCTCGCGGCTCCGGCGGCCGGCACGAACAGTTTTTCCAACACGACGCCGCTGCCGATTCCTCCCGGAGCTCCGACGACGACGACCGGCACGACCATCGACACGATGACCGTCAGCGGTGTCAGCACGTATCTGGTGAAGCTTGCGCTCTACACCGAAATCACTCATACGTTCGCCGGAGATCTCGACATGACCCTGACGTCGCCGCTCGGCACCGTGGCTAAAGTGTCCACCGACAATGGCGCCGGCAACGACAATGTTTTCAACGGCACGCTGTGGGATGCGGACTCGGTCAACGTGGCCACGGACTACGTGTACACGAACCTGGCCGTCGTTCCGACGCTGCAGCCCGAGGGCGGCTTCGACCGTTTCCTCGGCGAAGACCCCAACGGAGTTTGGACGCTGACGATCTTTGACGACGCGGGAGGAGACTTCGGCTCGCTGAACCGCTGGGATCTCGACGTCACGTCGACTGCGACGGCGCCGAGCCCCGCGGGGCCGGTGAATTACACCGGCACGACCGGCGCGATCACCGACTTCGGTTCGACGCCCGTGGCAACGCTCTACACGTCGAATGTGAGCGGCATGGGCAACTTCCTGTGGGACCTCGACCTCAACACGGCGATCAGCCACACATCAGCTGCCGATATCGACATGACGCTGACTTCGCCCGCGGGCACGGTCGTGACGATCACGACCGACAACGGTGGCACGAACGACGACGTGTTCAACGGCACGCTGTGGGACGACAACGCCAATGATCCGTGCGTCGACCATGTCTACACCAACCTGGTGGTGGCGACACCGCTCTCGCCAGAAGGGCGTCTGACCGCGTTCCGTGGCGAGAATCCGAACGGAACGTGGACCCTGACGATCACCGACGATGCCATCGCCGACAACGGCACGCTGACTTCGTGGTCGATGGGTGTCTCGACGCTTGCGAGCGCGCCGCCGTCCACGCCGAACGTGTTCTCGAACGCGCCGGCGCTGCCGATTCCGCCCGGTGCACCCACGACGACCGCGGGAACCACGGTCGACACGATGGCACTGAGCGGCCTCGGCACGTCGATCGCGCGACTCGCGCTCTATACCGAGATCACGCACACGTTCGCGAGCGATCTCGACATCACCTTGAAATCGCCCGGCGGCACGATCGTGCAGGTCACGACCGACAACGGCGCCGGGAACGACAACGTGTTCAACGGCACGTCGTGGGATCCGTCCTCGACCAACGCGGTGACCGACTATGTGTTCGTCAACCTCGTCGTCGCGCCGTTGCTGTCGCCCGAAGGCGCCTTTGACAACTTCGTCGGTCAAGATCCCAACGGGACCTGGACGCTGACGATCATCGATGACTTGGGCGGCGACTGGGGCACCTTGAACCGCTGGGATCTGTCGATCGCCACCTGTGGCGGCGCCTCAGGCGTCTACTGCACGGCGAAGGTCAACTCGCAGGGCTGCACCCCGTCGATCGGCTCCGCCGGGAGCTCGAGCGCCACGGCGGGTTCCGGTTTCGTGGTCAGTGCGGTCAACGTGCTGAACAACAAGCCGGGCTTGTACCTGTACACGAATTCAGGTCCGGCCGCGGTGCCGTTCGTCGGCGGCTTGCGCTGCGTCAACACCCCGGTCAAGCGCTCCACACCGATGGTCTCGGGCGGCAATCCTCCGCCGAACGATTGCTCGGGCGTGTACGCGCTGGACTTCAATGCGTTCGCCGTTGGCGGACTCGGCGGAACTCCCGCGCCGTACCTGCAAGTTCCCGGTACCGTGATCAACGCCCAGGCCTGGGGTCGCGACAACGGCCTGCCCCCGCCGAACAACGCAACGCTGTCGAACGGCCTGCAATTCACGGTCGGGCCGTAATTGCGACGGTGTCAGACACCCAACCAGCCGACCTTTTGCGTTGAGCTGACACGCC
>JAYUUV010000158.1:0-3951 GCA_043754695.1 Planctomycetota bacterium
GGGCTTCAACCAACGCGAGGGCTTCAACCAACGCGAGGGCTTCAACCAACGCGAGGGCTTCAACCAACGCGAGGGCTTCAACCAACGCGAGGGCTTCAACCAACGCGCGGGTTCCGATCAACGCGGCGGTTCCGATCAGCGCGGCGGTTACGGACGGCGCGAGGGTTTTGGCCAGGGCCGCGGTCCTGGTCACGGAGGCGGCTTTGGCCCGCGCGAAGGCAACGATCAACGTGGCGGTTCCGAGCAGCGTGGAAATTCCGGAGCACGCGCTGGTTCTGACCAGCGCAGGAACTTTGGAGCGCGCGGAGGTTTCGATTCACGCGGCGGCTATGGCCATCGCGACGGCAATCGCGAACGTCCTCCTTTTCAACAAGGTGGCCAGCGCGCGGGGCGACCCGAAGGCGGTTGGCGCGGCCCGGGGAATCTCGGCGGGGGCGACCAGCGCGGCTTCCGCCCGCCTGGCGGAGGCTTCGGCGGCCAGGGGCGCGGACCCGGTGCCCCCGGACAGCGACCGTGGAATGACGATCGCGGGCGCAGCTTTTCCGAGCGTGATCAGCGTGGCGGGCGTCCGGGTGGGGGCGATCGTCCGCGGCAGCGCGACGAGGGCTTTCGACCCCGCGACGACGATCGAGACCGCAGTCGGCCGGAGAAATCCGCCGGCGAAGGCGAACTGCCGCGCGACGATGCTTGATCGTGCGCCGGCGCGCGTGCGAATCTCCTTGGCTATCATCGCCAGTGCTCCTGAACGCAAGACCGCCGACGCGGTCCGTGCGGCCTAGAGGCAGGCAGTGAGCCAACCCTAGGGAGCGAGTTCGCAGATGACCGAGAAGCTGGTGGTCGGAGTGATCGGAGGATCGGGCCTGTACGCCATCGACGGGCTCGAAGACCTGCGCGAGATCGCGCTGTCGACACCCTTCGGCGAACCCAGCGACGTCTACGTCACCGGCCGGCTCGCGGGCATCGACATGGTGTTCTTGCCGCGCCACGGCCGCGGACATCGCATCCAGCCTTCGGACCTGAACTTTCGCGCCAACATCTGGGGCCTGAAACAACTCGGCGTCACGCGCATCCTCTCGGTGTCCGCCGTGGGCTCGATGCGCGAGCACATCGCACCCGGCGACTTCGTCGTCATCGATCAATTCATCGATCGCACGCGCCACCGCGTCGACACTTTCTTCGGCGACGGCGTCGTGGCCCACGTCATGTTCGCCGATCCGGTCTGCCCCGAAGTGCGCGCCGCGCTGCTTGTGGCCGCGAAACGAATCGAGGTGAAAGCGCACGACGGCGGCACGTACCTCAACATGGAAGGCCCGCAGTTCTCCACGCGCGCCGAGTCGAAGCTCTACCGCAGCTGGGACGTCGACGTGATCGGGATGACCAACCTGCAGGAGGCCAAACTCGCCCGCGAAGCGGAGATGTGTTACGCCACACTGGCGATGTCGACGGATTACGACTGCTGGCACGAAAGCCATGAAGCCGTCAGCGTCGAAGCGGTGGTTGCCGTGATGCACAAGAACGTCGATAACGCGCGACGGCTGATCAAGGCAAGCGTGCCTCTGCTTGCAGCGCCGAGCAAGTGTTCGTGCGCCAGTGCGCTGCAGCACGCGATCATGACCGCGCGCGAGCAGATCCCGCCCGCTGCTCGCCAGAGGCTCGGACTCTTGATCGAGAAGTATCTCGCTTGAGCCCGTTCGAACGAGTCATGGCGCTGACGACGAAACATTGCTCCATGTTCGTGCAACTCGCGGCCGTGACGCTGCTGGCCTGCTCGAGCGAGCCGAAGCTCCCCAAGGATCTGTTCGACAGGTTGCCGACTCGCGCGCGCGTCTCGAGCGGGCACACCGGGCCCGACGTGATGGCGGCCGAATCCGGTCCCGGGCGTTTCGCCAAGCCGCTGTACGAGAACTTCGATGTCGAACGCGCCATGGACAGCGTGCGTTTCGTCGACGGTTTTTACCGCTCGCCCGGCAACGACGGCTTCGAAGCCTGTCTCGATCACGTCAAGAAGCGGCTTGCGGACGCGGGCTTCGGCGCGAAGGAAGGGCTGCTGCTCGAAGAACTTTCCACGGAACTTGGAGCGCCTGCCTGGACGCCGATTTCAGCGCGCCTGGAATTGAAGTCGGCGGGAGCGGCGCGCGTGCTGCACGCCTTCGACACGCCGGCGGGCGCGGATCGAACCATGTTGCCCGTCGGCGCGCCCTCGGGCAGTGCGGAAGGCCGTCCGGTCTTCGCGCTCGACAAGCTCGAAAAGGGCGATGTGCTGGTCGTCGACGATGCCTCCAAGGGAAATCCCAGCGCGGCGCACGAGCGCGGTGCGAGCGCGCTCCTGATCGCTTCGATCGAGGACTACAACGTCGATCCCAGCGGCCAGAAACGGCACCTCGACGCGATCCAGTACCGTGGCATCCAACGTGGTTCGCCCATTCCCGTGCTGCAGATTTCGCGCCGCTCCTTCGAGGCGATCCAAGCCGCCGTCAAGGCGGATGCGAAGACAAAGCTGCACGTCGAAGCGCTGGTACGAAACGATGAGCGCAAGTTGCGCACTTTGGTCGCGACCGTGCTGGGCAGCGACCGTCCCGGCGAGTGCGTCGTCAGCGTGGCCCACGTCCAGGAGCCCGGAGCCGTCGACAATGCCAGCGGCGTCGGTGGCATCTGCGAAGTCGCCTGCACGCTGGCCGCATTGCTGTCCGCACAACCGACCCCAAAGATCGAGCGTCCTTCGCGCAGCGTCGTCTTCCTTTTCGGCGACGAGATGCGCGAGTCGAGCATCTGGCTGGACGCGAAAAAGCTCACCACGCTGGCCGCCATCTCGGCCGACATGATCGGTGCTTCGCGCGAAGCCACGGGCGCGGTCGCGCTGCTCGAGCGCGGGCCCGACCCGGGCGCGGTCAAGACCCTGCCGCCGGACAAACATACGGCCTGGGGACGGGCGAAAGTCAGCTACGACGAACTGCGGCCGAACGGCGTCAACGTCGTGCTGCGCATCGCGCTCGTCGACATCGGCGCGCTGGCCAAAGGCTGGCCTACGGAGGAAAATCCGTACGAAGGCGGATCGGACCACGACATCTTCCTGCGTGCCGGCATTCCCGCGGCGCTGTTGTGGCACTTCACCGACTTCGCCTACCACACGAGCCTCGATCGCATGGATCACGTCGACCCACAGGAAGTGCGGCGCATGGCTTGCGCCGTCGCCGCCGCGACGCTCGCGCTCGCCGACCCCAAACCCGCGGATCTCGACCGCTATTTGCGCACGAATCTGGCGGAGAAAAAGCTGCGCATCGCCGCTGCCAAGGACGCCAAGGACGAGGAACTCGCCGCCCACTGGGAATCGTGGTCGGAAGCCGTGCGACAGTGGTTCCGCCGCGAGTGCCTACGACTTGCCCCCGAAGCAGCCCCCAAGAAAAAGGATTGAACGTGAGCCAAGAACAGCAGCCTGAAGTGAGGCCTGGAACTTCGAATGCCTTCGACCGGCGCATGCTGCTGACGGCGACCGGGGCCGCTGCGGCCTCGCTCGCCTGCGCGACAGTGGGCGCTTCGCCCTCGAACACTTCAGCGCAGCAGGCAGCGCAACAAAAGCCCGCTCGCGCAGCTCGCACGGATTACCCCGTGATGGTCGGCAGCGCCAATGCACTTCCCGGCATGCAGCGCTTCTATTCGGCGCTCAGTTCCGGATCAGCTCCGCTCGACATGGCGATCGAAGTGGTGAAGATCGTCGAGGCCGATCCCAACGATCACTCCGTCGGCCTGGGCGGATTGCCGAACGAACTAGGCGTCGTGCAACTCGATGCCGCGTGCATGCACGGCCCGACGCACAACTCCGGCGCCGTGGCGTGCATCGAGAACATCCTGCATCCCAGCGAAGTCGCACGGCTGGTCATGGAGCGCACCGATCACTGCCTGCTCGTAGGCAAAGGCGCCTACGATTTCGCGCGCGCTCACGGTCATGCGCAC
>JAYUUV010000159.1:0-14191 GCA_043754695.1 Planctomycetota bacterium
TGCGCGCCTCATCCTCGAGGTCCGCACGCGTGAGCGCGTGGCCCTCGAGCCAGTCCGGCGGGAAGAACAGCTCAATGCGCATCTTGCGAATGCGCAGGCGCAGCGCCGGCAAGGGCCGCGGACTGCGGCTGCGATTGAGCCGCGCGGCCAGTCGCAACAGGACGCACAGTTTGAGCGCCAGCGGCACGCGCAGCTGCGGCAAGTTCGCGAAGACAGCTTCGGAAAGGTTGCGGCGGTGACCCAGGATCAACGCCGCGAGCAGCGTCTGCTCCTGGCGCGAAAAGCCCGGCATGTCGCCATTGGCCACCAGATAGGCGCCGTGTTTGTGATAACCCGACCAGCTGACCGACAGGCCGAGTTCGTGCAAACGCGCGGCCCAACTGAGCAGGCGGCGCGCTTCGCTCGACTCCAGGCCCCAATCCTGCGCGGCGCGCTCCAACAGGAACAGCGCGCTGCGCTCCACGCGTCCGGCCTGTTCGACGTCGATCGCATAGCGCTGCATGCACCTGCGCACCGTCTCGTCGCGCACGTCGTCGTGGTGGATGCGACCGAGCAGGTCGAACAGGATGCCCTCGCGCATCGCGGCTTCGGAGGTCTGCATCGACTTGATCTGGAAGATCTTGAAAGCCGCGCGCAGGATCGCAAAACCGCCGGCGAGCACCGGCGCTCGATCCGCGGGCAGGCCGGGCAGATCAAGTTTGTCGACGTGGCCACGGTCGATCAGCGCGCGCGCGAGTTCCTTGAGTCCGCCCACGTCGATGCCGTGCTCGCTCCAGTGATTCGCGGCCAGCACGCTTTCGATTCCAAGGATGGTGCCCGACGAGCCGATGCAGACGTCCCAGCCGAGATGTTTGTAGGTTCGCGCAATCGGCGAAAGTTCAAGCGCCGCTGCCACCTCGGCTTTTTTCATGCGTTCGCGCGTGATCTCGCCGTTCGCGAAGAAGCGCTGGCTGTAGTTGACGCAGCCCATGTGCAGACTGTCCGTGCGCAGCGCTTCGTAGCCTTCGCCGAGGATGCACTCGGTGCTGCCGCCGCCGACGTCGATCACCAGGCGGCGCTGGGCCGCGCCGGCGGAAAGGTGTGCCACGCCGAGGTAGATCAGGCGCGCTTCCTCGCGGCCAGAGACGACTTCGATCGGATGGCCGAGCACTTCGCGGGCACGCGCGAGGAAAGCCTCGGAATTTTTCGCCTGGCGCAGGGCGCTGGTCCCGACCGCGCGCACGCTGCCGGGCGGATGTTCGTGCAGGCGCTGGCCGAAGCGTTCCAGACAGGCCAGCGCGCGCTCGGCAACCTTTTCCTTGAGCCGCTTGGACTCGTCGAGTCCTTCGGCGAGTGCGACCCGTTCGCGCAGTCGGTCGAGCACGATCAGCTGGCCGTCCACATGCTGCGCGACCACCATGTGAAAACTGTTCGAGCCCAGATCCACCGCGGCGACGGTCTCGCGCTGGGTCGGATCCGGAGTCGGTTTCGTGGTCATGCTCGCAGCGGTTTCCTGCACTGCGTTCGTCGTATCAAGACTGCGGCTTTGCCACAAGCAAGTGTTGTGAGCGAGCCGCGCGCTCTTCAGCTTTCGAGCGTGCTCGCGACCCAACTTCGCCAGCGTGTGAAACGCAGGTCGAGCGCTTCGCGCCGTACGCCGGGCGTGACGATGCGCGACTTCGCGAGCCCGGGGCCGAATTCCCGGCCACAAGTCAGCGCGGCGACACCTGCCAGCGTCGCCTCGGGTTCCAGGCAGACTTCAATGGGACGCCCGAGACAGTCCGCGAGCCGCTGCGCGAAGGCGGCGTCGTGCAGGGCGCCACCTGCGACCACCAGGCGCCGTTCCATGCAGTCGAGATCGCAGAGGATCTCGCGCACCCGAAAACACAGGCCCTGTTCGGCGACGCGCCGGCGCGCGAGCGGGGCCAGGTTCTCCGCCGCGGCCGACCAGATCGGACCGAGATCGGCGCGCCAGTGCGGAGCTCCGATGCCGTTCTCGTCGACCAGTGCCATGGCATCGGGGGGCAGATCCCGATCGGCGGCGGCGCTGGGCGAGGTGTCGCGCACGACCAGGCCGGCACCGGCATTCACGGTTCCTTCCAACGCGTAGCTGCGCTGGCGCGCCGCGCAGGGCGGGCCGGCGCTCAGCAGCAGACTGCTCAAGTAGCCGCCTTGGCGTTTCCATTGCGCGCCATTCGGCGCAACGACGAAGCTGCCCGTTCCGAAATTGATCAGTGCGCCGCCGGGGCGAGTTCCGACGGCGTGCAACGCGCCGGCCGACTGATCCGCGATGCTCGCGGCGAGGAGCAGTGGGCCGAGCGCGTCTGTGCGGCCTGAACTCGGCAACAGGTCGGGCAAGAGCGAAGCGGGCACTCCGAACAAGTCGCAGAGTCGCGGACTCCAGGTTCCCAGTTCGCAACTGAACAGGAGAGTGCGCGCCGCCATGGTCTCGTCGGTGACATGCAATTGCATGGACGAGAGGTTCCAGACGAGCCAGGTTTCCAGCGTTCCAAGCCGCAGCTCGCCCGCCCGCGCGCGCCGGGCGAGTTCAGGATCTTCTGCAAACATCGCGGCAAGCTTCGGACCCACATAGTGCGCCGAAAGTTGCAGGCCGCTCTGCGCGCCGACCATTTCGTGGGCCTGCGGGTGCTTGACGATCCATTCCGCTCCGCGCCGATCTTGCCAGGAAATCGCCGGCGTCACGGGCTTGCCGCTGTGCGCCTCGAAGAGCAGGAAACTCGAGCGTTGCGAAGCGATGCCCAAGCGCTCGCCTGCGCGCGGCTCGAGCTCGAACAGCGCTTTCTCCGTCCTGCGCAAGTATTCCAGCCCATCGAATTCCCGTCGCGTCCCGCTGCCGACGATGTCCGGCGTCGGCTGCTCGGCGGAGTTCAACTGCTTGCCCGAGTCGTCGAATCTAGCGGCCTTGATGCGCGTGGATCCAAGGTCCAGCGCGAGCACGCTCACTTGGAATCCTCGCCCGCCGCCGCGCGCGCAGCGACGGTCGCGCGCAGCCACTCGAGCTCGGCGATCTGCCGGTACAACTGCGGATAGACCTCCGGCGGCAGCGTGCAGATCTGGTACTCCATGTTGGGCTCAGACTCGTCGTCGGCGGGTGGAGTCTGGCCGGGAGTTTCGTGCACGACTGTGCGCGAGCGGGTCACGACCCCCTGGCTATTGAAAGGGGAGAGCACGTCGTAGGAATCGTCGAGGCCTTCGACTTCCGACTCATCGGCGACGCGATACATGCCGGCTTGGAAGCGCGCGTCGCACAGCTTCTCCACTTCGGCCTGATGCAGGGACTCGAGCAGTTCAAGTCGCTGTTCCAATTTTTCCCTCGACCAGCCCGCGTACTTGGCAGCGAATTCCGGATCGTCGGCAACTCCCGGCAGGCGATCTTCGATCGGGACCGGCGGGCCGGGTTTGGCGCTCGCGGCTCCCGCCGGCAGCACGGCCTCGCTGCGAATGGGTTGCTGCCTGCCGGCCAGACGGGCGTTCTCGCCGTCGGGAGGCGAATTCCCAGCGCTCAGCGCCGACGGATCCAGCGGCCTGCTGTTCGGCACGGCCATGCTTTTGCGCAAGGCAAAGACCACCAGACCGAATCCGAGCAGACCTAGGACAACGATCCAAGCGCGCATGGCGCAAAGTCTATCGACGCCCGCCGCGGGAGAAACGAATCACAATCCGCGCAGCACGAAGCCGGGGCCGCTGGTCGGTCCGAGTCGTTGCGGGAGCGCGCCCATCTGCCAGCGCACGAAGACCGCGGCACCAAGCGGGGCGCCGAGATTCGCGGTCAGCTCGCCGTTGCTGGCGATCGCCAGCGCCGGGCCGTAGAGGAAATTGCGCGTCGAGAACAACTGCACGTTGCCCGTGATCAGATCGCACGCGCGCAGGTCCTCGAAGGGCGCATTGCGCTCCACGAAGGCGCAGCGGTCGCCGCGCACGGAGAGCTCGTCGATCGAGTCGGCTGAGCTGCTGGAGTAGAGCACCTGCGGCGCGAGCGGTGAGCTTGCGTCCCAGGCCACGACTTCGTGGGGCTGCCCCTGGCTGGTGCGCTGGACGATCAGGATCCAGCGCGCAGCAGAGCGTTCGACACCCGTGAAGCCCTTGACCCCCAAAAGCACCGTCGCCGGCGGGCCACCCTGGGGTGCGAGCCAGACCAGCCTGTCGGTGGCGCGATCGAGCAGCATGCGGCCCTGACCGCCGGGCACGTCGACAGCTCCTTCGGGGCGGATGGCACCCGGAAGCAGGAACGGCGGAGCCACGAGCCCCGAGGACTGCGAGAGATTTTGGAGCGTGGGGGCGCCCGTGCCGGGCGGGAGCACGGCCGAGAAGACGTCGAGCTTGCCGATACCTCCCGCCGGCGCCGCACGCTCGCCCGCGCTGAAGACCAGGCCCGTGTTCGGGCGGAAGGCGAACTGGCCGACCTCGTCGATCGTGTCCGTGAAATTGGCGTTCGAGGTGAGCTGAACTTCGGGAGCAGCGACTTGCCAAGGCACGCGCGCCAGGAAGGCCTCGCGCGTCAGACCCTCCGTGCGCCATGCGCACTGGCTGCCGTCGTCGGACACACTGAGGTAAGGACCGTCGAGTTGCTCGGGTAGATAGCCTGCGGGCGAAATGGCGGCCGGCGTCTGCGTGGCGCGTGCGACCGATCCGTTCGCATCGACCACGAAGACATCCGCCGACAACATCGAGCTGCCCGCGACGAATACGCCGTAGCTGCCGGACACAGACAGCGCGACGTCGCCGGGGTACCACGTGGGTGCAGGCGAGCCCAGACTCAGCGCGCTCGCCTGGGCCGCAGGCAAACGCCTGAAGCTCTGCATGCCGTCGGCGTACATCGCGAGGCCCCACTGCGGTGCGAGGCACAAACTTTGGGCGAGCCACAACCGCGGCGGCTGATTCGCTGTGCGATCGATGACGTTACCTGTAGCGAGTTCGACCTCGAGCAGATCGCCGCCCGCTTCGCGCGTCGTCGCGCAGAGCATCGTCAGGCCATCGGCGGAAGCGGCGACGCGCGCCTGGAACGGATCTCGATCGTTCGCCGGACCACTCCCATTGCGCTCGATCGCGGGCCTGGCCAGTCCAGAGGCATCGATCCAGAAAAAGCCGAAGCTGCGCACTCCCGCGCCGAGATCCGCTTCGAAATGAAACAGCGAGCCGCGTTCCGCGGGCAGGCTGACGCGGCTGGCTCCAGGGACGTCGTCGTGCCGCCATCCCTGGGCTGGATCGGTGCGCGTCAATTCCGTGCGGCCATTGACCTCAAGCGGCAGAAGCCGAATCGGCCTTGCACCTAAAGGGAACGAGGGCGGGCCACCCGCGGCCAGGTCGCGTTGCTCAAGTGTCCCAAAGCTGGCGGGCAGGCCGCGGAAAAGGACCGTGTGCGGAGACTGCGCCCAGGCTGCGAGGCAGGGGGCGAGACAGCCGGCCAGTGCGATTGGAAAGGTACGGCGGCGCATGGTGATTGGCTCCAGGAAGAGTCTACTGTAGGCATGGACCGCAACTTGCGTACCGGGCACTCATCGCCGGGCGAGCTCGCGATTGCAAGGCCCCTGGCGCTCCGGAACAGGCCTTGAACACTGATTTCGGTCCCGGAAACCAGTTCGCGGCAGACGCCGTCTTCCCCGTCGTCCAGACTTTGGACAATGCAGCCCAGCCAGCCCCCTGATTCCCAGCGACCCGCGGGATTCCGTTGGATCCGGGCGCTTGCAGTCGGAGTCGACGCGCAGGTCTGGCTGGCCGAGCACGACGGAAGCGACGTGGTCGTGCGCCTCGAGAGCGGAGTCCACGGTCAGGACTTGGCCGAGCTCGCGGTGCTCGCGAGCCTCGATCACCCCGGGCTGGCCCGCCTGGTCGAACACGGATCGCTATCTGGCGGCGGCCGCTATCTGGCGCGCGCCTGGATCCCCGGCATGGACCTGCGCGATTGGGTCGGCGTGCCGCCCGCCCGCGACCCGCGCAGCATTGGCTCGATGATCGCTCGGCTTTGCCAGCCGCTCGAAGCGTTGCATCGCGCGGGCTTCGTGCACGCCGACCTGAAGGCGCGCAATGTGATCGTCGATGCGGACGGCCGTGTGACCTTGACCGATTTCGGGCTGGCTCGCCGCTGTGGCGGTGCGCAGCTCGACGTCTCCGGTTCGGCGTTCGCGCTCGCGCCCGAAGTGCTGCGCGGCGAAGCGCTGGACGCGCGCGCCGACCTGTTCGCGCTCGGTGTCCTGATCGTCGATCTCTTCGGCGGCTTGCGCCATTCAGCGCGCGAGTTCTACGCCAGGTTTCCGGTCGGCGACTTTTTCAGCGCGGCCGGCAGCAGGCCCGCCGATCTGCCCGAATGGATTGCCGACCTCGCGGCGCAACTCGTCGAGCGCGATCCCGCCGCGCGCCCGGCTTCGGCGGCGGAGATCGGACGCACGTTGTGCGCGCGTCTGGGCGAGCATGAGCGCGCGCGCGCCTTCGACGCGCAATTCGAATGCCCGCGCTTTGGGATCCGTCGCGGACGCGAAGCACTGTTCGAGCGCTTGGCCGCGGATCTGGCAGCGCTTCACGGGCGCGGCTGGGTGCGCATCCCTGAAGGCGAGGATGCGACCGCAGTCGCGCGAGAGCTGCGAGTGCTCGCCAGTCTCGCCGGCGCCGATGTTTCGGGCGATTTGCCCTTGCGCGGCGGCACGGAAACCGATGTCGAGGATTGGCTCGCGCGCTGTCTCGCTCCGCCCACGCGGGCGGATTCGCAGCGTGCCAGGCTTTCGATGTTCGCTCTGGCCGGCCGCGATCTCAGTCAGCGCCGCGCGGTCAGCGCACTGGCGCGCGGGCTGGACGCGCGCGACGCGCTGGTCGTCGTCTCAGCTGAAGCTCCGCCGGCCGAGGAAGCGGGCTGGTCCGAATTTGTGCTCGAAGCGCCGAGCCTGGCAGCCGTCGAGCGCTTCGTCGCGGGTTGGCTCAGCGAGGAATCCGAAGAGCTGCGCTCGCAATTCGCGCGCGCGTTGCACTCCGCGGGAGGGACCAGCGCTGCGAGCCTGGATCGCGCCGTGCAGCGCGCTTGGCGCACAGGTGTCGTGCTTCCGGCCGGCCGCATTCGGCCGGGCAGACCGGTCACGGCCAGCGAACTGCGCGAATCCGGACCGGCGAATCTCGCGGCGCTAGGTCAGCACGAGTTGGCCATCGTCAGTCTGCTCGCGCTGACGCGCGGCCGAGCTTCGGCGGCCGAGTGTCTCGCGGCCGTGGCGAATGATTCCGTGGCGCTGCGCGCGGTGCTCGCGCGCCTGGAGTCGACCGGTCTGTGCCGGCTCGAAGTCGGCGAGGGCACGCCGCAAGTCGAACTGGCTGAACGCGTCGATCCCGCTCGCCTGCCGCTCGTCCTGCGCCGCGAAGCGGCGGCGCACATCGCCGACGTGCTCGCGGCGCGGACTGCGCACGGGAATCGCGAGAGTTCCGCGCAGGTGCTCGCCCTGCGCGCCTGGTCGTACGTCGCTGGACGCACGAGCGCGCTCGAACTTTCGGAAGCACTCGCGGCTGCGCGCGAAGCCGGCTCGCCCGAAGCGGCGATTGCCTGCGCCGAAGATGCGCGCTGGGCGCTGGGCGAGGAGTTCGCGTCCAACCTGAGTGCGGAGCTGGCGCTTTCCTACGCGCAGGCGGGCGAGTTGGACCACGCGCTGGAATTCACTGCGGCCCTCGATCGATCCGCGGCGGGGGAGGATCGCGCAGCCGGCGAACGCATCCACGGCCGGGTCGCGCTCTTGCGTCACGAGCCCGCCGCGGCGCTGGAACACTTCGAGCGCGCGGCCCAACTCGATCGCGACGACGGCGGCGAAGCTTTGCTCGCGCGGATCCAGCTTTGCGCGCAGCTTGGCCGCGACGGCGATGTGCTCGCACTGGCGAAGAGCGTTCCCAAGCTGGCGCAGCTTCAAGCTCGAATCGCGCGCTCGATCGAGGTTTATGCCGCGATGAGCTGGCTGCGCAGTGGCGAGATCGGCCGCGCGCGCGAGTTGCTCGAAGGCCAGCTCGCCGAGGCGCGCGCCGCCCATGATGTTCTGCGCGAGGCAGCGCTGTGCATGAACCTCGGCACGCTCGAGCGACGCGCCGGCGACCTGCAGCGCGCCGAGCAGTACTTCGAACTCGCCGATGCGCGCGCCACGTTGACAAGGTCGGCGACGCTGTGCGCACAGGTGCGCGGTTCGTTCGCCGCGCTGTTGCGCGATCTGGGTGAACTGCGGCGCGCCGAAGAACTGGCGCATTCGGCGATTGCCCTGCGCCAGCGCCTGGGCGATCACGCGGGTGCTTTGGTCACGCGCGGTGTGCTCGCGCTGACGCTCGCTGAACGCGGACACGTGGGCCGGGCCGAGATCGAAGCGCGACTGGCGGCCAGCTCCCTGGCCCAGTCCGGGCGCAGGCAGGACGCGGCGCTGCTCGAAGCCACAGCCGGCGAATGCCGCGCACGGCTGGGCGTGCCGCTGAGCGGCGAGGTCGGCGGCGAGTGGGACAGATCCAAAGAAGGCGATCCGCGCTCCCTGCTGTGCCTGGCCCGCGCGGAGGCCTACTCGGGCGATCTTGCCGCAGCCAAACTGCTCGCGCAGCGTGCCGGCGCCCTGGCGCAGAGCCTCGGTCTCGAACTCGTGCGCGTCCAGGCTCGCGACTGGCTCGCGAGCGCCGAGGATCCGCGCCGCGCGCGGGCGCGGGACGACGATTCGGATCAACCGCTGGCGCGATTGGATCTGGAACTGCAGCGCCTGCTGGCGAGCGAGCCCTTCGACGAGGATCGCGCGCAGAAACTTGCGGCCGAACTCGATCGACGCGGACGCGACGACCGCCTGGCGCGGCTTTGCATCGCCATGGCGGCGCGTTGTTCCGGACTCGATGTCCAGCGTCAGGCCGCGGCGCGAGCACGTTCCGCGCTGGCCCGTTGCGCGCTCGGCGCGCGGGAGGGCACGGAACTTGCGCTCAGCGCCAATCTGTTGTCCGTGCCCGATCCCTGGCCGGAAGACCACGTGCTTGCGCGGGCCGCTGCCAACGAAGAACCGGAGAACGAAATGGATGTGCTTCGACTGCTGGAGATCAACCACCGACTGCTGGACCAGCCCAACCTGAGTTCGCTGTTGGGCGAGATCGTCGATTGCGCGCTGGCGGTCAGCGGCGCTGAACGAGGATTCTTGGTTCTGGAAAACGACGGTGAACTCGAATTCGACACGGCGCTCGATTCACGCCGAGGCGACATTCCCGCGCCCGAAGTCGAGATTTCTCGTTCGATCCTGTCCGAAGCGCTCGCGCAGATGCGGCCGCTGCGCATTTCGAACGCGTCCGACGATCCGTCGCACGCCGAGGCGGCCTCGGTGATTGCTTTGGACCTGCGTTCGGTGCTGTGCGCTCCATTTCGCATCGACAAGCAGGCGCGCGGGGTGATCTACGTCGATCACCGCTTGAAGAGCGGGGCCTTCGGCGATCGCGCGGAGCGCATGCTCGGCCTGCTGGCCGATCAGGCCGCGCTGGCGATCGTGCAGGTCCGGCGCATGGAGGAAATCCGCCGCCTCAACCGCCGCCTCAACCAACGCATGGCCCAGACGGAGTCGGAGTTGCGCACCAGTCAGCGCGCCCTGGTTGCTGCGGGATTGCCGCTCGCATCCGCCGGTCTGATCGGCAGTTCAAGCGCCATGCGGGAAGTCCACCGTCAGATCGAACTGGCCGGCAAGACGAAGCTTTCCGTGCTGCTTCAGGGACCCAGCGGCAGCGGCAAGGAGCTCGCCGCGCGCGCCATTCATGCACACTCGCCGCGCGCCGAAGATCCGTTCGTGACCGAGAACTGCGCTGCGCTGCCGCCGGCGTTGATCGAGTCAGAATTCTTCGGTTCGGTCCGCGGAGCGTTCACGGGTGCCGAGCGCGATCGCGCGGGGCTCTTCGAACGGGCCGATCACGGCACGCTGTTCCTCGATGAGATCGGCGAGCTGCCGCTCGAGCTGCAGGCCAAGCTGCTGCGCGTGCTGGAGGGCGGCGAAGTACGCCGGCTCGGCGGCGCGGAATCCAAACACGTCGATTTTCGGCTGGTGACGGCCACCAATCGCGACCTGGCGCGCGAAGTGCGCGAGGGTCGCTTTCGGGCCGACCTTTTCTACCGGCTCGAAGGCTTGCGCATCGATCTTCCGTCGCTCGCGCGTCGGCCGGAGGACATTCCCGAACTGGTCCTGCATTTTTTGCGCCAGTTGGCCGAGCCTGGAACGGAGCCGCGGCGTGTCTCGAAGGAAGTCCTGGCCAAGCTCGGTGCGCGCGTGTGGCCCGGAAATGTGCGCGAGCTGCGCAACGAGATCGCCAGGTTGTGCGTGCTCTCCGCGGGTGACCTGCAGGATCCGGGCCTGGTCAGCGAAGGCGACCTCGCGCTTTCGCCGCATGCGCCCGATCAGTTGGTGACGCTCGCCGACCTGGAGCGCGACGCAATCCTGCGCGCGCTGCGCGCGTCGAACGGCGACAAGAACGAGGCGGCGCGCAGGCTGGGGATTTCGCGAGCGAAGATCTACCAGCGCCTGAAGGACTGGGGCATCGGCTGATCAATTCTTCTTGAAGAGATCCTTGACGCCCTTGAGCGTGCTCTCGACGCCCTTGCCGATCTCGACCGCGTTCTCGGGATGTTCGGCCAGGCTCTTGGCCAGATCCTTGACGACGTCAGCGGACAGGCCGGGTAGCTTGCCGGAGGCCGCGGCTTCGAGCAGCGCCTTGAAGATGACGCTCGACAACTCGGCGATCGAGAGACTCTTTCCGTTGCCGACATTCTCGAGGTGGATCTCCGGGATGCTGGCGTTCGCGGCGCCGTTGCCAAGCTTGCCCAGCGCCGGATCGAGCTCGTAGTCGACTTCGACTGTCGTGTTGCGGATCACGAGATCGTGGATGACGAAGCGCTTCTGCGAACCTGTCTGTTCGGGGGCGGGCTTTTCAGGCTGTCCAGCGCCGCTGCCCAGGCGCGCCAAGTTCTCTTGGATCACTCCGTAGTTGGTCTTCATGCCGCGGCCTTCCAGGCGCAGATGGACGCCGTCGAGTTCAAAGCTCTGCACCTCGACCAGATCGCCCATCAGGCTCGACAGCTGCACATGCAGCAGGGCGCGTTTCAGGCCCAGCATCGGCTGGTCGGAGAACCCCGCAGGATTGGAGATCGACAACTCCTCGATGCCGATGATCCCATCGAAGGGCTGGAGCTTCACGCCGCCCACGCTGGCGGGAACCGCGAGCGCGTAGCTGACGCCCTTCTCCACGGCAGCGCTCGCGCCGCGATCGATCAGAAGATAGAGCCCGAGCACGAGTGCCAGCAGGACGACGAAGGCCACGAGGAGCAGGCGGAGGATGAAGCGCATGGTGGGCCCATTCCATCAGCGCCGGTGCCGCGTGCAAGGAATTGCGCCCCGATCGCTGGAATCATGAAAAAAATCTGATTTTCAGGGCCGCCAGAGCGCCGTGGGGCAGTCGTGTTCTTGCCGCATTCACCGGGTAGGGATGCGGCCGGGTGGGAGCTTCGAGCTCGCCTCCGTTCCAACCGGATTTCAGCACGAGGATTCGATGATCCAATGGTTTCCGCATGCGGCGTGCGTTCTCGCCGCGTGGAGCGCTCAACAAGGCTCCGCACCTGTGCACGATGAAAGGGCTCAGCTTTCCAGACGGCCCACTGTGATCGAGGAAGAGTGGGCGGAAGAAGCCGCCGTGGCGCCGAGCAGCTGCACAAGCTTGGTCACGCGCGTCGATGTCGGCCGCGCGCCGGGGCGCAATTGCCTGCGCGTGAGCCTCGCAGGCGCTGCGCCGCTGACGAATGCAATCCTGGAACTCGGCTCCCTGCGCGGCGAATCCCTGGTCGGCATTCGCCGCCAGGTGCTGCGCACGGATGCCGAGGGTCGCGCTCAACTCGAATATCGCGGCCCGCTTCCCGACGGGCTCGCCGCACGCTTCGTTGCGCGTCCGACACTCGGAACAGCGCAGTACTCGCCCGCCGTCGGGATGCCCGGCTCGGGAACTCAAGCCGTCTTCGTCCCGCAGCGCGGGGACATCGTGATCACCGAGATCATGAAGGACCCCAGTTTCGTCAGCGACGCGCACGGGGAATGGTTCGAGATCCAGAACATCACGGGTCACGCGATCAACATCGCGGGCTGGAAGATCTCCGACCTTGGAGCCAACTCGCACACGATCGCGAACGGCGGTCTGCCGCTCTTCCTCAGCCCAGGGCAGCGTTTCGTGCTCGGAATCGACCAGGATCCGCTGACCAACGGAGGTGTGGCGGTCGACTACAAGTATTCGAACTTCACGCTGGGGAACGCGGCCGACTCGATCCTGCTGACCGCTCGCAGCGGCTACCTGATCGACGAAGTGGACTACGACGACGGGATCTTCTGGCCCGACGTGCCCGGCAAGACGCTTTCACTGCACCTTTTCGCGGGAGATGTCTACCTGAATGACGACCCCGCTAACTGGTGTCCCGGCAAGACCCTGATCGGTGGGGGCAATACGGACATGGGCACGCCGCGGCAGGACAATGACACTTGTCCCTGAGCGTGGGCCTGGCCGCTGAGGTGACGCTTCCAACCGTTGGGTGACCGGCCGGTGAAGGAAGGCCGGAAAGCCTCGTCCGGGCCTGAATTGCCGTGATAGAAAGAGGGGGCGGCACTGCGCTGCCGTCCCCTCCATGAAATCACCCTTCGACCGCGCCAGCTCTGCTTCCATCTTCCTCCTGGGCCTGTGGTTCGTTGCTCCAAGCACGGCCCTGGCGCAGAACCTCGAGGTCCACGTCGTGAACGTGGATCAGGGGCTTTCCGTGTTCGTGCGCTCGCCGACGGGCATGCGCGTGCTGATCGACGCGGGCAACCCGGGCGATGGCACCCTGCTCGTAAAACCCTACCTGCAATCGATCGGAGTCACGACGCTCGACTACTCCTACATGACGCACTGGCACACCGATCACTTCGGTGGGCTGATCGACTTGTTCAACACGGGCTACAAGCCGTTGACGGCAGCCTACGATCGCGGCGACACCAACAAGCCGTCGAACTCGTTCGTGACGTCTTACGGGACGGCGGTCGCTGGCAAGCGTCAGATCGCCACGCTCGGTCAGACACTCGACCTCGGCGGGGGTGCGACGATCGAGGTGATGGCTATCAACGGAGCCTGGTCGGGGGGCTCGGTGAATCCCACGACCTCGAGTCAGGAAGAGAACTCACGCTCGCTGGCGTTGGTGATTCGCTACGGGGACTTCGACTGCTACGTCGGTGGCGACTGCACCGCGAACGGCGACGGTTCGACTTCCAATGTCGAGGGTCCGGCCAGCGCAGTGATCGGACAGGTCGAAGTGGTGGTCGCCTCGCACCACGGATCGAGCACCGGTTCGACGAGCGAGGTCGTGGGCAACCTTTCGCCCGCGATGGTGATCGAGTCCGCGGGCTTCGACAATTCCTACGGGCACCCGACCAAGACCGTGACCAACCGATGGAACTCGCCTGCGGCCGCGCGCGTGCAGTGGTGCACGACGGCCGGCGACACGGCCAATGGCGCCGGAGGCTTCAGCGCCATGAACAGCAGCATCGTGCTGGTCAGCGACGGCCTCAGCTTCCACGCCACGCGCGCGATCGGAGGCGAGACCGTCAACTTCACGACCTTCGAACACCCTGTGGCGACGGCCGGCACGAACAATCTGGTGATCGGCGAGGCCATGGTCGATCCGGCGGCGTCGAACGACATCTACGGGGAGTGGATCGAGCTCGAGAGCACCGCGCTGGCGCCGATTTCGCTCGCCGGCTTGAAAGTTCAGTCCGGTGTGAACTCGTTCACCGTCGCCAGTCCAGTCGTGCTGGCTCCCGGCGAGCATTTCCTGCTGGGCGTCGACGGCAGGGAATCGCGCAACGGCAACGTCTTCGTGGATCTGGGCGCACCCTGGGAGCAGTTTGGATTGCTCAACACCCCCAGTTCGCTTTCGCTGCGCACCGCCGCCAACGCCTTGATCGAAACGCTTTCCTGGGGCGGAGCCGGCGTGCCGATCCAGGCAGGGAAATCGGTCGAGCGCATCTTGCCGAATCAAGCTGCCCTGCCCTCCAATTTCGCCGCTGCGTTGAGTGCCTGGGCTGCGATGGACCTCGGCACTCCAGGCGCGATCAACGACAACGACCCCGAGTCCTGCCCGTCGCCGAGTTCCTTCGGCAGCGGCAAGTTGACGTCAGTGGGCACTCTCCCGATCACAGGTTCGCAGGGAACGCCCAGCATCTAC
>JAYUUV010000160.1:0-4412 GCA_043754695.1 Planctomycetota bacterium
CACCCACCGCCTGACCACGGCCGAGGGGCCCTTGGGCGTGCTGCAGGTCCAGCGCAACGGCTGGGGCATGGTCACAGGCGGCCGCTACAGCCCGGCCAAAGGCGAGGTGCTCGTCTTCCGCCGCGATCCGGGTCTGCTGCGCAGCCAGTTTTCGCTCTGGACCGAGGGCAAGGAGTGGCTCGGCTCGTCTCTGCGCTGGCACATTTCTCGGCGCGAGATCGTCCTGCACACCGGCAGCCGGCCGCTGCGGGTTCTGCCCTTGACCGGTTTTCGCCCGGGCTGGACGCTCCAGGCGCCCAAGACCGGCGAAATGGCTCGCATCCTGGGCTGGCCGCTCGCTCGATCCGCGAAGATCCAGGTCTACCGCAAGGTCGAAATGGAACTGGTCGTGTTCGCCTACTTCCTGTGCACCCAGCTCTTCTGGGAGTCGCTTTGGCCGGGCCGCAACGTCGAGGGCGAAAGCGAGTCTGCAGCCCCTCCCAAGGCCGTTCCGCACTGAGGCTTCGGCGGCAGTTCGGCCGATGTAAGCGGCCCGGGAAGAAAACCGGGCTGCGGTGCGTCTCTCCTCCAGGTGCCAGACACTCCCCTGTCAGCCCCGAGTCAAACCCAACAGGGTTCATTGACCGAGGGCAGGCCGGTAACCTGGACGCCCGACAGCTCTGACCTCCACTACTCCAGCACGGCCTGGCTGAACGGCCTACCGCGCTAACCACACATTTCGCCATGCGACCCCTTGTCGTCCTCCTGCTGGTCCTCGTCGCCGCCGTCGCCCTGATCTTCACGCTCCAGAACTTCGGCCCTTCGACGCCGACGGTTGCGACGCCGGAGGTCGGCGGAGCGGATGTCGTTCCTGCCCCGCCCAAGACGCCCAAGACGGAAAAAGTCCAGACGCCGACAGAAACGGCCCGCACCGCCGAGGAAGCCGTCCAGGCCGGTGCAGGAGTCAACGAGAGCGCGGCGGTCGAGCGTCCGGGTCGGAACACGCTTTACGGCCTGGTGATGAACGAGGACAAGCAGCCGCTGCGCGGCGCGAAGGTCCAGCTCTCCCGTGACGCATTGATGGGCCAGGAGGTGGCCATGCTGTGGATCACCGGTGCGAGCTCGGGCAGCAAGCCGATCGTCATGACCACCGACGAGAAGGGCGCCTATCGCTTCCAGAACGTGATTCCGCGCCGCGACTACTTCTTGATCGTCTCGCACCCGAACTACTCGCCGGCCCAGGAACAACTCGTGGCCGTCGGCGACGAAGGCGACTTCCAGGGCCCGAACATCATCCTGAAGACAGGTTCGATCGTGCAGGGCACTGTGACCGACACCGCCAACAACGTGGTGCCCAACGCCGAGCTGTGGCTCGACAGCGCGTTCTACTCGGGCCAGGGCGAAAGCCCCGATCGCCTGATCGTCAAATCCGACCTGGTCGGACATTTCGAATTCGCGAACGTCTACGCGGTCGCGAAGCAGCTGACCTGCTCGGCCGAGGGCTACGGCACGCAAACTCGCAGTCCGGTCAACATCCAGGGCACACCCGGAGAGCGCGTCACCGTCGACTTTCAGATGTCGGTCGGCCAGCCGATCGGCGGCAAGGTGATCGGCTCCGATGGCGCGGGCATCAAGGACGCGGTCATCCTGGCTTACAACACGGGCAACAACGTCAGCTACCGCGGCGAAGCGAAGAGTCTCGAGGACGGCACGTTCGCGCTGATGAACTTGCACCCTGGCTCCTACATCCTGCAGTGCGAAGCCAAGGGCTATCGCCAGCAGAAGCTTTCGCGCGTCGCGGTCGGCGACATGAACGTGATCATCGACATGCTGGCCCAGGCCTGCGTCAACGGACGCGTGGTCGACAACGCCGGCAATCCGGTGACGGCCTTCACGGTCGCCGTGCGCAGGCTTGCACCGACTCAAGTGCCGGGAATCGGCGTGCCGTCGGAGGAGACCGGCGTGAAGGAGAACTTCACCGGCGCGACGGATGGGAACTTTCAACTCTGCGGCCTCGACCCGGGCACCTACACCCTGCTGGCGAACTCGAACACCTCGGCACCGACCTTCTCGGAAGCCTTCTCGATCACGGCCGACCGGCCTTCGATCAACATGGTCGTGAAGCTGTCGCGCGGTGGCTCGATCAAGGGCCGAATCGTCGGGGCGAATGGCGCGCCGATCGGCGGCGCGGTGGTCACCAGCCACGACGACACCTTCGCCGACGACCCGAACGATCCGATGTTCGGGATGATGATCCCGACCAACACGACCTCGCGCCGCGTGGTCACCACGTCCGAGGGCATGTTCGAGTTGCGCTTCCTGACCCCGGAGAAGTACCAGCTGCGCATCAACCACCCCAGCTTCGCCCAGGGCATGCAACGCGACATCATGGTCGTCGACGGCCAGCCGACGGATGTCGGTCCGATCACCCTGCAGGTTGGCGGCACGGTCAAGGGCACGGTGGTCGGCCCGGGCGGGACTCCGCTGCGCGGCGGGTTCGTGCACATGGAGTCCGAGTCCAGCGACATCGTCCTGGACACGCGCTCGGACGCCGAGGGCCGCTTCAGCTTCACGCACGTCAAGCCGAACAACTACACGCTCTCCGCGACGGTCCAGGGCGTCGGCTCGGACGACGCCTTCGGCGCCATCACGGGTATCGTGCGCTCGCAAAAGCAGATCACGGTCACCGAAGGCAGCGATCAGAGTTACGAATTGAGCCTGACCGGCGGTTAGTCTTTCCGGGTGAACGCGAAGACGCGCAGGCAGGCGATCGAAGCAAGCGGGCCCGGGCAGCAACAGCCGCTCGGGCCCGAAGCTTGGAGCGAGTTCCTCTCGTTCGAACTAGAGACTCGCGTCGATGTGATCTTCACCCGCGCGCGGCGCACCGTGTTGCGGGTCGAGCCGCACGGCCCCCAGCGCAAGGTGCGCATGAACGCGTTTTTCGCCCATGCGCCGCCTGATGTTCGCGGCGCGGTCGTGTCGTGGATTCGCTCCGGCCGCCGCGCGCGCCGCAAGTTGGAACTGCTCGACCAATGGGTCGAGACGCAGATCGAATCGATGGAGCGCAGCGCTCCGCGCAAGCTGAAAATCGTCAGCGCGGGCCGCGTGCACGATCTCGAGGCGCTGGCGCTCGGCCTGCGTGAAAACGAATTTGCGGGCGAGTTCGCGCCTGATGCCATGGCAGCGAGCGAAGCGCCGGCGAAGTGGCCGCGGCTGACCTGGGGCCGCGCGCCGAAGTCGCGCACGCGCCGCACGCTGCGCCTTGGCAGCTTCGATTACTGGACCGGCATCGTGCGCATGCATCCCGTGCTCGATCAGTCAGCAGTCCCGGAATTCTTCGTGCGCTACGTGCTGTTTCACGAACTACTGCACGCTGCGCTGCCCGCCGAGCGCGGCGCGAAGGGCCGGCGCATCTTCCACAGCCGCGAATTCCGCCGCCGCGAGCGTGAGTATTCGGGCACCGCCGCCGCGCTCGCCTTCGAGAAGGCACACCTGCAAGAGTTGCTCTGGTCGGCCCGCACGGGCAACGAAATGCGCACGCCCAGACTGGTGACGCGAAAAATCGCCGCGCACGAAACTCCGCCCGCTCGAAGCGAAAAGCCCGGATTCGTGCGCAGCTTCGTGCAGCGCTGGCTGTTCAGCTGATCAAGGTCCGGATCAACGCTTGCCGCGCGCCGTATCGGCCAGGTGCGCGCCGGTGAGCAGCGTGCCGAGCACATTGGCGCCCAGCGACTCGAGCAGGTTATAGGTCTGCTCCACGTACTGGCGCGGCGTCGTGTTCTGGCGTACGACGAGCACGACGCCATCGGCGATCGCGCCGAGCAGACACGCATCACTCGTGGTCGAGGCTTCCGGAGTGTCGATCACGACGTAGCTGTAACGGCGCTTCAACGTCGAGAGCAGAGTCTTCATGCGTTCCGACGCGAGCAACTCGGACGGATTGCGCGCGATCGAGCCGGCGCCGAGCACCGAGACCGTGGGCACGCTCGTGGCGCGAATCGCATGGTCGAGCGGCAGTCGCCCGGAGAGCAGTTCGCTGAGTCCTTGACGGCGCGGCATCGAGAGCAAGTCCTCGATAGTCGGCGAATGCATGTTGGCATCGATCACGAGCACCTGCGTGCCCGGCATCTCCGCCAGGGCCAGCGCGAGATTGACCGCGGCGACCGATTTGCCTTCACCGAGCAAAGAACTTGTCACCATCACGGAGCGCGGCGCGCTCTCGGGATTCAGGGCGACGATCGAGTTGCGCAGGCCGCGAAACTGTTCGGCGACTTGTCCGCGTGGATCGGTGGCGAGCACGATCTCCTCGCGCGTGATCGGCAGGGTCTTGCCCTCGTCGGGCACGGCCACCTGGAGCGGACCAACGTTCGGTGCGGGAGTGAAGATCGCCATGCGGAGTGTCGGGGTACGGGGCCTGGAACGTGAAGCATGCT